>NZ_RQXT01000258.1 GCF_003863365.1 Mesorhizobium tamadayense | reverse complement strand
CTTTCCGACAAGGCGATGCAGATCCATTTGCAGAGGATCGTCGGGTCCCATGTCGGCTCCGCCTATGGAGCAGGCCAGTTCTATTCGAAGGCCGTCACCGAGGCCAAGGACGCCACAGCCAGGCTCGCCAACGACACCCGCGACGAGGACATTGACGGGCCGGTGGGCTTCGACAGCAAGGCCCAGCGGAAGCGCGAATTCGCCGCCGAGATGGGCCTTCAGGCACATGCACTGCGCATGGCGGCCGAGGGCGCCGTCTCCGCCTACGAGCACGTCGTTGGTGAAAGCTGGAAGCCTTACGAACGCCAGGTTGAGAACCCTGGCCAGACAGTCAACCGGCAGGCGGCCGACCTTCAGATGGCGGCGCTCGGCTAACTGCCACCGGGCGGAGCTTCGGCTTCGCCCGATCTTCCTCGGT
>NZ_RQXT01000257.1 GCF_003863365.1 Mesorhizobium tamadayense | reverse complement strand
CGGTTTCCTCGAACCACGCCGCATGGCCGAGAAGGCGCTGACCGCCGTCATCCAGGAGGCCTACGTCCAGGGTATCTCGACCCGCTCGGTCGACGACCTGGTCAAGGCCATGGGCATGAGCGGCATCTCCAAAAGCCAGGTCAGCCGGCTGTGCGAAGAGATCGACGGCAAGGTCAAAGCGTTTCTTGAAAGACCCATCGAGGGCGACTGGCCATATCTGTGGATCGACGCCACCTACCTGAAGGTGCGCCGCGGCGGCCGCATCGTCTCGGTCGCCGTCATCATCGCTGTGGGCGTCAACGCGGACGGCCGGCGCGAGGTGCTGGGCATGGAGGTCGGCACGTCTGAGGCCGAGCCGATCTGGACGGAGTTCCTGCGCAAGCTGACCCGCCGCGGCCTGCGCGGCGTCAAGCTCGTCGTCTCCGA
>NZ_RQXT01000256.1 GCF_003863365.1 Mesorhizobium tamadayense | reverse complement strand
TGGCGGTCGAGCACGGCATGCACCGTACTCCTGGCCGGGATGCGCATGTCACCGGCAAGCTTCCTGACCAGCAACTCCCTGATCTTCCTGGCGCCCCAATGCGGCTTCTCGCGCTTGGTCTCGACGACCAGCCGCTCGATCTGGTCGGGCAACTGGTTGGCGTAGCGCACCGGCCGCCGCGAGCGATCGCAAAGCGCCTCCAGCCCCTCTTGCCTGTAGCGGTTGAAGATCTTGTAGCCGGTCTTGCGCGAGATCCCGAACTCCCGGCACACCTCGCTCATCCCTTCTCCATCGAGAAGCCGAGCCACAAAACGAAGACGTTCCTCCATAACCGAACACTCTCTCCACGGCATCAACACCTCCGGCCAAAAGCCAAAAGTGTTACCCATGTGTCCGGTACAAAACGTCACCTATGTCTCAGGCCGCGCA
>NZ_RQXT01000255.1 GCF_003863365.1 Mesorhizobium tamadayense | reverse complement strand
TGAAAAAATGGGGATTCGTCCGGCAGGGGCAAAGCAGCGCATCCTGGCTTCTGGATGAATACCGTTGCCCTCCCAATTCCTCGCGACTTCTGAGGAATGGAAACGATCAATCGGACGACCAACCTTCCGAACGCGCAAGAACTGTCGGCCATGCCGTTTGGCAAAGGACGGCTGCGCCGAGTTAATCGGCGGCAACTTGGCATGGGAAGAGAAGACAACTCCAATCAAGAAGCCAGCCGCGAAACGCTAGGCTAACGCCTAAGGTCTGGAGCTCGCCTTCTGCTCAACGCCATCACAAGGACGGCGTTGAGCAGCGTAACGAACTTTACATCCGGATGTTGCCAAGCCGTCCTGGACGTGTCGATCTAGTACTCGATTAGCGTATGAACGAAAAAAGCTTGCAGTTTCGACACGCCGCCGCTCAAAAGTT
>NZ_RQXT01000254.1 GCF_003863365.1 Mesorhizobium tamadayense | reverse complement strand
GGTCATCGGATCGTCTCCTCAGACATCGATTATCACGCGGCCGCCTTCGACCTTAACGGCGTAGGTGCGCAGGTTATCGCAGGCGGGAGGCGTCTCGACCTCGCCGGTTGTGAAGTCGAAGACCGAGGCATGCTTGGGGCATTCCACCGTATTCTCCATCACCAACCCGTCGGCGAGGTGGATATTCTCGTGGGTACAAAGCCCGTCCGTGCAGTAATACTGGTCTTGATGATTCCGGAAGATTGCGAACGTCTTACCTGCATGGTCGAACCGCAGGCCGCCTTCCTCTTCCAGGTCGTCGGCTCCACAAACGTCAATCCAAGGCATCGTCACTCTCGCTAGATTTTGAGGCAACAGGGTTCGAGCGGGTTCAGGCCGATTTGTCCTTGAGGCGCTCTTTCTTGGCGCGGAAACGCGCCTTCATCCGTTCGTC
>NZ_RQXT01000253.1 GCF_003863365.1 Mesorhizobium tamadayense | reverse complement strand
ATTGTTGACGGCGGTACAGGGCGGTAATGCGCCTGATGTCGCCACCCTGGATCAAATCTGGATGGGCGCCTTTGCTCAAGCCGGCGCAATTACGGCTCTCGACGACCAAGTCAAGACTTCCGGTCTTACGGCCGACACCTTCTTCAAAGGAGCCTGGGACTCGAACGTTTCTGACGGCAAGCTCTGGGGAATCCCCATCAACGTGGACGTTTGGTCCTTCACTTACTACAACAAGGCACTCCTCAAAGAGGCTGGCGTTGATCCTGCCTCGCTAAAGACCTTCGAGGGATTGAAGGCAGCGGCGCCGAAGCTTACGGACAAGTCCAAGGGCCGCTACGGCATTGGCTTGTTCGGCCACAAGGGGGAAGATACGGTCGTCGTCCTCGATACCTTCATCTTCTCCAATGGCGGTAAAGTCTTGGATGAGAAGGGC
>NZ_RQXT01000252.1 GCF_003863365.1 Mesorhizobium tamadayense | reverse complement strand
ACCCTTCTCATCCAAGACTTTGCCGCCATTGGAAAAGATGAAAGTATCGAGGACGACGACCGTATCTTCCCCCTTGTGGCCGAACAAGCCAATGCCATAGCGTCCCTTGGACTTGTCCGTAAGCTTCGGCGCCGCTGCCTTCAATCCCTCGAAGGTCTTTAGCGAGGCAGGATCAACCCCAGCCTCTTTGAGGAGTGCCTTATTGTAGTAAGTGAAGGACCAAACGTCCACGTTGATGGGGATTCCCCAGAGCTTGCCGTCAGAAACATTTGAGGCCCAGGCTCCTTTGAAGAAAGTGTCGGCCATAAGACCGGAAGTCTTGACTTGGTCGTCGAGAGCCGTGATTGCGCCTGCTTGAGCAAAGGCGCCCATCCAGATTTGATCCAGGGTGGCGACATCAGGCGCATTACCGCCCTGTACCGCCGTCAACAAC
>NZ_RQXT01000251.1 GCF_003863365.1 Mesorhizobium tamadayense | reverse complement strand
GGGGATTGTACAAGAAGCTCGGCGAAATCGATGCGCGCTACGGGAGCCGCGATCACCTGCGTTACCAGATTGCGGCGCACCTGGCCTCGATTGGCCGCTACATCGACGCGCCCCCAAAGGAGGAGGAGGCCTGGATCGATAATGAAACACCCGAGTTGGCCGAGGTCACGCCTTACGACGTGGCGCACTTTCAGACTTACGCCGTCCTGCTGATGTCGGAGGCGATGGGCCTCGACTGGCGCAAGGTGGCACGAGCCATCTTGAACATTGACGCAGAGCGCCAGCCGGAACGGGCACGTCGGGCTTGGACATCCCACCTGGCGCGGGCGCGGTGGCTAGCGACGAGCGGCTGCGGACAGCTTCAGAGCGATCGGTTGCAATAGCCGCCGCCGTACGGGAAGCTCGCATGACCAAGCCAGCTGTTGCCAAAGGCGAACATGG
>NZ_RQXT01000250.1 GCF_003863365.1 Mesorhizobium tamadayense | reverse complement strand
TGCTCCGCCCTTGACCGTCATCTGGCCAGCGGCCTCGACGAGATGCCAACGAATATTCCATCAATGCCGTTTGCCAGCCCATTGCGACGTCCAGACTGTCAGCTCCGCTTCGTGCCAGAGATAATGGAGCAGGCCTCGCAGGGAGAGTCTCTTGGTGTCCCCGACCACGCTGTCCGAACCTACGGCTCCAACTGCCGGCACAGATCGCGTGGCGACCTTCGATAGGCGAAAGTCCAGCTTCAGCGCGGCCATGCCGCTCTCGGAATCGACCTGGATAGCGCTGCCCATCAGCACGCCGAGGCCGGACAGTTCGTCGGGCGGCTCGTAAGAGGAACAAGAAGGATCATGGCTGCCACCCGAAAGCGGCATCCGCTTGACCATGTATCGGTCGCCAACTTGCGCAATATACATCGCCGGGCAGGGCTCTTTGCACAGGCAAAGC
>NZ_RQXT01000249.1 GCF_003863365.1 Mesorhizobium tamadayense | reverse complement strand
CGCTCCGCCCTTGACCGTCATCTGGCCAGCGGCCTCGACGAGGTGCCAACGAATATTCCACCAATGCCGTTTGCCAGCCCATCGCGACGTCCAGACTGTCAGCTCCGCTTCGTGCCAGAGATAATGGAGCAGGCCTCGCAGGGAGAGTTTCCTGGTGTCCCCGACCACGCTGTCCGAACCTGCGGCGCCAACTGCCGGCACAGATCGCGTGCCGACCTTCGACAGGCGAAAGTCCAGCTTCAGCGCGGCCATGCCGCTCTCGGAATCGACCTGGATAGCGCTGCCCATCAGCACGCCGAGGCCGGACAGTTCATCGCGCGGCTCGTAAGAGGAACAGGAAGGATCATAGCTGCCACCCGACAGCGGCATCCGCTTGACCATGTATTGGTCGCCAACCTGCGCAATATACATTGGCGGGCACGGCTCTTTGCACAAGCAAAGT
>NZ_RQXT01000025.1 GCF_003863365.1 Mesorhizobium tamadayense | reverse complement strand
TGGCTTATCAGGCCAAATGGAGAAGGATTCGAACCTTCGGCCGTCAGATTATGAGTCTGATGCTCTACCCAACTGAGCTATCCGTGTCGTGGGTGTGGGAATTGAACCCTGCCTCCGGACCCAAGTCCGGCGCTCTCCATGAGCTACACCCGCAAGTCCCAACACTCCGAAACGGCGCCGTACACAGCGCGGCAAAGCCGCCTGCGCGGGCGGAGACGAAAGCTCCAACCGTTGTGCTCGCTTCGGTTTTTGACCGGGAGCGCGCCTATAGACCCTGCGACGGGTTGTCGCAAGCGGCATTGTCGCGGCGGATTCGCGGCTTCTTTCGGCTGTGGCATTTCGGCCACAGCACCGAGCCGTGCGGGCCGACGGCGTCAGAAGGTGACGCGGCCGAGCACCTTGAGGCCGTCGCCCTCCGGTGCCACCACCACGGCTTCGCCCTCGCGCGGCGTGACGCCGGTAAGGGCCTCGATGTTTTCCAGATGCGTGACCAGCACCAGATTGTCGGAACCAGAATAGCCCCGGATCTCCTTCATCACCGCCTCCATCTGGGCGGCCTTCTCAGCGGGATCGGTCTTGAGCAGGTCGAGCGGCTCGAAGGGCTCCGGTTCGGCCTCGAAGGCGATGCGGGCGGTGTCGAGGCAGCGGCAGTAGCGGCTGGAGAGCACGCGCTCGATAGGGGCGGCGCGCGCCGCGAAGAGGGCGCCGATGCGGCTTGACTGCTGCTTGCCGCGCTCCGACAGGTTGAGCTGGCTGGCGCAATTGCCGATGTCGAAATTCGCCGGATCGGTCGTTCCGGTGACGAAGGCGTGGCGAAGCAGCACGACGTGACCGCCGTCGCGCAAGAGCGCCCAGCCGGCGTCGGTTGCGTGGGCGAGGGTCGGGACGGCAAACAGGAAAAGCGCCAGGGCAAGTCGCAGCATCAGAAGTCCTTATAGCGGTCCGCGAGGCCGGAGCCATGACCGGCATATAGGGACCGCAAAGCGGGCTGAAAGACAAGCTGAGGGCGAGCGATGCATGGGAGCACGGCTTCCCGCCGGTCGATTGCGCCACGATCGGGGCTCGCCTATCACGGGAAAAATGTCTCTGCCCCGAAAATGACTCCGCTCACCGAAACCGTCCTCTTCGTTTTCAGTCTCGTCGCGCTCGGCTATCTCGCCGGGCTCACCGGCTATCTGAAGCCGGTAAGCGGGGAAGGCATATCCGAATTCGCCGTCAACGTGGCGATGCCGCTGCTTTTGTTCCAAACGATGGTGAAGTCGGATTTCCACGGCGTGGCGCCTTGGTCGCTGTGGGGCGCCTATTTCGCGGCGGTCGCCGTCACCTGGGCCGCCGGCCATCTGGTCACGACGCGCATCTTCGGCCGTGACGCCCGCGCCGGCATCGTCGGCGGCGTTTCCTCGGCCTATTCCAATGTCGTGCTGCTCGGCGCGCCCTTCATACTCGGCATATTCGGCCCGAACGGCTTCGAGGTCTTGTCGCTGCTGGTCTCCATCCATCTACCGGTCATGATGATGGCCTCGATCGTGCTGTTCGAGATGTTCGGCCGCAGCGGCGGCGAGCAAGTGCATCCGCTGCGTGTCCTCAGGAATTTTCTCAGGCGGCTGTTCGTCAATCCGCTGATTATCGGCATTCTGGCGGGGCTCGCCTGGCGCTTCACCGACGCGCCGCTGCCGGCGCTGATCGGGCGGCTGGTCGACGCGCTGGCCGATACGGCCGGGCCGGTGGCGCTGTTTGCGATGGGACTCAGCCTGCGCCGTTTCGGCATTTCCGGCAACGTCCGGCCGGCGCTCGCGCTGTCGGCTCTCAAGCTCTTCCTGATGCCGGCTCTGGTGCTTCTCCTGGTCTGGCTGCTCGGCCTGCCGCCGCTGACGGCAAAGGTGGCCGTGGTGGTGGCGGCGTTGCCATCCGGCGTCAACTCCTATCTCATCGCCGTTCAGTTCAACACCGGCCAGGCGCTGGCGTCGAACCAGATGACGATCGCCACGGCAAGCGCGGTGCTCACCACGTCGTTCTGGCTGACGGTGGTTGTACATATCTTTGGATAGCAGAGCGGGGGATAGCGGGAGCGGGCTCGCGCTCGCCTTTGCTGGCCCAACCCCTATATGCCATCTTGTGATTGCTTGCCGGGCTTTCCCTAGGTAAGAGCAATGCGCCAGCGTGCGGCCTTGCACGCTTATCGAATATCCAGAAAAACGGCCGATCAGCGCGCCGAACGGAGGCCAGACCATGCTTCAGAAAACCAGCCATTTCATGCGCCAGGCCAATCTCATCAACGGCGAATGGGTGCAGGCCGACAGCGGCCAGACCATCGACGTCAACAATCCCGCCACGGGCCTCAAAATCGGCACCGTGCCGAAGGCCGGCAAGACCGAAACCCGCCGGGCCATCGAGGCCGCCGAGGAAGCCTTCAAGACCTGGCGCAAGACCACCGCGCTCGAGCGCTCGAAGCTTCTGCGCAAGCTGCACGACGCGATGATGGACAATCAGGACGTTCTGGCCGAGCTGCTCACCATCGAGCAGGGCAAGTCGCTCTTCGAATCCAAGGGCGAGATCGGCTCGGCCGCGAGCTACATCCTGTGGTTCGCCGAGGAGGGCCGCCGCACCTATGGCGACATCGTGCCGTCGCCCTGGGGCGACCGCCGCATCCTGGTGACCAAGGAGCCGGTCGGCGTCATCGCCGCCATCACGCCGTGGAATTTCCCGTCCTCGATGCTCGCCCGCAAGCTCGGCCCGGCGCTGGCCGCCGGCTGCACGGCCGTCGTCAAACCGGCCTCGCAGACGCCTTATTCGGGCCTCGCCTGGGGCGCGCTCGCCGAGGAGGTCGGCTTCCCCAAGGGCGTCATCAACATCCTGACCGGCTCGGCCGGCGAGATCGGCGACGAGATCTGCGCCAATCCGCTGGTCAAGAAGATCACCTTCACCGGCTCCACCGAGGTCGGCAAGATCCTGATCCAGAAGTCGTCGGTGACAGTCAAGAAAGTGTCGATGGAACTCGGCGGCAACGCGCCGTTCCTGGTCTTCGACGATGCCGACATCGACCGCGCGGTTGCCGGCGCCATCACCGCCAAATACCGCAATTCCGGCCAGACCTGCGTCTGCACCAACCGCTTCCTCGTGCAGGCCGGCGTCTACGACAAGTTCGTCGAGAAGCTGGCCGCGGCCAGCAACAACCTCAAGGTCGGTTCCGGCCTGGAGGAGGGCGTGCAGCAGGGGCCGCTGATCGACGAGAAAGCGGTCGAGAAGGTCGAGGAACTGATCGCCGACGCGACGTCGAAGGGCGGCAATGTGGTTGCCGGCGGCAAGCGCCACGCGCTCGGCGGCTCGTTCTTCCAGCCGACGGTCATCGCCAATGCGACGCCGAAGATGCGCTTCATGAAGGAGGAGATCTTTGGGCCGGTCGCCCCGGTGTTCAAGTTCGAGACCGAGGAAGAGGCGATCGCGCTCGCCAACGACACCGAATTCGGCCTCGCAGCCTACTTCTACACCGGCGATCTCGGCCGCGCCTTCCGCGTGATGGAAGGACTGAAGTACGGCATGGTCGGCGTCAATGAGGGCTTGATCACCACGCCGGAGGCGCCGTTCGGCGGCGTCAAGGAATCGGGCCTCGGCAAGGAAGGCGGACACCAGGGCATCGAGGATTATCTCGACACCAAATATGTGTGCATCGGCGGGCTCGGCCTCTGACAGCCATCCACTGGTGGGGCAGGCGCCTGGCCTGCCCCTGCCGGAGACAGCCGGCGTAGTCCACCGATCAATGAACTGTACGTTTTTTGGGCACAGCGATGAAGGACGGCGAGATCTTCGGCACGACGCAGGCGGGCGAGCCGGTTCGCCGCTTCACCATCCGAGGCGGCGGGCTGACCGCCAACATCATCGGCCTCGGTGCGATCGTCCAGGATCTGCGGCTCACCGGTCATGACGCGCCGCTGGTGCTGGGTTACGACAGTTTCGAGCCCTATGAGAGCGACCGCGCCTATTTCGGCGCCGTAGTCGGCCGCTTCGCCAATCGTATTCGCGACGGCCACTTCATCATCGCCGGCAAGCGCTACCAGACGGACCGCAATTTTCTGGGAAAGCACACGCTGCATGGCGGGTCGGAAGGCTATTTCCACCGTCCGTGGACGGTTTCGCTACACGGACGCGATTTCGTCACGCTGACGCTACACGATCCGGACGGCACGATGGGCTTTCCAGGCGCGCTCGACGTCACCTGCACCTACCGGCTGAAGATCCCCGGCACGCTCAGCATGGAACTGACCGCGACCTGCGAGGAGCCGACGCTCTGCAACCTGGCGCAGCACTCCTACTTCAACCTCGACGATGGCGGCGCCGGCGACATCCTCGACCACCGGCTGATGCTCAATGCCGGCGCCTACACGCCCGTCGACGGCGAGATGATCCCGACCGGGGCGGTGAAGCCGGTCGACGGCACGCCTTATGATTTCCGCCAGGCGCGACCGCTCCGCATGGAAACGGAAGGCGAGCAGCTTTCCTACGACGTGAATTTCTGCCTCGCCTCGAGCCGTGGACCGCTCCACCAGGCGGCCTGGGTGCAAGGCGCCAACTCGGGCATCGAGATGGAAGTCTGGACCACCGAGCCCGGCCTGCAGCTCTATATCGGCCAGTATGTGGCGCCGTCCTCGCCCGGATTGGACGGGCGCCGCTACAAGGCCTTTTCAGGCTTCTGCCTCGAAGCGCAGGCCTGGCCGGATGCGCCGAACCGGCCCTATTTCCCGCAAGCCACGCTGTGGCCAGGCCAGATCTACCGTCAGGTTACGGAATACAGGTTCCGGCTCCCCTAACTTAGCCGTCGAAAGCTGCTCTAAGCGTCTCGAACGGCGCCAGGGCGCCGCGAACCTGGACCACGGCGGCGGCGACGCGATGCGCGCGCCGAACCGCGTCGGCGGGCGCATCGCCAGCGAGCCGGGCGGCGAGATAGCCGCCATTGAAGGAATCGCCGGCGCCGGTGGTGTCGACGGGTGTGGCGACATGCACCGCGTCGACTGTTTCCGATCTGCCTCCCACGCCAATCAATGCCGGTTGCTCGCCATTCTTGACGACGACCTCAGCGACCAAGGGACCGAGACGTTCCGCTGTCGCCTGCGAAGTCTCGTCTCCGAACAGCATCTGCTCGTCCGGAAAAGTCGGCAGGGCGATGTCGGCGATGGCAAGCGCTTCCAGGATCGCGGCCTGTGCCGTTTCACGGCCAGGCCAGAGCCTGGGGCGATAGTTGGGGTCGAAGGCAACGAGCGAGCCGGCCGCACGGGCCGTCGCGACCGCCGCGAGCAAGGCTTTGCGCGCCGCCTCGTCCAGAATTGCCAGGGTGATTCCGGAAAAGTAGACAAGCGCCTGGTTTTCAAGGCTTTTCGCCAGCGCCGCCGGATCGGAGGCAAGCTGGCGCGCCGCCGCGTCGCTTCGCCAATAGGTGAAGGCGCGCTCGGCTCCGGTGAGCGTGATGGCGTAAAGGCCGGGCCTGGCGCCGGCAATGACCGGGCTGTTGCCGATACCGATGCCGTTCCGGGCGAAGAAATCGATCTGATCGCGCGAAAACGGATCATCGCCGAAGGCCGAGACAAAGGTCGCCGGGCGGCCCGGGCTCAGTGCATGAAGCGCCCAAAGCGTGTTGAAAGTGTCGCCGGCAAAGCCCATGCGCCAGTTCGGCCCTGCCTGGCCCGACAGCTCGATCATGCATTCGCCGATCGACGCGATACCATTGGCTTCCATTCGGCTTATCCTCCTAAGGCTTTGTTGCTGTAGCTTTTTGCAACCGCTAGCGCCATGCTTGGCGTGGGCCGATTTTTGCGCCAGAAGCGATTTCCCACAGGCGGGGCGGGATGCGGCACGCAGCCCGCGACGTTATCAGCCGAAGAGGAACGGGTTTGGCATCGATATGGCGTTATGTTCTTGCGGGTCTCGGTCTGGCCGCCCTGCTGGTCGGCATCCTCGCCGTTGTCTATCTGACGGCGCCGCACTCGGCGTCAGGTCCCGACACCTCGCGCTCGAAGAAGACGGCGAGCGGCCTGTTTATGGCGAGCTTCGAGCCGGAGCGCGGCGTGATCCGGCAAGGCGAGCTGCAGTCCTGGCTGCTGACGCTGAAGACCGCCGCCGGCGCGCCGGTGGAGGGTGCTGCGATCACCGTTTCCGGCGGCATGCCGCAGCACAATCACGGCCTGCCGACCAGCCCGCAGGCGACCGACTATCTTGGCGGAGGCCGCTACCGCATCGACGGCGTCAAGTTCACCATGAGCGGCTGGTGGCAGCTGCGCTTCGCCATCTCGGCGGCGGCGGGCTCCGATTCCGTCGTCTTCAACATCGTCTTGTGAGCAGCCGATGAGGCGCCTGGTCAGTGTCGCAAGCCTGCTCGCCCTGGCCGCGCTCGCTTTGCTTGGCGGTTGCGGCAGGCCTCAGTTCAGCGACGCCGAGAAGAAGACCATCGCCTCGCTGGCGCTGAACACGCTGCCGGCGCTTAAAGCGGACACCACGAACCAGTATGCCGACGTGCCGGCCGCGGCGGCGCTCGGATCGACGCTGTTCTTCGATGTCGGCATGAGCCGCGACGGCACGGTGTCCTGCTCGACCTGCCACAAGATCGACCGCCAGTTCCAGGACGACCTGCCTCAGGCCGTCGGCGTCGGCCGCACCAATCGGCGCACCATGCCTTTGGCCGGCGTGGCGCGCGATCCATGGTTCTTCTGGGACGGAAGGCGCGACAGTTTATGGGCGCAGGCGCTGACGCCGCTCGAAAACCCGTTGGAACAGGCCGGCAACCGCGCCGCCTTCGCGCATTACATCAAGAACCGCTTCGGCGAGCGCTATGAGCGCATCTTCGGGCCGCTGCCCGATCTCTCCGCGGTGCCGGCCAATGCCAGTCCGCTTGGCACCGATGCCGAGAAAGCGGCGTGGAACGCCATGCCGGCCAGCCAGGCCGACGCCGTCAACCGCGTCTTTGCCAATATCGGCAAGGCGATCGCGGCCTTCGAGCGGTCGATCGAGCCTCCGCAGACACGCTTCGACCGCTTCGCCATCGATCTCGCGACCGGCACCAAGCCGCAAGGCGACGCTGCCTTCTCGCCGGAAGAGATCCTCGGGCTGAAGCTATTCATCGGCAAGGCCAATTGCGTGAGCTGCCACAACGGACCGCGCTTCACCGACAACTCCTTCCACAGCACCGGCGTGCCGCCGGTCAAGGACCTGCCGCCGGATCGGGGCCGGATCGACGCGGTGGCTCAAGTTCAGGCCGATCCGTTCAACTGCTTTGGCAAGTTCCGCGACGGCGACGCGAGCGCCTGCCGCGAGCTGCGCTTCATGGTGAAGGACGGGCAGGACTTGGTGCGCGCATACAAGACGCCGTCGCTGCGGGGCGCGGCCTCGCGTCCGCCCTATATGCATGCCGGACAGTTTTCCTCGCTCGACGAGGTGGTCGCGCATTATTCGAAGGCACCCGCTGCCGTCGAGGGCGTTTCGGAGGTCCATCCGCTTGATCTGTCCGATCGCGAGCGGGCTGCGCTGGTGGCCTTCCTCAAGACTTTGTCCGAGTAGCTACCGGTCCTTGACCGTCTCCATCGCCACGAAGGTCGAGGTCTGCGCGACGTGCGGCAAGGCCGAGATGCGCTCGCCGAGCACGCGGCGATAGGCGGCGATATCGGTGGTGCGGACTTTCAGGAGATAATCGAAGCTCGATGCCATCATGTGGCATTGCTCAATCTCCGGCACTGACTGCACCGCGCGGTTGAAGGCGTCGAGCGCGGCCGAGCGCGTGTCGGAAAGCTTCACCTGGACGAAGGCGACATGGCCTTCACCCATGCGCTCGCGGTCAACGATTGCGCGATAGCCTCTTATGTAGCCATCCTTCTCCAGCCGCTTCACCCGCGCCTGCACCGGCGTCTTCGACAGGCCGACCTTCAAAGCCAGTTCAGACATGGAAAGCCTGCCGTCGCGCCCGAGCGCGGACAGGATGTTACGGTCTATGCGGTCCAATTGGTCTTCGAGCATCGATCTGGTGGTCAAAATGATGGGAATAGGTGCTATATGATAGTTCAAACTACCTATTCTGTCGATTTCTTTGGACCGATTGGATTCCGCGGTTGTGCTAGTTTGCGCCGATCGGTCCGGTGGCCGCCAGACCGCACCCTTAGGCTCGCTTTCATGGACCCGACATGCCGCTCGATGCCATCCGCCAGCAGATCCGCGCCAACTACCTGCCCGACGAAGACGAGGCGATGAAGCGCCTCTCCGCAGCGGTCGGACTTTCGGCGGAGGAGCGCAAGGCGATTTCGGCTCGCGCCGCCGATCTGGTGCGCGCGGTGCGCGGCTCGACCGATCCGAGGCTGATGGAGGTTTTTCTTTCGGCCTACGGCCTGTCGACCAAGGAGGGCGTGGCGCTGATGTGCTTGGCCGAGGCGCTGCTGCGCGTGCCCGACGCCGAGACGATGGACGATCTCATCGCCGACAAGATAGCGCCGCATGATTGGTCGGCGCATTCGGGCAGCTCGAGCTCCATCTTCGTCAACGCCTCGACCTGGGCGCTGATGCTGACCGGCCGCGTGCTCGACGAAGGCGAGGGCGGCATCGAGGGCACACTGCGCGCCATGGTGAGAAGGCTCGGCGAGCCGGTCATCCGCAAGGCGGTGGCGGCGGCGATGCGCGAAATGGGCGAGCAGTTCGTGCTCGGCCGCACCATCGCCGAGGCGGTCAAGCGCGGCCGCCCGATGACGCAGAAGGGCTATCTCTATTCCTTCGACATGCTGGGCGAGGCTGCCCGCACCGAGGTCGACGCGCTGCGCTACCACAAGGCCTATGCGGACGCGATTTCCTCGCTCGACTCCGGATCGAACGGTCCCGACATCCGCTACAACCACGGCATTTCCGTCAAGCTCTCCGCACTCCATCCGCGCTATGAGGTGGCGCAGAGGGAAAAGATGCTGCCGGTGATGGCCGAGCGGCTGTTGTCCCTGGCTCTGGCCGCCAGGCATTCGCGCATGGGCCTCAACATCGATGCCGAGGAAGCCGACCGGCTCGATCTGTCGCTCGACGTTATCGAACGCGTGCTCGCGGAACCGGAGCTCGCCGGCTGGAACGGCTTCGGCGTCGTCGTCCAGGCCTATGGCCCGCGTGCGGCCTTCGTCATCGACTGGCTCTACGCGCTTGCGAAAAAGCACGACCGCAACATCATGGTGCGGCTGGTGAAGGGCGCCTATTGGGACACCGAGATCAAGCGGGCGCAGACGCTCGGCCTTGCCGGCTATCCCGTCTTCACGCGCAAGGCCAACACCGACGTCTCCTATATCGCCTGCGCGAAAAAGCTGCTGTCGATGACCGACCGCATCTATCCGCAGTTCGCCACCCACAATGCACATACGGTGGCGGCGATCCTGTCGATGACGAAGGATCGCGATTCCTTCGAGTTCCAGCGTTTGCACGGCATGGGCGAGGCGCTGCACGAGACGGTACGCAAGGCCGAGGGCACGCGCTGCCGCATCTACGCGCCGGTCGGCGCGCATTCCGATCTGCTCGCCTATCTGGTGCGGCGGCTGCTGGAGAACGGCGCCAACTCCTCCTTCGTCCACCAGTTGACCGACGAAGAGGTCGAGCCGGAGGAGATCGCCCGCGATCCGCTGGAGGCGGTGGAAAGCCAAGGCCCCGCCGCCAACCCGGCGATCGCACGCCCGGCCGCGATCTTCGGCGCCGGCCGGCGCAATTCCAAGGGTTTCGACATCACCGATCCGGTCACGCTTGCGGCCATCAACAGGGCAAGGGCGGAATTTGCCGCAGCGGACCGCTGGCACGCCAAGCCGATCACTCGCGCCGCCGGCTACGGCAAGCAGCGGCAGATCGTCAATCCGGCCAAGCCGGACGAGGTCGTCGGCACCGTGCATGAGGCGGCGGCCAAGCAGGTGGCGACCGCCGTGCGCATTGCCGTCGACGCGCAACCAGCATGGGCAAAACGGCCGGTCAGCGAGCGCGCCGCGATCCTCAACCGCGCCGCTGACCTTTACGAGGCCAATGCGGCCGAGTTCTTCGCTTTAGCCACGCGCGAGGCCGGCAAGTCGCTGGCCGACGGCGTCGCCGAAGTGCGCGAGGCGGTCGACTTCCTGCGTTATTACGCGGCCGAGACGGCGAATGCCGAAGCCGGTACGGAAGCGCGCGGCGCGATCGTCTGCATCTCGCCGTGGAATTTTCCACTGGCCATCTTCACCGGGCAGATCGCCGCGGCGCTCGTCACCGGCAATTCGGTGATCGCCAAGCCCGCCGAGCAGACGCCGCTAATCGCCTTCCGCGCCGTCGAGATGCTGCGCCAGGCCGGCGTGCCGGAGGACGTCATCCAGTTGCTGCCAGGCGATGGCCCTTCAGTCGGCGGGCCGCTCACCGCCGATCCGCGCATCGCCGGCGTCTGCTTCACCGGCTCGACCGAGGTCGCCAAGCTGATCGAGAAGCAACTCGCCGAGACCGCCGCGCCCGACGCCATGCTGATCGCCGAGACCGGCGGGCTCAACGCCATGATCGTCGATTCCACCGCGCTGCCCGAACAGGCGGTGCGCGATATCCTCGCCTCCGCTTTCCAAAGCGCCGGCCAGCGCTGCTCTGCATTGCGCGTGCTCTATGTCCAGAAGGACGTCGAGAAGAAGATGCTTGAGATGCTGAAGGGCGCGATGGAAGCGCTGAATGTCGGCGATCCCTGGCTGATCTCGACCGATGTCGGCCCGGTCATCGACGACGAAGCGCAAGCCTCGATCAGCGACTACTGCAAGAAGAAGGGGCTGGAGGGCCGGCTTATCGCCAGGCTGGAAGCGCCGAAGGGCGGCCGCTTCGTCGCGCCGCATGTCTTCCGCGTCAAGGGCATCGAGGAGATGGAGCGCGAGGTGTTCGGCCCGGTGCTGCATGTCGCTACCTTCGACGCCGACGACATCGATGCGGTGATTGCCGCCATCAACCGCAAGGGCTACGGCCTGACCTTCGGCCTGCACACGCGCATCGAGGGCCGCGCCCAGCATTTCGTCGACGGCATCCATGCCGGCAACATCTATGTCAACCGCAACCAGATCGGTGCCGTGGTCGGCTCGCAGCCCTTCGGCGGCGAGGGGCTGTCGGGCACCGGGCCGAAGGCCGGCGGGCCGCATTATCTGCGCCGCTTCCGCAAGGGGCCGGAGGCGGGCACCGAGGTCGGCGAAGGCCATAAGGTGACCGCCACCGAGCTCGCCGACAATCTGCCGGATCCGACGCTTGGCGGATGGTCGACGCGGCCGGACCGCGTGGCGATCCTGAGAAAACATCTGCGCGGCAAGGGGGCGGCGGCCATTGCCGCAGCGGCGAGCCTCGATTTCGGCCAGGTCGACCTGCCCGGACCGACAGGCGAGGCCAACACGCTGTCGCTGGCGCCGCGCGGACGAGTGCTCTGCCTCGGGCCGGATGCCGATACGCTGCTTGCGCAGGCGATCCAGGCTTTAGCCGCCGGCAATGCGGTGCTGGCGGTGGCGCCCGGCGCGCCGGCGGCGCTGTCGGCATTGACCGGCAAGGGCCTGCCGCTTGCGGCGATCGACGGCCGGCCCGACCCGGTCGAGGCGCGATCGCTGCGCGTCGATGTGGTGGCCTTCTCCGGAACGCCGGAGGCGGCGCGCATCGTGCGCAAGGTGATCGCCGAACGCGCCGGGCCGATCGTGCCGCTGGTTACAGAGGTGCTCAATCCGGCGGCTTATGCGCATGAGCGCGCGGTCTGCGTCGATACGACCGCGGCCGGCGGTAATGCCAGCCTGCTGGCCGCTGCTTAGGGCGTATTGATATTCAGGTGAGGCCGGCGTGCAAACGGTGGCTTCCTGCGCTTCCGCTGCTCACGTACATTAAGTACGCTCCGCTCCGGTTCTCGGAAACCACCGTTTTCGACGCGGCCTGACCTGAATCTCAACACGCCCTTTCCCGTCAGCGGGGTTGGCCGTAGCGCGTCCGGCTAGGCGCCCTCGACCACCGAAAATCCCTCAAACTGGGGATGGCCGAGATAATGCACCTTCGAGGTGCCGGCGTTGCGATGCGCGGCGCGGAAGTTCTCTGACTTGGTCCAGGCAACGAAATCCTCCTGGCTTGCCCAGACCGTGTGCGAGGCAAACAGCGTGTAGCCCTCGGTCTCGTTGACCGGGCCGCGCAGCAGGTGGAATTCCCTGAAACCCTTCATTTCGGAGAGGCTGGAGTCGCGGTTCTTCCAGACGTCCTCGAAGGCTTCTTCCGAGCCGTTCTGGACCTTGAAGCGGTTCATGGCGATGTACATGGGTTTCCTTCCAGAATGAGTGCCTGTGGCGATTGATTGAGGGTATGAAACGGCGAGGCGGCGGTTCTTAAAACGGACCGATGCGGGCTTTGAACACCCAGCTCGACCTGCCGGTCTCCGGTGGAATGGGCGGGAACGGGGCTTGCTGGCGCACCAGTTTCAAGGCGAATTGGTCCAGCTCGGCAGACCCTGAGCTTTCGGCAAGCTGCAAGTCGCTGATGCTGCCGTCGGCCATGACGACGAAAACCACTCTGGCATTGTTGCTGGCCTTTTCCTGAACCGCTTTCGAAACGCGACGGTTGGCACGGGCAAGCTTCTTCTGGATTTCACCGCTGTAGCGGGATTCCAGCGCATTGCCGGCCGCGGCTTCTTTTTTGCCCTTGCTGGAAATCACCGGCTGGTCGTGTTTCTCGCCATCCGCCGCGCCGCGCGAATCATTGGTTTTGCTTGTTCCTCCAAGTCCGGCTGGTCCGCTTGGCCTTGCAGTTGGGACCGGTGGCGTCCCGGTATCGGCAGGAGGCGCCCCGGCGCTTTGCATCTGAACCGCAGACGGCGCCTGCGGCTCAGCTCTTGGAGCGATACCCTGTTCATCCTGGCGCGGAATGGCAGCCGTCAGTGCGTCCGGAGCGGCGGTCGCCTGTTTGACGGCTTCCGGCGGAGGCTCAGGTGCCGCCGGCCGCTCTACCGCTTGAGGCGCGTCGGTTGGCGGCGCGGGTGGAACTGCCTCAGGCTTGGCCGGCCGCGGATCGGGCACCAAGGTCACGTCCATCACGCCAGGTTCGCGGCCATCCAAAGCGCTGCCGACCACATCAGCGCCTGATTGATCGGAGCCTTCGGACTGGATTGCATCGCTGGAATCGATTGTTCCGGCAGGCGCGATCAGGAATGCCGCCGCGGCGGCGGCATGGAGCAGACAGGAGACCGCAATCGCTACCGTCCATTTGCGCTCCCCGGCCGACTGCCGCGCTTGCGCAAGTGGTTCGGCCGGCACGATCGCCAGTTCGCTGCCAGCGTCGGGGAGGGGGCTGATTTCCTGCATGTCTCGCGACGAGACCTGCCGCGAGCGACGTGGAATTGTCAAATCAAGATCGGTTGCCGAAAGCCGCCCGAAGCCGATGCCGGCCAGAGGCCAGGCAACGGTCTCGCGCGCAATTGCCGGCTCGATACCCACGGCTTGTCAGACTCCGAACGCGATGCCGGTCTTGGTTGAGGTCTTCAGGCTGCGCATGCAGGCCGCCGGCTCGACGCCGGTACCGGCGCATTCCCTCGCGCTGTTGATCAGCACGCGGCTGATCTTGCCGCAATCGGCGCCGGCAAGGTCGAAGCGCGTGACCTTGGTCTTGCCGGCGGGCAGGTCCTTGAAATCGAGCACGGTGAGGCGGTCGATGACGCCGGCCTCGTTGAACAGGGCGATCTCGAAGGCCGCCTTCGACAGGTCGGCGCCGAGCACATTGCTGACGACGAAGGTCAAGCGGCAGCCCTTGTCGGAAGGCTGCGCGGCGTTGAGCTCCAGGCTCAATGCCGCGGCTGGGGCCGGCGCGGGCCAAGCGACACTGCCAGCGCCGAGATCAGGAGACGGAGCGATGTCGTTGAGCGTGGCATTTCCGTCAGCCTCCAAAGCGCATGGTTGCCGCCAGCTTCAGCGTGATGCCGGGTTCGTAGAGAACGGCGGTCGTGCTTCCATTGAGCGGGTTGGTGTATTTGACGTCGAACAGATTGTCGGCGCGGAAATCGACCTTGAGATTGTCGGTCGCCTGGTAGCTGGCGAAGGCATTAACCAGCGTATAGTCCTTGGCTACCGGATTGCCCTTGGGCTTGCCGTTGTATTGCACTTCGCCGCCGACGGTCAGCTTGTCCTCGAGGAAGCGCAAGCCGAGCTGCGCCGTCACCTGCGAAGAGGGGATGCTGGCAAGGTCGGCGCGCTCGCCTTCATACGAGATGGTGTGGCCGTTGATGATGGAGGCCGAGAGGCCTCCATAGCCCCAGCCGGCGTCATAGACGCTTTCCAGCTCGAAGCCGTTGATCTTGGCCTTGGCGAAGTTCTGGTACTGGAAGCAGATCGGGATGCCGGGACCGAACGGGCAGCCGCTCGTCGGGTCGAAGGCCGAGAGCGTGACGCCGTCGATATAGTCTTCGACATTGTTGTTGAAGTAGGCGGCCTTGAGCCGCAGCGCGTCGCCGGCCTCGAGAATGTCGTTCTGCTTGTAGTTGACGCCGAACTCGACGGTCTTGCCGGTTTCAGGCTTGAGATCGGGGTTGGGCAGGAACGGGAAGGTGACGCCCGCCGGATGGTTGCCGCTGATCAGCATTTCCGTCAGCGAGGGGGACCGATAACCTTCCGCATAGGTGCCGTAGAATTGCAGGCCCGTGAGGGCAGCGCGTTCGAAGGGCGAGACGCCGACGGTGATGCGCGGCGACAGCCGATCACCCGATGTCTCGTGCCCGGAGTCCTTCAGGCTGTAATTGTCATAACGCAGGCCGGTGATGACCTCGAGCCATTCCCAGGTCAGCTTATCCTGGATGTAGCCGCCCGACACGTTGCGCTTGCCGGACGGCGTGTAGAAGCTGTCGCCGCCGGCCGTGCCGCCCGTCTCGACATCGTCGCCGACCCAGTCGCCGCCATATGTGAGCTCATGCGCGACACCGGCGGTCTCGAAGCGCGATGTGTTCCAGATGTCAATACCCGTGGTTCCGACATCGAGGATCGACAGCGAGCCGGCGGGCAGCACCACGGGCAAGCCTGTGCCGGGGTCGAACCGGTTCTGCGGAACAAGCGTCGTCAGATCGAGAACAGTCTTGTTGTAGGAGGCGTTGATGTGGAGGTCGAGCCAGCTCTTGGCGTCGTCGGTGATGTTGTAGCGGGCGGTGAAGGTGTTCGACTTCAGGTCGACATCGTTGGCCGGTACGCCGCTGCTCGTCTCCGTCCATCCGTCGCTTGAGCCGACCCAGCCGAGCTTCAGCTCACTGTTTTCGCTCGGACGGATGGTGGTCTTGAGCAGCCCGCTCAGCACGTCGAAGCCGGTGCCGGCGACAGTGTCGCCGCCGCCATTCTTATAGTCTCCGTAGTCGCGGTACACGATGTTGCCCAGCGCGTCCCAGTTCTCGTTGAAGCGGTAGGCGCCGCTGGCGCTGGTGGTCCAGCCCTTGCCGTTGCTCTCATAGCGTCCGGTGATGGATCCGGCCCATGTCTCCTCTGGCTTGAGGAAATCCTCGGCATCCTTGGTGTCGAAGAAGACGACGCCGCCGATGGCGCCGGAGCCGTAGGTGTTGGCCACCGGGCCGCGGATCACGTCTACGGACTTGATGAGCTCGGGATCGACATAGAAGGTCGACTGCGTGCCGTGGTCGGAACGCTGGAAATTCTGCCTGGCGCCGTCGACGATGACCGCGACTCGGCCGAAATCCTGCAAGCCGCGGATGTTGATGCTGGAGCTGACGCGCCGCGCGTCGGCCTGCACGGCGACTCCTGGCACCCCAAGCAGCATCTCGTTCGGCGTCGTCGCCATGCGGCGCTCGAGCTGTTCCCGGTCGACGTGGCTGGCCGACGCCAGCGACTGGATCGCCGTTTCGCCGGTGCGGCTGATGACCAGGATCTTGTCGAGCAGGGTTCCTTCAGCGGCGGCCTTTTCATCGGCCTTGTTTTTTTGATCGGCCTGCTGGCCGGTCGCCGGCTGCGCGGCCTGTTGTGCTTTCGCGGCCGGCACGCTGAGCGCGATTGCCGCTGCTCCGGCCATCAATATGGCAATGCTGCTTGCCATCGATCGGAAGCCCGGGCCCGCGTTCGCCCGGCCCGTCCGTCCCCAATTCACCAACCCCATGCCCCAACTCCAAATTCTCAGGCTCGATGCTGGCTGGCGTGGGGCTCGCTCGCATTTTTGATCACATCCGGCGTCTTAAATGTTGACTCATTTAGTCCGGTAATGCACGTAGTAAACATGATTATTCGAGTCAAGAATTGAATCGGCATTTTACGAGGCCGCCGGCCGGGTCTCCGGCAGAGGAAAAGGGACCGACCACATGAACACCTACAATCCCAACGACTTCCGATATCGCGTCCGCCGTTCCGACGACGCGCAGATGCGCTACGAGCGCGTGCCCATGGCGGTGCGCACGCTCTCCAGCAACACGCTGTTTCAGGGCGAGCACGAGATCGGCATCGAACATCATGGCGCGCTCTACCGCCTGAAGATCACCCGCCAGGGCAAGCTGATCCTCAACAAGTAAGCAGACGAAGAGACAGGTGGACGACATGGACCAGCGCGTGAAGCCGTCGCCGGACGAGATCCGTCGGGCGCGGGAAGACAATTCCAAGATGCGCGAACGCGATCTCGCGGCTCAACTCGGAATTTCGGAAGCGGAGCTGGTCGCAGCGCATTGCGGTCACGGCGCCGTGCGCATCGAGCCGCGCGTGAACGACGTGCTGACCGGCCTCGAAGCGGTCGGCGAGGTGATGGCGCTGACCCGCAACGAAAGCGCCGTGCACGAGCAGATCGGTGTCTACGACAAGGTGGTCACCGGCAACCACAATGCCATGGTGCTGGGCGAGAACATCGACCTGCGCATCTTCCCGAAAGTGTGGTCGCACGGCTTTGGCGTAGAGAGGCGCGACGGCGGCGAGATCCGCCGCAGCCTGCAGTTCTTCGATGCGTCCGGCGAGGCGGTGCACAAGGTGCATCTGCGGCCGGCCTCGAACCTCTCTGCTTACCAGAAGCTGGTGGCGAGCCTCGAATCGTCGAACCAGGAACCGGGCGTCGCGATCGCCTCAAGTGCTCCGGAAGGAGAGGGCGAAGCCCAAGGCTCGGTCGCCAGCATCGACGACCTGCGCGACCGCTGGAGCCGGCTGACGGATGTGCATCAGTTCTTCGGCATGCTGAAGACGTTGAAGCTCAGCCGCCGCGAGGCGGTACGCATGGTCGGCCAGGACTATGCCTGGCTGCTCGACAATGACGCCGTCGGCGCCATGTTCCACCACGCGGCGGAAGGCGAGATGCCGATCATGTGCTTCGTGGGAAATCGCGGCTGCATCCAGATCCATTCCGGCCCGATCAAGTCGGTCAAGCCGATGGGGCCATGGATCAACGTGCTCGACGAGACCTTCCACCTGCATCTGAGGACTGATCACATTCATGAAGTCTGGGCGGTGCGCAAGCCGACCAAGGACGGCCATGTCACGTCGCTCGAGGCCTATGACGCCAAGGGCGGCATGGTCATCCAGTTCTTCGGCAAGCGCCATGAAGGCGAAGGCGAGCGCGAGGACTGGCGCTTCCTGGCCGAGAACCTGCCCCGCATTCCCAGCCCGACCGCCGCATGAGGCAAAACCTAATGCGTGTTGTTTTCAGTTTCCGCTCGGCGCTCGCGCCGATGCTCGGCGTTCTGCTCGTTACCGCTCTGCCTGCGAAAGCCAATGAAAGTGCGGCCGTCTTCTCCGATACCTCGCGGATCGCCTCCATCGGCGGCTCGATCACCGAGATCGTCTACGCGCTCGGCGAGGAAGGCCATCTCGTCGCCCGCGATTCGACGAGCTACTTCCCGCACGCAGCGCTCAAGCTGCCCGATGTCGGCTACATGCGTGCGCTGTCGCCGGAGGGTGTGGTCTCGGTCAATCCGTCGGGGATTCTCGCGCTGCATGGCAGCGGCCCGAAGGAAGCGGTCGATGTGCTGAAGAAATCGAGCGTGCCTTTCATCGAAGTGCCCGAGCACTACAGCCATGAGGGCATCCTCGAAAAGATCCGCATCGTCGGCAAGGCGCTTGGCGCCGACGCCAAGGCCGAGAAACTGGCCGCCGAGATGGATGCGAAGCTGAAGGCGGCCGAGAAGCGGACGGCTTCGATCAAGGAGCGCAAGCGCATCCTGTTCGTGCTGTCGACTCAGGGCGGCAAGATCCTCGCCGCCGGAAGCGACACCGCGGGCGACGGTATCATCAAGCTCGCAGGCGCGGTCAACGCGGTCGAGGGGTTCTCCGGCTACAAGCAGATGTCGGACGAGGCGATCGTCACCGCCAGGCCGGATTTGATCCTGACGATGAAGAACGCCGGACCGCCGATCTCGGAAGACGAGCTGTTCGCCAATCCGTCGATCGCCTCGACGCCCGCCGGCGCCGCCCGCAAGGTGATCAGCATGGACGGCGGTTATCTGCTGGGTTTCGGGCCGCGCACGGCCGGAGCCATCCACGATCTCGCCGTCTCGCTCTACGGCAGCCAGGTCACGGACTGAGTGGCCATGGCCGAACAGTCGGTTGCCGGACAGGCGGGCATGATGGCGACGGCAGCCGATGGCGACCGCTCGGCACGGGCAAGGCTCGTCATCCTGCTTTTGTCGGTTGCGCTTGCGCTGTCCATGTTCCTGTCACTGGCGTCGGGCGCTTCCGACGCGTCCGCCGTCCGCGTCATTCGCGACTGGATCACCGGAGCCGCGCCTGCCGATGCGGCGCTCGCCGTGCGCGACCAGCTGATCGTCTATGACATCCGCATGCCGCGCGTGCTGCTCGGCGTGCTGATCGGCGCGGCGCTCGCCGTTTCCGGCGCGGTGATGCAGGGCCTGTTCCGCAATCCGCTCGCCGATCCCGGCCTGATCGGCGTCTCGGCCGGATCGAGCCTTGGCGCGGTGGCGATCATCGTGCTCGGCACAACCTGGCTTGCGCCAGTCACGCTGGCTCTCGGCACGCTCGCCCTGCCGCTGGCGGCGTTTTTCGGCGGCCTTTCGGTGACGTTGCTGCTTTACGCCATCGCCACACGCCAGGGGCGGACGTCGGTCGCCACGATGCTGCTTGCGGGCCTCGCGATCGCCGCCCTTGCCATGGCGCTCACCGGGATCCTGATCTTCATGGCCGACGACCGGCAATTGCGCGACCTCACCTTCTGGCAGCTCGGCTCGCTTGCCGGCGCGACATGGCCGAAGATCGGCACTGTCGGGTCTGTGATCGCGCTGGCGCTGGCGATGATGCCGTTGCTCGCGCACGGCCTCAACGCGCTGGCGCTTGGGGAAGCGACCGCCAGCCATCTCGGCATTCCGGTGCAGCGGCTGAAATACACGGCCATTGTCGGCGTGTCGGCGGCGGTCGGCGCGGCGGTCGCCGTCAGCGGCGGCATCGGCTTCATCGGCATCGTCGTGCCTCATCTCTTGCGCCTCGCGATCGGCCCGGACAACCGCTACCTGCTGCCGGCTTCGGCCCTGCTTGGCGCCTCGCTGCTTCTGCTCGCCGATGCGGTCGCCCGCACCATCGTCGCACCGGCCGAGCTGCCGATCGGCATCGTCACCGCGGTGGCCGGCGCGCCGTTCTTCCTGTGGATACTGCTGCGCAAGCGCGGCATCGTCGATTTGTGAGCTGCCGATGATCGAAGCACGCGACATCTCCGTGGCGATCGGCAACAAGCGCATCGTGTCGCATGTCGATTTCGCGGCGCGGCCGGGCGAGGTGACGGCAATCGTCGGTCCGAACGGGTCGGGCAAGACAACCCTGCTCAAGGCGCTGACGGGCGAGCTTTCCTATACCGGCACGGTCGCCCTCAACGGCCGCGATCTGTCCGCCATGAAACCGGTGGAGGCAGCGTCGCTTCGCGCGGTGCTGCCGCAATCGACCACGCTGTCCTTTCCCTTCACCGTGCGCGAGATCGTTCGTCTCGGCCTGATCGGCGGCCGTTCCGGGGTGCTGCCCGGCGAGGAGGCACGCTTGCCTGAGCGGGCGCTGGCGCGCGTCGATCTCGACGGCTTCGCCGCCCGCTTCTATCAGGAGCTTTCCGGGGGCGAGCAGCAGCGCGTGCAGCTTGCGCGAGTGCTCTGCCAGGTTTGGGCGCCGGTGCTGGAGGGCAGGCCGCGCTGTCTATTCCTCGACGAGCCGGTCTCCAGCCTCGACGTCAAGCACCAGCTCATCATCATGAACATCGCCCGCGACTTCGCCAGGCGCGGCGGCGGTGTCGTGGCGATCCTGCACGACCTCAACCTGACGGCCATGTATGCCGACCGCATTTTCGTGCTGCACGGCGGCCAGCTTGCGGCTGCCGGCTCGCCGGCGGAGGTGCTGAATGACGAACTGATCGAGCAGGTGTTCGACTGCCGCCTCAAGGTCGGCGCATTGCCGGCCGCAAACATGCCGTTCGTTCTGCCGCAATCGGCAGCTTAGGTCACGCCGCCGGAGCGCGTTGCTCCAGCAGATCGATGCCAAGCAGGTGGCGCACGTTCGGGCGCGCCGCGACGAGGTCGGCGATCGTGTAGCGGGAAAGCACCGCGAAGAAGGCGTTGAGCGCCTCCCGCAGCGCCGAATTCAACGCGCAGCTGTCGACCAGCGGGCATTCGGCGGCGTCGTTCTCGAAGCATTCGGCCATGGCGAAGCTTTCTTCGGTGACGCGCACGACATCGAACAGGCTGATCTGCTCGGCCGGTCGGCCGAGTCTCACGCCGCCGTTGCGGCCCCGCACGGTCTCGACCAGGCCGGCCTCGACCAGCGGCTGCAGGATCTTGAACAGGAACAGCTCCGAAACCGAATAGGCGGCGGCGATCTCCGGGATGCGGCTCAGCCTGTCGCTGTTTGCGGCGCAATACATCAGGATGCGCATCGCATAGTTTGTCTGGCGCGTGAGCCGCATGGTATCCTCGCGAAAACATTAGCTTGAGCCGAATATGGCCCATAGTTTGGAATAATTCCAGACTGGACTACCACATAGCTGAATAAGCTTGTCAACTTTTTGTGCATGCCGGTGAGCATGGCAGCCCGATATGCCTCTACGCGCTTTGAGCGAGCGTTTCGCTGGCGCAGGCCCTAGATAAGTCCGGGTGCAACAGGAAACGGCCCTTCCATGTCACAATCAGCTCAGGCGCTCGCGCCGGTCCGATTCGACGCCGATGCGCAGGCAAAGCTCTCGGCATTGCGGCGGACCAAGTTCATCGCCGTAGCGGCGCTCGCCCTGTGCATTCTTGTCTTCGCGCTCGCCAAGTCTTTCCAGGGCAACTATCCGTGGCTTGGTTCCGTCGCGGCGTTCGCCGAGGCGGCGACCATCGGCGGGCTCGCCGACTGGTATGCGGTCGTTGCGCTGTTCAGGCGGCCGCTCGGCCTGCCGATCCCGCACACCGCCATCATCCCGGAGAACCAGCACCGCATCGCCGACAATCTCGGCCGTTTCATCGAAGCCAATTTCCTCGCGCCGGAGCCGGTACGGGAAAAGCTCGCCGAGGTCGACTTTGCCGCTCTCGTCGCCGACTGGCTGGCCGACGCCGAACGCGCCGCCGCGCTGTCGCGGTTTGTCGCCCGGCTGGTGCCGCAGACGCTGACGGCGGTGGAGCAGTCCGGGCTGCGCGACTTCGTCACCAGCCGCATGCTGGAGCAGATCGAGAAGGTGCCGCTGGCGCCTTTAGCCGCGGAGCTGTTGTCGGCGCTCACCGACGACCGCCGCCATCAAAAACTGTTCGACGAGTTCACCAGGGTGGTCGGGCGTTTCCTGAACGACGAGAAGGCGCTGGCGACGATGCGCGAGAAGATCCGCGAGGAACTGCCCTCGCTCTTCAACCTGTTCCGTGCCGATGCCTACCTGTTGAAGAAGATCGTCGCGTCCGCCGCATCGCTGCTGGAGGAGGTGCGGGCCGATCCTGATCATCCGATGCGTGCCGAATTCGACCGCTTCGCGCTCGGGTTCATCGAGCGGCTCAGGATATCCAAGCAATACGCAAGACGCGCCGAGAAGTTGAAGCGCGATTTCCTTGGCCGTCCGGAAGTCAGGGCGCTGGCCGGCGACATGTGGGCAAGCCTGCGCCTGTTCATCGAGCAGGACGCCAACGCGCCGAATTCGATGATCCGCGAGCATCTTGCCAACATGTTCGTCGAGGCCGGCCGGCATCTGGCCGACGATGCGCAGATCAGGGCCGATATGAACCAGGGTTTTGTGGTGGCGCTCGCCTCCTTCGTCGAGAGTCAGAAGAGCGGCGTGTCCAAATTCATCGCCGACCAGGTCAAGCGCTGGGACCTAACCCAGTTGACGCGGCTGATCGAGGTGAACATCGGCAAGGACCTGCAATATATCCGCTTCAACGGCATGGTGATCGGCGGCCTGGCCGGTTTGGTGCTCTATATGGCCGAGCGGCTGGTTCTCCTCAATTGACGCGGGCCGGGCGCGCACTATTCTCCCTAGCGGGTGCCGCAAATGCGGCAGATCGGGAGGCGACGACATGGCAAGACAACCGGAATCCGACTCTTTCCTGGACATGTTCAGCAGGTTCGGCCGCGACCTGAAGCTGCCGAAGGTCGACGCCCAGGCGATTCTCGATCACCACCGCAAGAATCTCGAGGCTCTGGAAAAGTCGGCCAGAGCAAGTGCCGCCGGCGCGTCCTCCGTTCTGTCGAGGCAGCACGAAATGGTGCAGGAGGCGCTCAGCGAAATCACCCGGATGGCACAGAACTACCAGGCTTCGGGCAATCCGCAGGAGTTGATGACGAAGCAGGTGGATTTCGCCAGGAAATCCTTCGAGACGACGCTGAAGAATGCCGGCGAGGTCGCTGACTTGGTCCGCAAATCCGGCACCGAATCGATCGAAATCCTGCGCGACAGGATCAAGGACGCGATGGCGGAGATCCGGGCCGGTTACGACAAGAAGTGAGCAATCCGGATCCTGTGTTTCGGGATCGGGTTCAGGCGGCTGAACAACCGGCGCGCGCGGCTGCGCGTTCCCTGCCTGACGTAAAACCGTCAACTCTGAGATCGAAATCGGGGCGCCGCGAATTGACAGGAGCCGCCGGTTCGTGGTCGGGAGACGGGCACGAGCCACCAGGAAAGCAGGAATGACGGAAAACCGGCCGAGAACGCCGCCGACCTTCGAACAGTTGCGGACAATGGCCGGCCAGGAGATCGGCGTGTCGGACTGGATGACGGTCGACCAGCAGCGCATCGACCAGTTCGCCGAATGCACGGGCGACCATCAATGGATCCATGTCGATCCCGAGCGCGCAAAACGACAAAGCCCGTTCCGCACCACGATCGCGCATGGCTATCTGACGCTGTCGATGATCGGCGCGCTGGCGCTGGATATGGGCATCGTGCCGGAAAACACGCAGGCCGCCTTCAATTACGGCTTCGACAAGGTGCGCTTCCTGGCGCCGGTGAGGTCCGGCGCACGCATCAGGCTGCGCACGACGCTGCTTTCCATGGAGGACCGCGGTCCCGGCCAATATCTGATGAAGGCGGCGAACACAGTCGAGATCGAAGGCGAGCAGAAACCGGCGCTGACCGCCGAGACGCTGGTGATGCTGTACGAACGGCGCAAGCGGGCAGCAACCTGAGCGGCGGGCTGACATTCAGGTGAGGCCGGCCCGCAAACGGCGGTTTGCTGCGCTTCCGGCCTTCGCCAGCCGAAGCATCTCATGACATGAGAGGGGCGTGGCAGTTAAGGCTACAGCCGGCGTAGGCCGGTGCTCACGTACCTCAAAGTACGCCTCTCCGGTTCTCGGAAGCCACCACTTTCGGCTCGGCCTGACCTGAATCTCAACAGTCCCTAAAACGGCAGACCGTCGGGCCTGGTTCGGTAGTCTCCAATCATTCTTATGCAGCTATACGGCGGGAAGCCGCCATCGCTTTTTCGACCACCTTGAAGATGCGCTCATCCCCGCATTGGGCGACATTGAAGCGCATGAAGCGGCCGGCGGTGTGCGAGAGGCTGAAGGCATTGCCGGGCGCCAGCACGACATTCTCCGCCAGCGCATGGCGGGCGACATCGGCGGCGTCTATGCCGTCGGGCAGACGGCACCATAGGAACATGCCGACCGTCCGGTCGATCCAGGGCACGATGCCCATCGCTTTCAGCCTGCCGGCTGTTTCGGCCATGGCACGCGACAGGCGGGCGCGCAACTGCTCGACATGCTTGCGGTAGCTGCCGTCCTTGAGCAAGGTCAACACCAACTCCGAGGAGAGCCGTCCACCTCCGAACGTGGTGGCGATCTTGAGGTCGATCAGCCCCTCCATCCAGTCGTGAGGCGCGGCAATGAAGCCGCAACGCACCGAAGCCGAGAGTGTCTTGGAGAAGGAGCCGATCTGGACGACGCGGCCGAGACCGTCGAAGGCCGCCAGCCTTGGCGCCGGCGTGTGCTCGAAATCGGCGAAGATGTCGTCTTCGATGATGGCGAGGCCGGATTGGTCGGCAAGCTTGAGCAACCGGTGGGCAACGACCGGCGAAAGCACAGCTCCGGTGGGGTTGTGGAGCGCGGAATTGGTGATGTAGAGGCGCGGCCGGTGCTCGGCGAGCGCTTGCGCGAACAGATCGATATCGGGTCCCGACGGCGTCATGGGGACGCCGATCACCTTGGCCCGATGGGCGCGCAAAAGCGCGTGGAAGTTGAAGTAGCAGGGATCGTCGACCAGCACGGTGTCGCCCGGCTCGAGCAGGAAGCGACATAACAGGTCGATCGCCTGCGTGCCGGATTCGGTGAGCATGATCTGGTCCGGCGAAGCCTCGACGCCATGCGCCGAGAGGCGGCGGGCGAGCAGCTGCCGCAGTGACGGCAGGCCGAGCGGCGTGCCGTAGTCGGCAAGCGTCGCGTCGTCGGTTCTAGCTGCTCCGCGCAATGCCCGACGCAAGGCGGCTTGCGGCATCCAGGATGCCGGCAGCCAGCCGCAGCCGGGTTTTAGCATGTCGCCGCTTGCGTCCAGCGATTGCCGGGAGACCCAGAGCGGATCGACTTCGCGGTCGAGACGCGGCCCGATCTCGGCCAGCGACAGCGGCGCCAGCGGTCCGGCTGCGTAGAAGCCCGAACCCGGCCGGGAGCGGATCGTGCCTTCGGCCGCGAGCCGCTCATAGGCCTCGACCACGGTCGATTTCGACACCCGCATCGTGCCGGCGAAGGCACGGATCGAAGGCAGCCGCGCGCCCGGCGTCAGGACGCGCGCGGCGATCCGCTGCCGGATTGCCGACATGACCGTTTCGACAAGCGTTCCGCCACCGGCATTCGGGTCGGGCGTGTCCATCTGTACTTCCCCGCGGACCATTACAGTTCTGCAGAATTGTACCGCATTGTCTCTGGTTGCGCCACGGGCTTCGCGCGTACAGAAGCGCAAACGGAGCGGATGATGGACAAGAGTTTGAACGGGTGGCTCAACGGCTTCATCGGCGTACTGATCTTCAGCGGCTCGCTGCCGGCGACGCGCGTGGCGGTGGTGGATTTCGACCCGACCTTCCTGACCTCCGCCCGGGCGGCGATCGCAGGCCTGCTCGGCATTGCGATGCTGCTGCTGTTTCGCGAGAAGCGACCGGCGCGAGGCGATCTGGTTTCGCTGGCCATCGTTGCGCTGGGCGTCGTGGTCGGCTTTCCCCTGCTGACGGCGCTGGCGCTCAAGCATGTCACCGCGGCGCATTCCATCATCTTCGTAGGCCTGCTGCCGCTGGCAACCGCGGTCTTCGGCGTGCTGCGCGGCGGCGACCGTCCCCGCCCGGCGTTCTGGCTGTTCTCCTGCCTGGGAAGCGCGCTCGTCGCGGGCTTTGCCTTGACGCAGGGCGTGACCGCGTCACCGGTCGGCGATGGCTTGATGCTCGCCGCCATCATCGCCTGCGGGCTGGGCTATGCCGAGGGCGCCGCGCTGTCACGCAGGCTGGGCGGCTGGCAGGTGATCTGCTGGGCGCTGGCGCTGTCGCTGCCGGTCATGCTGGTGCTAACGTTTGCGACGCTGCCGCCGTCCTTCGCCCGCGTCGGTTCCGGCGCATGGATGGGCCTCGCCTATGTCTCGCTGTTCAGCATGCTGATCGGCTTCGTGTTCTGGTACCGTGGCCTCGCGCAAGGCGGCATCGCCGCCGTCGGGCAATTGCAGTTGCTGCAGCCCTTCTTCGGCCTGGCCCTGGCGGCGAGCCTGCTGCACGAGCACGTCAGCCCGCTGATGGTAGTGGTCACGCTCGGCGTGGTGGCGTGCGTGTTCGGCGCGAAGAAATTTGCGAGGTAGGGTTTCTTACTGAAACCTTGTCACCACGCCGATGCCGATACCCTCGAAACCGCCCATGGCCATCAGCGCGGCGGGCGCATCCTCGAGGCTGATCCTTTTGCCGACCAGAAGCTCGGGCTTCAGCTTGCCGGTGCGGATCATCTCCATCATGGCGGAATAGCGGTAGGCCTGCATGCCGTGGCTGCCGAGGATTTCGAGCTCGAAGGCGATCACCTTGTCCATCGGCACCTGCGGGCGGGCATGCTCGCCCAGCATCAGTCCGATCTGGACGTGGCGCCCGCGCCGGCGCAGGTTGGCGATCGAGTTGAAACAGTGGTTGGATGGCCGAGCGCGTCCATCGACATATGCGCGCCGCCATTGGTGATCTGCTTGACCGCCTTGACCACGTTCGGCGTGGTCGAGGCGTTGATGGTCGCCACCGCGCCGATCTTTTTCGCAAACTCCAGCTTCTCGTCGGTGAGGTCGATGGCGATGACGTTGGCGCCCATGGCGCTGGCGATCATGATTGCCGAGAGGCCGACGCCGCCGCAGCCATGCACCGCCACCCATTCGCCGGGCGTCACCCGGCCCTGGTCGACGATGGCGCGGAAGGAGGTGACGAAGCGGCAGCCGAGGCTGGCGGCGGTGGCGAACTCCATCTCGTCCGGCAGGCGCACGAGGTTGGTGTCGGCGTGCTCGATGCCGACATATTCGGCGAACGAGCCCCAGCCGGTGAAGCCAGGCTGGGACTGGTGCTCGCAGACCTGATGGTTGCCGGAGTTGCACTCGAAACAGCGGCCGCAGCCGACGGCGAAGGGCACGGTGACACGGTCGCCGGCCTTCCAGCGGCTGACCTGCTTGCCGGCGGCGACCACGACGCCCGCCAGCTCGTGGCCGGGCACATGCGGCAGGGTGATGCCTTCGTCATGGCCCATCCAGCCATGCCAGTCGCTGCGGCAAAGCCCGGTCGCCTCCACCTTGATGACGACGCCATCCGCCGCCGGCTTCGGATCGGGTACGGTCTGGATCGTCGGTGCCTCGCCGAATTTCTCGAAGACGACAGCTTTCATGGGAGTGCTTTCTTATCCAGTTCAAGTGCAGTGCGGTTTTGAGCAATAGTCCGAAGCTAAGTCGGCGGTGATGACTGGTCGAGAAGCGGTTGCTGCTTGCAAAACCACTGGTCGGCTTCGGCATCCCAGGGCCAAATGCCGGATGATGTCGGATATACGAGCTGCATATCCCGAAAATCCAGGCCGTCGTAGAACCAGATGTCCCAGCCGAAGTATTCGGGATAATGGTCCGGATGGACCGCGCCGAACTGGCAGTCGAAGCCGCCGCCCAGGAAACCCGACGCCCGCTGTCCGACGCCGAACCTTTCACCGTTTCGCGCCCGCCGGCAATACTCATTGATAATAGACTGAGAAAGCTCCGGTTTCAGCCCGACGATGACCAATTCGGGAACCTTGAAATTGTGCTCTATCCCCACGGAATAGGCGAAAGGCGGAAGCTCTTCCTCTTCCAGCACACAGAGAATGTGGCAGCCATAAGCTTCGATGTCGGCGAGCGCCTTTGCTTCGTCCGCGTCCTTGGGTTCTCTATTCGGCATCAATCTGGTTCTGCGGTGCTGCCTTCTGGAAGGCGGGAAGTGCCATGCAGGCGGCGTGGATGCGCGCGATCACCGGGTAGGGCGCCATGTCGACGCCGAAGCGGGCGTTGTTGGTGACTTGTGCCGCCAGGCAGATGTCGGCAAGCCCCGGTTCATCGCCATGGCAGAATGCGCCCGTCTCACGTGACGAGGCCAGAATCTTTTCAAGCGGCTGGAAGCCTTCATTCACCCAATGCCGGAACCAGTTGACGACGTCCTCGTCGCCGGCGCCGAAGAGAGTGCGCAGCGAGGTGAGCACGCGCAGATTGTTAACGGGGTGGATGTCGCAGGCGATCATCTGCGCCAGCATCCTGACGCGGGCGCGGCCCAGCGCATCCTTGGGCAGCAGCGGCGGCTCCGGCGCGATCTCGTCGAGATATTCGATGATCGCCAGCGACTGCGTCAGCAGCGTGCCGTCGTCCAGCACCAGCGCCGGCACCAGCCCTTGCGGGTTGACCGCGAGATAGGCGGGCTCGAGATGCTCGCCATGGCGCAGGTGATGCGGCACATAGGAGTAGCTCAGCCCCTTCATCTCCAGCGCGATCCGCACCCGGTAGGAGGTGGAGGAGCGATAGTAGTTGTGAAGGACGAGATCGCTCATCGCTGCGGCTGCCCGATGGTCACCTCGATCGCGCCGACGCCATCGACACCGCCGGTAATCCTGTCGCCTGGTTGGACCGCGCCCACGCCGGCCGGCGTGCCGGTGAAGATCAGGTCGCCGGGCTGAAGCTCGACCGCCTCGCTGCAGATCGAGACGACATCGGCGATTGGCCAGATCAGTTCGGCGAGGTCGCCGTCCTGTCTTACTTCACCGTTGATGGCGAGCCAGATGCGGCCTTTTTCGGGATGGCCCGACTTCGCAACCGGGATCAGCGGACCGCAGGGTGCGGAAAGGTCGAATGCTTTCGACCAGTCCCAGGGGCGGGCTGCCTTCTTCGCCTGGTCCTGCAGGTCGCGGCGGGTCAAGTCGACGCCCACGCCATAGCCCCAGACATGGGCGAGCGCCTCGGCGCGAGGAATGCGGAAGCCGGCCTCGCCGATCGCCACGACCAGCTCGATCTCGTGGTGGAGATTGGCGGTCAAAGGCGGGTAGGGGATCACGGCGCCGCTGTCGACCACCGCGTCGGCCGGCTTGGTGAAGAAGAAGGGCGGGTCGCGCTCGTCATTGCCGAGCTCGCGCGCGTGCGCCGCGTAGTTGCGGCCGACGCAGAAGATGCGGCGCACGGCAAACCGCTCCGCCCAGCCGGCGACGGCGACCGAGGCGATCGCAGGCGGAGCGAGGACGAAGTCTGGCATTGCAGCTCTCTGAGTTGGTATGAATCGTACGCACTTTCGGCCGATTTCGGCAGGCGGGCAAGGCATTAGGCCCGCGAAACCATTGGCCGTGTCGTTTCCCCGACAAGGCGGCTATTTGCCGATATACTATTTGGCAATAATCTGACCATGGTCTCAGGACTATCCTGTCCCCGACGAAACTGAACCGATGCCCGAAGCAATGCCATGACCGCCGTCAACGATCGCGCCCGCTTCCTGATCATCGACGATCACCCGCTGTTTCGCGAGGCGCTGCACAGCGCCGTGCAGATGGCCTATCCGGACGTCGACACGGTCGAGGCGCGATCAATCGCGGAAGCGATCGAGCTTCTCGCCGAAGCAAAGCCGTTCGACCTGGCGCTGCTCGACTTGAGCATGCCCGACGTGCACGGCTTCGAAGGGCTGCTGCAACTCAGGACCCGCTATCCGCGCCTGCCGGTGGTGATCGTGTCGGGCTATGAGGAGCCGAAGATCATCTCCGAGGCGCTGTCCTACGGCGCCGCCGGCTTCATTCCGAAATCGGCCCGCAAGAGCGATCTCGCCGCCGCCATCCGCTCGGTGATGGACGGCGCGGTCTACGTGCCGGAAAACTACGAGGGACAGCCGCCGGATCCCGACAGCACCGACCGCGCCGACATGGTGCAGCGCTTGGCCAGGCTGACGCCGCAGCAGCTCAGGGTTCTGCAGATGCTGCGCCAGGGCATGCTCAACAAGCAGATCGCCTACGAGCTGCAGGTGGGCGAGACCACGGTGAAAGCGCACGTCTCGGAGATTTTGCGCAAACTCAACGTCTACAGCCGCACGCAAGCGGTGATCGAGGTCTCGAAGCTCGATAATGCGGAGTTGTTCCGGGACCAGGCAGGATTCTAAGCGACAGATCTAAGCCAGCAAGTGCGCCAGCAGCGCGCGCAACTGTGCCGGCTTCAGCGGCTTGCGCATCAGTTCGATGCCGGCGGCGCGGGCGGCCCTGGCGACCGCCTCGGAGCCGTCGGCGGTAACTATCAGCGCCGGCACGGGGCGGCCGAGATAGTCGCGTACTTCGGCTATTGTTGTGGTGCCGAGGTCGCCGCCGTCGAGATGCTGGTCGGCGATGACGATGTCCGGCACCCAGGCGGTGTCGCCGAGCAGGTCGAGCGCATCGTCGGTCGAGGTCGCTGCGCGTACCAAGCATTGCCAGCGCTCGAGCAGCGAGGTCATGGCGCTCAGCACGTCGGCGTCGTTCTCGACTAGCAGCACCTTGGTGCCGAACAGGCCGTAACCGCGCGGTCGCTCGATGTCGCCGCCGCTTGCCGCCGGCTCAGCCGCGGTGCTCACGCCGACCGGAACGTCGATGTGGAAGATGGTGCCGCGTCCGACCTTCGAGGAAAAAGTGACGGGGTGGCCGAGGGCAGCCGCCATGCGGCGGACGATCGCGAGGCCAAGACCTAGCCCGCCCGCCAGCCCGACTTCCGCCAGGGTGGAAGTTCCACGGTGGAATTCCTCGAACACCGCCTCGCGCTGCTCGTCGGGGATGCCGCAGCCGGTGTCGGCGACGTCGATCCGGATGGTGTCTCCGCGGTGCCTGGTGCCGACCAGCACGCCGCCGGAACGGGTGTAGCGCAACGCGTTGGAGAGAATGTTTTGCAGGATGCGGCGCAACAGCGTGCGATCGGAGCGCACGACCAAGTTCACCGGACGGAACTTCAGCGACAGGCCTTTCTTCCCCGCCTCGGGAAGAAAGTCAGAGCGCAGCGATGAGAACAGCGTCTCCAGGCTGACGTCGCAGATTTCCGGCTGCACCACGCCGGCGTCGAGCTTGGAGATGTCGAGCAGGGTGCGCAGCAGGTCTTCCATCGTCTCCAGCGAGCGCTCGACCTGGCGGACGAGCTTCTTGCCTTCCTCGCTGGTCTGCACTTCGGCGAGTGCCGAGACCGACAGATGCGCGGCGTTCAGCGGCTGCAGCACGTCATGGCTGGCGGCGGCGAGAAACCTGGTCTTGGAGAGGTTCGCCAGCTCGGCATATTCCTTCGCCGCGCTGAGGTCGATGTTGGACTGCTCGAGCCGGCGCAGCGTCGCATGCAGCTCCTCGGTGCGCGTGCGCACCCGGTTCTCCAGCGAGATCGCGGTCTGGAACAGCGAGAAGGCATTGCCTTGCTGGTCCATCGAGCGCTCGACGCGGCTGACGAGCGCGGCGTTGATCTTCTTCAGCTTTTCGAGGTCATTGATGTCGCGGAGCGGCATGGCAGTCGTCACTCTGCCGCTTGGCGCTCGCCGAAGGCGATGCCGGTGAAAGTCTGGTTGAGATGCATCGAGCGGTACTGCTCGCCATAGGTGCCGAAACCGATGACGTTGTTAGCCCGGTAGAGCTCGGAAATGTCGCGGAAGACCTGGCGGTTGCGCGCGTCGAGCCGGCGCAGCACGCAGTCGAAGCCGAGGATCATGTCGATGCCGCCGAGCTTGCGCTCGACGTCCTGCAACGCGGCGCGCGTCGCTTCCACCATGTTCTTAGGCTGGGCGATGGATAGAACCACGCCGTCGTCGATGGCGCAGAAGAACGAAAGCGAGCCGTCGGCATGCATCCTCTGGATAGAGCGGCAATAATATTCTCCGCCCACCTTCAACACGACAGGATGCGAGGCGAAGCTCAGGGGCGTCAGCATCTGCGGCGCGGTACCGACCGAGGCGGCATATTCCTCCGCGGCGTTGGTGGCGTTGAATTCGCTCACGATACGATGGTCGGGATCAGAAGCCGTTACCACCAGCTTTTCGTCGGTGGGAAGGAAATTGTCGGTCTTGAAGACGTGGAAGGGGATCTCGGTGGCGATGAGCACGACGATGGCGCTGTCGGACGTAACCTTGCCGTTCGAGATCAGCCTGGTCGTCTCGAATTTCAGGTCGTCGCCGGCGGAGCCGCCGATCAGCGGAATGTCGTCCAGTCCCCAATGGATGGCCGATGTCACCGCTTCCTCGGCATAGGAGAGCCCATCGATGAAGCAGAGCGCGAACACACTCTTTGCACGGTCGTGACCAGCGCGGTCGCGCAGCAGGCGCCTTAGCGTCGCGACCTCGCCGGTGATCCTGTCCATGCCGGAGGAGGAGAGGTTCTCGACCATGGTGCTGACGGCCGAAAATGACCCCGACGGCAAAAGCAGCGCCAGCGCATGGCCTTCCTCCAGCCCTTGCGGCGTGATCTCGCCGGCGGTCGAGCAGCCGGCATAGGCGAGCGAAGGCGCACACAGCTTCAGCGCCTGCGTCAGTGCCGATGCGTCGACGAGGCTCTGGGAGAAGAAGAGCAGCGCGAAGCCGGCGTCGACGGCTGCGGCTTCGGCCGCGATTGCCCGGGCAAATGCATTTGGATCGGGCTCATCTGTGGTGAGCGCCGAGAGGCCGCATGCGTAACGCGTGCTCGAACTGGCCAGCTTGCCTTCTCCCGCAATTCCTCCAACGCTGTTTTTGTGCGTGTCTTTTTGTGCGTGTTCGGCACGCTCGCGTCGAGGGCATCTTTGCCTTCAATCCCGGTTTTGGCAATGGGCCGATTGGTGCGCCGCGCAGCGGTTTTGCCATGACCGAAAGTACAATGGGAGCGGCGCTGGCAGCACTGTTTTGCCCGTTGTACGGTGTGCAATAACGCACTGCCGAAGCATCAGCACGGCATCGGCAACGCGACGACCAAGGTGATACCCAGGGAGGAAGCATGTCGGACGTGTCGTTGACGGTGAATGGCAGACGGGTCAGCGGGAGCGCCGAGGACCGAACGCTGCTGGTGCATTTCCTGAGGGAACAGCTCGGTCTCACTGGTACCCATGTCGGTTGCGACACCTCGCAATGCGGCGCCTGCGTCGTGCATGTCGACGGCAGGGCGGTGAAATCCTGCACCATGCTGGCCGTGCAGGCGTCGGGGTCGACCATCGTCACCATCGAAGGGCTTGCGAACGGCGCCGACCTGCATCCGGTGCAAGCGGCGTTCAAGGAGCATCACGGCCTGCAATGCGGCTTCTGCACGCCGGGCATGATCATGACGGCGACCGACATGATCGCGCGCCATCCGGAAGGTCTCGACGAGACCACCGTGCGCGCCGAGCTCGACGGCAACATCTGCCGCTGCACCGGCTACCACAACATCGTCAAGGCGATCCTCGCCGCATCGCAAGCGATGGCGAAGGGGGCCAAGGGCAGGGCCAGGCAAGCGGCGTGAGGTTTGAGTGAGTAGCGAGTAGCGAGTAGTCGGTCTTCGTTCGGCCCGACCTCCACTCCAATCGTTCTCTACTCACTATTCGCTATTTTCGGGAGGAATTTCTAATGGGTATCGAAGGTGTCGGCGCTCGCGTGGCGCGCAAGGAAGACAAGAGGTTTATCACCGGCGGCGGCCGCTATGTCGACGACATGGTGGTTCCCGGCATGAAGCATGCCGTGTTCGTGCGCAGCCCGTACGCGCATGCGCAGATCAAGAAGATCGACGTGAAGAAGGCTCAGGCCATGCCCGGCGTCGTCGGCGTGCTGACCGGCAAGGAGCTCAAGGCCGATGGCATCGGCAACCTGATCTGCGGCTGGATGATCCATTCCAAGGACGGCACGCCCATGAAGATGGGCGCCTGGTCGCCGCTCGCCGTCGACAAGGTACGCTATGTCGGCGACGCCGTCGTCATCGTCATCGCCGACACCAAAAGCCAGGCGCGCGACGCGGCGGAAGCGGTCGAGATCACCTATAAGGAACTGAAGGCGGTGGTCGAGGCGACCAAGGCGCTCGAAAAGGGCGCGCCGCAGGTCCATGCCGAAGCCGAGAACAATCTGATCTTCGATTGGGAGCTCGGCGACGCCAAGGCAACCGATGCCGCGATCAAGTCGGCGGCTCATGTCACGCGCATGAAGATCGTCAATAACCGGCTGGTGCCGAACGCCATGGAGCCACGCGCGGCGCTCGGCCATTACGACAAGGCCGAGGACCACTATACCTGCTGGACGACCTCTCAGAATCCGCATGTCGCGCGGCTGGTGCTGAGCGCCTTCTACAATGTCGCGCCGGAAAACAAGCTGAGGGTAATCGCGCCCGACGTCGGCGGCGGCTTCGGATCGAAGATCTACATCTATCCGGAAGAGATCGTTTGTCTCTGGGCATCGAAAAAGACCGGTGTTCCGGTCAAATGGGTCGCCGACCGCACCGAGAGCTTCCTCGCCGACGCGCATGGCCGCGACCATGTCTCGACGGTGGAAATGGCCTTCGACAAGGACAATCGGATCACCGGCCTCAAGGTCGACACGATAGCCAATCTCGGCGCCTACATGTCGCTGTTCTCGTCCTGCGTGCCGACCTATCTCTACGCCACGCTGCTGTCGGGCCAGTACGACATACCGGCGATCCACGCCAATGTGCGCGCCGTGTACACCAACACGGCACCGGTCGATGCCTATCGCGGGGCAGGGCGGCCGGAAGCCACCTACGTCCTCGAGCGCGTGATGGAGACCGCCGCGCGCGAGCTTGGCGTGTCGCCGGCGGAGCTCAGGCGCAAGAATTTCATCACATCGTTCCCTCACCAGACGCCGGTGATCATGAACTATGACGCGGGCGACTATGACGCCTCGCTCGAGGCGGCGATGAAGGCCGCCGACTATGCCGGCTTCACCAAGCGGCGGGCGGACGCCGCCAAGCAGGGCAAGCTGCGCGGCATCGGCATGAGCTGCTACATCGAAGCTTGCGGCCTCGCGCCGTCGGCGGCGGTCGGTTCGCTCGGCGCCGGCGTCGGGCTGTGGGAATCGGCCGAGGTGCGCGTCAACGCCGTCGGCACGATCGAGGTGCTGACCGGCTCGCACAGCCATGGCCAGGGCCACGAGACGACCTTCGCGCAACTGGTCAACCAGCGCTTCGGCGTGCCGATCGACTCGGTCTCGATCGTCCATGGCGACACCGACAAGGTGCAGATGGGCATGGGCACCTATGGCTCGCGCTCGGGCGCCGTCGGCATGTCGGCCGTCGCCAAGGCGCTCGACAAAGTCGAGGCCAAGGCCAAGAAGATCGCCGCGCATCTGATGGAAGCCGACGAGGGCGACATCGTCATCGAGAACGGCGAGGTCAAGGTCGTGGGCACCGACAAGAGCCTGCCCTGGCTGCAGGTGGCGCTCGCCGCCTATACCGCCCACAATCTGCCGGCCGGCATGGAGCCCGGCCTGAAAGAGACGGCCTTCTACGACCCGTCCAACTTCACCTTCCCGGCAGGCTGCTACATCTGCGAGGTCGAGATCGATCCGGAAACCGGCCTGACGGAAATCGTCCAGTTCGTCGCTGCCGACGACTTCGGCAACATCATCAATCCGATGATCGTCGAAGGGCAGGTGCATGGCGGCATCGCGCAAGGGGTGGGCCAGGCGCTGCTGGAAGGCGCGCATTACGACTCGAGCGGCCAACTACTGACGGCAAGCTACATGGACTACACCATGCCGCGCGCCGACGACCTGCCGTCGTTCAAGGTCTCGACCTCGAACACGCCATGTCCCGGCAATCCGCTCGGGGTGAAAGGCTGCGGCGAGGCCGGCGCGATCGGCTCGCCGCCGGCGGTGATCAACGCCATCACCGATGCGCTCGGCGTCGTCGACATCGCCATGCCGGCATCGCCGTCGACGGTGTGGTCGGCGATCCGAGCAAAGAAGTACTGAAAAGCGAATAGCGAATAGGGAGTAGCGAATAGCGGAAAAGCGCGATGCGAAGGGATAGGCCCTATTCGCTATTCGCTACTCCCTATTCGCTCTTTTCCCCGAAGGGAGAAAGACAAATGTACTCAGTCAACTACCATCGCGCCGCCTCGATCTCCGACGCCGCCAAGCTGCTCAAGAGCGGAGATGCCAAGCTGCTCTCCGGCGGCATGACGCTGATCCCCGCGATGAAGACGCGGCTCGCGGCGCCTTCCGATCTGGTCGACGTGTCGCGGCTGAAGGAACTGCAAGGCATCAAGGTGTCCGGCAAGACGGTCACCATCGGTGCTGCGACGACGCATTACGACGTCTCCGCCGACGAGAAGCTGAAGAAGGCCTGCCCGGCGCTTGCGCATATGGCATCGCTGATCGGCGATCCGGCGGTGCGCTACAAGGGCACGATCGGCGGCTCGATCGCCAACAACGATCCGGCGGCCGACTATCCTGCGGCACTGCTGGCGTTGGGAGCGACGATCGTCACCAACAAGCGCGAGATCGCCGCCGACAAATTCTTCAAGGGGCTGTTCGAGACGGCGCTGAAGGAAGGCGAGATCATCACGGCGGTGACCTTCACCGCGCCCGCCAAGGCGGCCTACCAAAAATTCCGCAACCCGGCCTCGCGCTACGCGATCGTCGGGGTGTTCGTGACCAAGGGCAAGGATGGGGTGAGGGTAGCCGTGACCGGCGCCGGCGATGACGGCGTCTTCCGCTCCAAGGAAATCGAGGCGGCGCTGGCGAAGAATTTCGACGCCTCGGCGCTCGACGGCCTGAAAGTGTCCGCTAAGGGCCTGATGAGCGATATCCATGCCTCGGCCGACTACCGAGCCAACCTGATCGCGGTGATGGCCAAGCGCGCGGTGGCCGCGGCCAATGCTTGAACGCTCTCAGCCTGGGTGAAGGAGGGGGCCGTCGCGGCCCCTTTTCTTTTGCAGTCACTACGGCTTGACCGGCAAGAATCGGCAAAACACAGCTTCGCACTTGCACAAAGTTATCCCGCACTGCAAAATAAATGCGGCGGGAAACGAAGCGGTTCCAGGCACGGCTATCCGTGCCGGGGCCTCGAGTTGCGAAGGGACGGGCATGACCGACATCTCCGCGACGGCCGGCGTCCTGCCGCGAGCCGCAGCCGACAAAGCGGCACGGACAAGGCTGGCCTATCTCGACGGCTGGCGCGGACTGTCGATCGCACTCGTGCTGATCGGCCACTTCTTTCCGGTTCCCGGCATCAACCTCGGCGTGCTCGGCGTCGAGTTCTTCTTCGTGCTCAGCGGGCGGCTGATGGGCGAGATCCTGTTCATCGAGCGCTTTCCGCTGAAGAAATTCTTCAAGCGCCGTTTCTCGCGTATCTATCCGGCACTGCTGGTGTTCGTGGTTGCCGCCATGGTCGGGCTTTCCGGCACCTTCATCGCCTTCAAATGGAAGGCGGCGGTGACGGCGCTGACCTTCACCTACAACTACGCCGGCATTCTCGTGAACCGCGCCGGCGCGCTCGACCATATCTGGTCGCTCGCCATCGAGGAGCATTCTTATGTCATCCTGGCGCTGATCAGCGTGGTGGTTTCCGGGCGCACGAATGTCGTGCGGCTGCTTGTGGCGCTGTCGCTGCTGGCGATGGCCAACGGCGCCATCTCCTACTGGGTTCTCGGTATGGACTACGAGACCAGCTACTGGCGCACCGACGTGCATATCGCCTCGATCCTGCTGTCGGCCGCGATCTGCCTGCTCAAGGCGGACGGACGGCTGCCGGCATTCCTGAAGAACCGGCATGTGGCGCTGGCGGCCGCCGCGGGCGCGGTCTTGCTTTTCCTCGATCCGGTGCCGACGCCGGTGCACTATCTGCTGGGCGTGCCGCTGCTGGCGCTTGCCGTCAACGCGCTCGACTTCGCCGGCGGCTATCTGACCGGATTGCTGTCGTCGCGGCCGATGGTGATGCTGGGGCTGTGGTCCTATTCGCTCTATCTGTGGCAGCAGCCCTTCTACAAATTCGTCTATGATCACGACGTCGCGCCGATCCCGATGTTGGCCGCGGTCTTCGCCTGCGCGCTGGCGAGCTACTACCTCGTCGAAAAACCGGCGCGCGGCTGGCTCAATCGCAATTGGTGAGTTTCAGTCAGCCGCCTTGTCGTTCTTTTGCGCGGCGAGATAGCGCCGGAGCCCGGCTTCGCCGCGCGGCGTCGTCCAGCGGTGGTTCCAGGCAAAGGCCGGCCTTAGCAGCGGCGCCAGGAATTTGAGGATCGGTAAGCTTCACATGCGTTCCGGTTGCTGACGGCGACAGTTCGGCCCGCCACAGGCCGTCGAAATCGCCGAAGGTCTTGTAGCGCGCAAAATCGGTTGGCACCTTCGCGCAACTTCACTTGGCACCAGTTCGCGCGCTGAAACGGCCGGGATAATGGCGCGGGACGGCCGCTACGCCGGCACCGCGACACTGACGCTGCCCAAAGGGGTCCGCGAGCGGCTATGGGAGCGGGTTCAGGCTGCCAAGGCCAAGCGAGTTCGAAGTCACCGATCTCCCAGCATTTGGTTTTCACCCAGGCATCGGTCGGCGGAAAAGCCCTCGACCGCGTTGACTGCGCCGGCGAGCTTGATGATACCGTCGCCGGCGGTGAGAACGGCATCTATGGGCCAGCGCCAATCCACGAAGCCGAAGCGTTTTGAAGGGCGTTTCAACTGGTCTTCAATCAGGCCGTGGCGGCGACTGCTTTGGGGACCATCCGAAGTCGATATGCCTTCAGCGGCCGTTCTATCAGCCACCACGATGCCGCAGCGATCGCGATCGATATCACCGCCGTCGCTGCGAAAGACGTATAGGCATCGAAGCGCGTTCTAAAGATCACGGCGATCGGCACCGACCAGAGGTAGATCGAATACGAGATCAGCCCGAGAGCGGCCAGCGGCTTGCATCCAAGAACCGCCGCGACCCTTGATCGTTCCTGCACAGCAGCCAGCACGAGACCGGCCGCACAGAGATCGACCAGAGTCCCACCGTGGAGCAACGGCCATGGTGAGCGAAACCGAAGGACGAGGATCGCCGCCGCCAAGCCGCATGCACTAACGATCCCAATGGCATCGGCCTGCCTTCCGCTAGGGCGCCACGGCAGATAAGCGATGGCCGCCCCCAAGAGCAGTCCGCTCATCCGGGTGTCGAAGCGGAAAAAGGTACGTTGCCAGTCCTGCCAGATGACCAGATCGGTCATTCTCCAGAGCGATGCAGCCACGAAAAGTCCGAGAAAGATCAATGCGAGTTGTCGATCGCCACTGCACCGCCGGCTGACCAGCAGGATCACCACAGGCCACAGCATGTAGAAATGCTCCTCGACCGAAAGCGACCACGTGTGTGTGAGCGCGACAGGATCGCCCCAGAAGGCTTTCGCATAGTCGGACAGATACAGCCCAGCAAGGACGACCTGCCGCCAGAAGTCCACTGGCGGGAACACCAACGGCGCGACAACGAGGTAACCCGCCAATAGAAGCAGCAGCGGGGGCCAAAGCCGGAGAGCTCGGCGGATGTAGAACTGGGTGAACGATATCCTTCCCGTGAGGTCTGCCTCACGCTTGAGCAGCGAGGTGATCAGAAAACCGCTCAAAACAAAAAAGATATCGACGCCGATGAAGCCGCCCAAGGCGAAAGGCAATTTGGAATGAAACGCCATGACCACGAGCGCGGCCAGCGCCCTAATTCCATCTAAGGATGGATTGTGCTTCACCCCACTCGCCCCGTGCGAAACGCGCTTCCGAAGGTACCATCTAGAACTTAAACTTCAACCTAAAACCCTCGGGTGATCGGTCACCGTCGGAGAGTTCATTTCATTCCACGGCGTGCCGCGCAGATCGATCGTCGCTCGCACCAGTGGCAGGTAAGCAAAGAGACTCGCCGGACGGATGCGGGTCGGTCTAAATCCCTTGGCTAGCGCGTTGAATTCATCTGCGTTGAGGGCTGCGGTCCAGAAGGCCACTTCAGCGATCTGGCCATTCGAAAATTGACTTTGAATAGTGCCGTCCGAAAGGCTTTCCGCCAGAGCGGCCATCCAAACGGATTTGTTCTGCGAAGCCGCCGAGGCAGCCGTCGTTTCGTTGGTGCCGCCAAACCACACTTTGAGGTTGCTCCCGTCGAAGCTCTGACCGAAAGCATACCAAGTATCGATAGACGGGGACGACGTTAAAGCAGCTTTGTCGTAGCTCTGATCAGCGCGACGCTGGACCGCTGATTTAGGAAACCCGGCCCCCGTATGATCCCAATAGAGCGTGGTCTCAGGGTTCTGATTGTTGGGGCCCGTGAAGCCATCCCCCATGATATTCATGGCTGCGCGCACGCTACCCTGATTTGGCGCAACAGATGAACGCACCCAACAATGTATCGAATAAGCATTCAGAAATGGATTGACGTTGCTACCGACGGAAACAGTGTTTGTCGAGCGCAACCAGTGGGAGCTTGCCCCGGAGTGAGCCATGCTTACGTCTCCCGCACCACGACGCGAAGCAATTGAGCATCGCCGGTTGCGGTGTCGTTGGCGACATCGCGCCGGATGCGCAGGCGGAACGCCTCGCCGGCCGCAAGGCTGTCCATCTGCGCCCCGCTGGTGAATGCGACAGAGGATTTCAGGATTTGCCCGCTTGTGCCTGGGACAGCGGCGGCGGAGATCGTCTGCGCCGACGCAAAGCTGTCGGCATCGATGTCGAGCGACGATGTATCAATGCGCTCGATCGCCGCGTCCCAGCCGATCGTTCCCGAGGTCGCGGTATCGGCCGCAAAGTAGACCTCGACGGTCAGGCCACCGCCAGCATAAGCAACGGGGAGCACGCCGCTGAAAATGGCGGCCTCCTGGGTCGTGGTGTCGAATTCGAGGACAGGATGCCCGTTGCGCGTGTCGAGACTGGCGAAGTTGGAGCTCGGCGGCTCGTTGTCGATCGGCTTGAAGACGATGAAGGGCTTCGTCGTGCCGCCGCCGCCGCCACCGCTGGTGAACTGGCTGAATGCGATCGCCGTGGTGTCGAGGGTACCGCCGCTGTTGGAGGTGCAGAGCCAGAGCGTGTCGGCGTTCGTCGTGCCTTCCTCGACGATGATCAGCGAGCCCGGATGTTCGTCGTAGGTGTCATAGTCGGCGGCTCGGGCGGGCGTGGCGCCGACTGCGTAGATGCCGTTCTGCTCGGCCGACGATTGGTTCTTTACAAGCACCAGGTCGTCCGTGACGAGGGTAATGCCGTCCAACGTGTCGCCATTGTTGAGAGCGGTCGCGATTGTGACGTTGGCGGTGGTGGCCGCGCGCACCTTGAATTTTTGGCCGCTACCGCCGCCGCTTGCGGCGATGGTGATGGTGTCGGCACCATCGTTGACCGAGATGGTAACGTTCGAGCCGTTGACCAGGGCCGCCCCGATGACGTCGCGGATTTGCTCCGGGAGCGCCGCGACGGCGCCATAGAGTTCGGTGAAATTCTGGTTCGCCTTGTCGAAAGCGTCGCGGACGGGATCGCCGGTGCCGTCGTCAGGTGCCGCGCCGATATTGATCGTTTGCTGTGCCATCAGGTTTCATCCGCCGTGTGGAGGGTGGTGTCGGCCGTCACACCGGTACTGTCGGCCGTCAAATTGTTGACCTTCACGAGCAGCTCGTAGCCCTGCATGGACTCGTAACCGTCGCGTTTTGCCGTGAAGCGCACGATTGCTCTGGATTGCCCCCCGAAAGCCGCCTTGGGCAGGTTATAGCTGGTCCCGGTCAGGCCATCGGTCGTTGAAAGCACCGCCCGCGTGAGCTCATGAAGAACGGCTATTGTGGTCGTCGCGCCGTCCTCGGCCGACACTGTAGCGTCGAGCCATTCCAAGGGCGTCATCTCGGTCAGCCGATTTCGCTCCGACCAGGTGGTTGCAACATAGGAGTGACCGTTGGCGGTGGCGTCGATGTAGTCGCCGGGAGCCAGAAAGCCCGTTCCCTCGACCTGGACGTTCGCCGGCCGCAACGGCCGGATGGCGCGGCTGGCGAATTCGACGGTGTCGGCCGGCGCAGCGGCCGGGTCGAGTGTGTCGACGCCGGTCACGGTCAAGAGCTTGACCGAGACGCTGTCGCCGGCGGTGTAGATCTCGAAATCGGTGTTGGAGATGTCGTCGAAGAAGACGATCGCCGCGCCGTCAGCGTGCTCCTGCGGCACCGTGTCGAGGAAGCCCCTGGCGATGGTGAGGGTGCTGCCGTCAATGTCGTCGATCCTGACGATCTCGCTCGTCTGCGGGGTCGGGCCGATTATGATGGCGAGCGTCCCCAGCTCGGCCACGTCCAGGTCGATCGCGCCGCTGACTGCGATCTCGGTTGCGTCGATCGCCAACGCGCCGCTGAGGAACGCGCCGGGCGCGAAATCGAGCGGGGTGCCGGCCTCGGCGTAGCCGGCGCCGGCGTCGACCTCGATCAGGGCGTTTGCGGCGTCAGGCGTTGGCGAAGCGCCGGCGATCTGCAGCACGCCGGCATTGGGGTTGCCGGTGAGAGTGGCCGCCAGGTCGGCCTCGCCCATCATCTGCCGCAGCTCGCGGTAGGGCATTTCCGCGACCATCCTGGGCGAGACCGGCAGCGGCGCGTTCGAAGGAGGCTCCCAACCGCCGCCAGAGGTGCCGTCGTCGGTCAGAGCAGCCGCCGGCAGCTTGAAGACGTCCTGGAGGATGCCGAGCCCGATCTTGTTGCTGCGCCCGTCGCCAAGGCGCTGGTTGGTGACGCGCATTACCTCGCCTGAGAGGCCGTGGCGTGCTGAGACCATCCTGAACGGGTCGCCGGGGTTCAGGACCGAGGCCTTGCGATTGGCGACGATGCGACCCGATATCAGGCCCGAGCCGAGCGCCACGACATCTCTCTGCCCGACGCGGATGGCGAGCGCCGCCACATTGATGCCCTGATAGTCGCGTGTCGCCGGCGGTTGCACCTTCGTGGCCCGCTGCTGCATGGCCTGGGCGATATTGGTGACCCGGTGGGCGCCGACCTTGCGCTTTTCCCGGTTGTTGTACTTGACGATGACCGAGCTGACTGCCTCGGAAGGCTGCCGGCGCTTGATCTCGGTGAACTCGATGATGTCGTCCTCGGTGAGGATCGGGATCAGGTCGATGTCATAGTCGTCTCGCACCGGCTTCAGCACAAACTTGCCGGTCGAGCGCGAGCCATAGAGGTAGGCGTCGACGCAGGGCAGCACCGTCGTCGACACGAAGGTCTCGATCTCTTCCTCGCGATACCATTTGAGGCTGAGCCCGAAGCCTTCGTCGAACCAGGTGTCGGCCGCGCAGCGGAAGCTGGTGTCGTCGATGTCGTCGTCATGCCAGCCCAGGCCCCAAACAGGGTCGGTCAGGCATTCTCGAATGATGTGCGCCGCATTCATGTCGTAGTAGCGGATCAGCGCGCCGGGGGTCATCGCGGTCTCGAACGCGCGACTTCCATCGACGTACCAGGTGACCTGCTCGCCACCGCCCGGCCTAGGTCCACCAAGGTTGTCGTCCGGCGTCGTGTCGATATCCTCAAGCGCATAGACGAGCGACGTGGCGCCAAAGCAGCGGTAGCAGTAGACGGGAACGCCCATCTCCGTCAGCTCGGCCGCTATGGCGACGGCCTCGGCGATACCCGAGTTGATATCCTCATCCGGACCACCGATTGTGGAGTTGACGTTGTCCCCGGAGAGAATGCACGTCGGCGTCTTCTTTGGGTCCGCGCCCTCGAAGAAGGCAACCGCCATGGACAGCGCCGCCTGGTAGTTCGTGTTGCCGCCAGTGGAAAGCCCGTCGATCCACTCGTCCAGCCCGTCAAGCTGATCGGCCGTGACGTTGTGATAGGTCCGACTGGAAATGACGGTTCCAGCAAAGGCAACGTAGCAGACGTCGTACTTCCTGCCGTCGTCCAGACCGTCCCGCATGACCTGGATGTTGTCATGCACGGCATTTCGCATCTCAAAATTGCGAAGACCGTCGCATGACTGCGATATGTCGATCGCCAGATACACTGCGAGATTGTCGAGCGACGTTGCCTCTGCCGGGATAGCGGCCTTTTCAGGGTACCATTGTTCGCTTCCGTCCGACTTTTTCAGGATGCGCTGGACGCGGAACTCCCACGGCTTGATGTAGTTGGACGTGCCGAGATAGACCTGACGCAGCACAACCGAAAAGACACCGCGGAAGGCCGAGATTTTCGGGCTGAGCTTTGCCGCAAGGTAGTCGTTCCGCGGCTGGTCGGGCGCGCCCATGCAGACGTCGATGTCGCCCTTGATGCCTCCCTCGCTCTGGTCGCCGCCGAACAGCTTCGATTTGTTGATCGTGATGCGGCCGCCCGCACTCTTGCCCTTCCAGGCCAGCTTGCCGCCGATCGTGATGCGCATCAGATAGTCCGGCACGCCGTGACAGACGCTGAGCTGCATGCCGAGCGAGTACTTGTAGCCGATCACCTGACGCGGACCGAAGAAGCCGTAGCGCCGAGCGCCCTTGATGGCGTCTTTCTTGAGGTCGCCGTGCCATGTGGAGTTCGGGCTCTGGTCGTCATTGGTGCCGAAGAACACCGGGATTGAACGACCTTCCTCGGCGGTCGGCGCGTTGAAGTCCTCCAGCGATTTCGGCTTCGCGTTCTGCGGCTTGGGCGCAAAGATCAGCTGCGCCGCAAAGGATAGGACCGCAAGGAGAATGTTCCAGAACATCAGGTGATGCTCTCGGAGAAGGGGTTGACGTCGGCCATGAATTCGTAGCCCCCAAATTCGAGGGTGTTGTCGAACTTGTCGCACCCGGTCGAACCGCTGCTGAGATCGCAGCCGGGGGCGATGAAGACGGCTGCCGACCCGTCGGCCGCCACCTTGTCAGCCAGTCCCGCGATGCCGCCGCCGATCAAGGTGAGCTGGTCGCCGACATGGTCGCCGACCCAGCCATAGAGGCCGTCATAGATGACCAGGCCGGCCTTGTACCATTGGTCGGTTTCAGCGGCTGCCTCGGCGACAGTGAGCAGCAGTCCGCCCGTCACGGCCGAGACGGTGGCCGGGACCTTCCAATCGTCGACGTTGAGGTTGCAGCCGGGGAAATAGAGCGCGTGGCGGCATTGGCGCATGTAGACGGCGGCGCAGCCGCTCCGGCGCATCGAGGTCGAGGCGTGCTCGACGGTGACCTTAAAGTTGAGCTTCTGATCCGTCGTGTCGACGACACGGCCTTTCCAGAACACCTCCAGCTCGCCATCCGGGTCGGAGTGATGTCCCCGCCAGATCGTGACGGTGACGACTTCACTCCCCGGCTTCTGCAGCGTCCGCGCATAGTCGTCGGACAGCGGGAACGTGATCTCGACGACGTTGCGCTCGATGTTGCCGGTCTGCTCGATCTCGGTGTGGGAGATCGACGAGTTGTAGAACTTCTGTGGCGACCCGGCTTCCTCGGGATCGGCCATGATTGGCTCGGGATCGGAGGTGAACCGCCTTTTGGTGACGCCGTTGTTGAACAGGTAGAGGAAATACGGCTCGCCGTCGTCGACCGAGTTTTCGGGGACATCGTAGCTCACGACGGCACCTCCATGACCGGCACGGAGACACTGGCGACCAGCGGTGCGGACTTCCCCGAAGCGACGAAGTTGAAGGTGACAGCGTCGCTGTCGAGGCGGACCTTGCTGAGATAGCAGAACCACAGGATCTGCGCGGCGCTGACCGAAGCGCCCAGGCTGGTGTTCAGCGTGATCTGGTCCTCTCCGCCGACTCTCGCGGCCGCCACGATCTGCCGGAAGTAGCGCGTGCCGCTCTTCAGCTCGATCATGACGTGGCGGCCGAGATAACCGGCCGGCAGGGCAGCGCGTTTGACGGTTATGACAGTGTCGGCCGCGCCGATCGGCGCCATCAGCTTCAGGTCGGAGTTGAAGCTCGGCAGCCAGAACGGCTTCAGCCGGCCGTTGCGGGCGTGCATCCAGACATAGCGCCGCCAGACGGCCGCCAGGCCCTCCTCGAGGAAGGCGATGGCCTGGCCAAAGTCGACATACTTGCGCTGGCGCTCAAGCGGAACGATGCCGAAGCCGTTGTCCTGGTACTCGCCGGCCTGGATGATGTTCTCGGAGATGTCGGAGATGCGCGCGGTCGGCTCGGTCAGGACGTCAATCGACTGATATTGCGGATAGCCGGCATCGCCCTCCAGCTTGACGTTGTCCTCGACCTGGAAGCGCGCCGTGACATCGACCGAGAGCTTTCTGGCGCGGCTTATGCTGAAGCCCTCGACTGGGCGCGCGACGCGCACCGGGACGATCGTCGGCGCGGTGAAGTCGGCGCCGATCGGCGCGAGCAGCTCGACATGATCATCCTCGACGGCGGTGATGAGCGAGAGCGCATAGTTGTCCTCGCTCTGCCAGACGATCAGCCGGCCGCCGACGCGCCAGTCGCCGATCGTCGTGTCGATCGCGATCTCGGTGTCGGCCGCCGACACATTGCCGGCGAGGCGAATGCCCTGCCACCAGATCGGGATGCAGATCTGGGTGCCGGCGCGGCGGCGCGCGAAATCCTTGGCCTGGCTGAACTGAGGCGGATCTAGGCGCACCGTGTTGCGCGGGTTCTGCCTGGGCGCCTTGCGGAGCGCGATGCGCTGCTCCTCCGTGTAGGACTGCATGAGGTCGGTCAGGCTCTCCAGCGTCTCGCTCGCGCCTACGTCCGGCCGGAACGGCCAAGGCTCATAGATGATCACCATTTCGGGCGAACCGAGATCAGGCGCGCCGGCGTCGAGATTGCCGGTCGAGAAATGATGGGTGAGGTGCATCGCCGGGGACGCCAGGTCAGGCGCGCCAGCGTCCAAGTTGCCGGTCGAGAACGCGACGGTCGCCATGGGTCACGCCGGCCCTGGAATGCCGATATCAAAGGCCGGCAGCGTCCAGGTATCCCCATTGTTGCAAGCCAGGACGGCATCGAGCGCCTTGGCGGCCAGCAAGCGGGAATTGACGGTGTCGACCAGAGCCCAGTGCGAGCCGTTGCCGTTGGCGCTTACGGCGCCATCGGTGATAGCCGAGACGGTGACCTTGCGCCCCGAAGGCGTCCGGGCTCCTGGCACGCTGATGGTCGGCGTATCCTTAGTGCCGAGCGAGGCGGTGAGCGTGGCGGCATAATCGGCCGGCTCCGACGAGCAGATATGCAGCCGGTTGCCGTGGTCCTTGATATACTGGACGCCATTGTCGAGGACGAGAGAGTTCAGGAATGACATGGGTTGCGTCCTATCCCGCCTGTCTGTTGATGAGCGCGACGGTCGCGCGGCCATCCTCGGACGTGAGCCACCGCTTGATGTCGCTGCCGTCCTGCACGTTGATGACGTTGGCCTGGAGCCTCAGTTTGTCGCCGATCTCGCTGACGATGCCCCTGATGTGCTCGCGCGTCAGACCGCCGCCAGAGCCGCCGCCGGCGGCATTGCCATTGGCCGCCCTGGGCGCGCGCAGCGGGTTGTGGTTGACGACGCCGAGCCGGCCGTCCGGGCCGCGTTGCAGCGGCATGATGGCTTCATCGCCGTCCTCGCCCATGACCCCGGTCCGGCCCGCCGACATCGGGAAATAGGTCGGCCTCGAGAACACATCACCTTTGGCGAACGGCACCACGTTGCCGTTCCTGAAGGCCGCGCCGTTGGCATAGAGGCCACCGCCGCCACCGAAGATATTCATGGCGGCGAGTGGCGAGATGTTCAGCATGCTGGACGCTGTAGCGCCGCCACCTCCGCCACCGAAAATGCTGCTGAAGATGTTGCCGAGGAAACCGAACGGGTTGCCACCACCGCCACCACCCGGCGCGGCCGGGAACTGGCCGAGCGCGCTGCCGAGCTGACCGAGACCACTCCCGAACTTCCCAAGCCCTTGAGTGGCTCCCAGCGCTGTATTGGCGACACCATCCAGCGCCCCACTCGCACGCCTGATGCTGGTCTCAGCGGCATCGACCCAGCTGAGGCCGACTTTGTTGGAAAGGTTACCCGACAGCATCTGAAGCTGCTGGCCGCTGTCTGTCATCCGGGTGAGGCCGGTGGCGAGGCCGACATGGCCGCCCAGTTGGCCGGCCAAAAGGCCTTTGCCCTCAACCAGCACATCGCCCTTGAGCAGATTGGCCGGGTTGATGCTCTGACCCCAATTGAGGAACGAGGTCGCGACGTTCGATCCAGAACCGGTGATGCCGATCTGCTTGAGCGACGAATTGACGAAGCCGGCGCACCAAGCCTGACTGACAGCATTGAGATCGACGCCGCCGGCTTTCAGGAAGCTGGTGATGCCGCCCAGGTTGGTGGTCTCACTGAAGCCGAGAAGCTTTGATGCCAGGTCGACAGCACCACCCTGCGAACCACCGCCAATAAAGCCAGTCGTGGTTGGGTCCACGCCGGAACCGAGTGGTGAGCCGAGGCCGCTGAGTAGCTTTGCCGCCGTCGCTTGAGTATTCGGGCCGTTCGTGTTGGCAGCGCCATAGCCGAGGATGTCGGAAAGCGTGGTGTCCGGTTTAAAACCTGGACCGTTCGGACCAAGCATGCTGCCGATGCTGCTAAGACCGGGGACGCCCAAGGGCGAACCGTTGATGAAGACGCTCGCCGCCTGCACCTGCATCGAGGCGACGGCCTTCTGGGCGCCGAGCATCTGCCCAAGCACGCCGCCGAATCCGCCGCCCTTGCCGCTCGCAGCGCCGGGGAAGATGCCGAGATCCGCGATCGTGTTGAAGTTGGAGCCGGTAAGCCAGTTCTTGAGCGGATTGGTGGCCGCCATGTCGAACACGGTCTTGGCGAGCTGCTGGCCGGCCTTCTTCAGCGCGTCCGTGATCGACCCGCCGCTGAACAGCGCGTCGCTGATGCCGTCGATGCCGTCGTTGACGGTCGAGAAGATGTCTTCCCAGGCGGCCTTGGTCTGTTTGAGCTGCTCGTTGTAGCGGATCTGCTGGGCGATCGCCGAGTTGGGATCATAATCGAGGCCGGCGCTCTTCATCGTCGATGCGACGGTCTGCTCGGTCTCCGAGCGGAACATCTGCTGCCGTTCGAACAGCAGCTGCTGCTGCAGGCTGGCGCGCGCGATCGCTTCGGCATTGTCCGCCCTGGCCTTGGTGTTGGCCCGCATCGCCTCGGCTTCGGTGCCGTAGAGCGGAATGCCCAGACGCCGGATCTCCTGCTCGGTCTTCAGCGCAGCGATTGCCCGATCGTGCGCCAAGGTGCTGGCGCCCACCAGGCCGAGCTCGGCGCGCTGCAGCTCGAGGTCATCCTGCTGGCCACGGATCGTAGACCGCGCCTGCTGGAGCGCCTGCAACTTGCCGTATTCGACGGCCTTGGCATGAATGCTTGCGATCTCGGCCTGGTCGGCCTCAACGCCGTTGCGGGCGGCGTCTTCCCGCACCTGGGCGAGACGCTCGTTTTCGAATCGGAGCGCCTCGGTCTCAGCCGTCGACTTGCCGATCAGGGAGACGTCGAGCTGGGCCGTTGAAATCGTCTGCTCAAGTGAGCGATTTCGTTCGTCCTGTGCCTGCTTCAGGGCATGCTGGGCTTCCAGCAGCGCCTTCTGTCCGGCAAGCTCGATGCGCAACCGGCGAGTGGCCGGATCTTCAGCACTGAAGGTCTGGGCGGCCTCTGCTCGCGCCGCGGCGGCCCGTTCTTCCGGCGAGCGCGCGGCGATGCCGAGCTGATCAGCCTTGAACTGCTGCTGCATTCGATTTTGAGACGCGAGAGCGTCACCGCTGAGAGCCATTAAGGCACTCGTTGGCAAGAAGCCGTGTTCAGGGAGGCGAATTTTTGCGAATTGATCCAGCATCCCTTCAAGCCCGCGGACCTGACGTTCGGTCTTAGCGGCCTCTTCGGACATCTGGAGGAAACGACCGATGGTGTAGCTGAAGTCGGGATGCGTCTCACCGAAGCGCTGCAAGGCCGAGCGCGCTTCGTTGATGCTCATCTCGCCCTTGGACGCGGAATCCACCATGCGGTCAAATTCGATGGCCGACTGATTGCGGCCTAATGCACTTTGAACGCCTTCTGGAAGCGAGCCGATAAGGCTTAGGAACCCGCCGCCAGAGCCCCGCATTTCGCTCAGGGCGGCCTTAGCCTGTTCCTGCGCTGCTTTTCTGGCATCTGCCAAGTTCTGCTCAAGCACCAGCCGGCCGACGCCGATGGATTCGAACTGGCTGGGTGAAGACGTCGCGGCGTCCCGATGGCGTGCCGCTTCCTGATAGGCTGGACCCAGCGACTGGATGATATCCCGCTGCTCGCTCAGGATTTGGTTGATGTCCTTAGCCTTCTCGCGCGTCATCGCATAGAAGCCGATGGCCGCCGCGGCAGCGACGCCAAATCCGGTCGCAATGAGACCGACCGTGCCAAGATAGGCTACGGCAGCCGAGGCAGCGGCTGTTGCCGTTCCTTTGAGCGCAGTGAGAGACCCCGCAACGCCGCCTTCGCCCATCTGCAGCGTCTGGAAGATCTGCCCGCCCTGCGAGGCCGCGATCTGGCTGAGCGGCGCGCCCATCATGGCCATGGTGACCACGTCGTTGGCTTGGTAGCCGAGGCCCTGCAGCTGTTGACCCGAAAGACGCGGGTTGTTGCTGTTGGCCGCCGTCTGCCGGCTCTTGATCGCGGCGATGCTGGCCAGCGTTGCCTGGCGCTGCCGGCCGATCGCCTCGGTCATCTCGTCCGTCGATATTGCCCCGAGACTCTCGGCCTGGCGAGCCTCCATCACCGCCGCCTTGTATTGCGCAATCGCCGCATAGATCGGGTTGAAGCGAGCTCGCAGCGCGTCGAGCGACTTGCCATAGGCTTCGATGTCGGCTCCCCGATCCGGAACGATCGTGACCCGATTGACCATGGCTTGCGCCGCATTCTTTTGCGCGGCGGCTACACCACTCAGAGCGCTAACCTGGCTGTTCAGCGCGGCCGTCTCTTTCAACCGGGCATCCGTCGCCAGTGAGGCGCTGATAGCCCCGACGCGCTCGGCCTGGTTGATCTCTTCGATCGCGGCCTTGTGCCGCGTCTGCGCTACAAACATCGGATCGTAGCGCGCCCGCAAACGGTCCAGCTCGGCGCCGTACGCCTCTATATCGGCCCCGCGGTCCGGAACGATCGTGACCCGATTGACCATGGCCTGAGCCGCGTTCTTTTGCGCAGCCGCCACGCCGTTCAAGGCACTGGCCTGGCTGTTCAGCGCGGCTGTCTCTTTCAACCGTGCTTCTATAGCCAATGAGGCGGAGATCGCCCCGACGCGTTCGGCCCGGTTGATGGCTTCGATCGCCGCCTGGTGCTTCTGCTGGGCCGCAAACAGCGGATCATAGCGCGCCCGCAACCGGTCCAGCGATTGACCGAACGCCTCGACGTCGGCCGCCCTCTGCCGATAGGTCGCATCATCAGCCTGGCCGCGGACCCCGGCAAAGCTGTTGGCGAGCTGCTGGGCACGGCGCTGGGCAGCTTCCTGGAGGGTGATTGCTTCCGTTGCACGCTTGGCAGACGCTGCGACCTGATCGTTCGCAGCAACCATGGATGCCGAGGCGCGACTGGCCTCGGCGCCGAGATCCCGGACGCCAGCCGTCGTCTGTTGCACCGCGCTCTTGGCGCCGGCGGCATCACCCGAAATGACGAGGGCGAGATTGAGGCTCATTCGTCGAGCTCGCCCATGGCTTCGAGCGCGGCGTGCTCCATCACCTGGATGTCGCTGAAGAGCTGGCGCTGGCGGACTCGGTCGCGGCGCTCAAACACCGACCTGGCGGAAGCGTAGTCGATGCCGAGCCAGATCAGGCGGCTGCCTTCGCCGATCGCCATTGCCACGGCACGCCATTGGGTCTCGCAGCCCAGGAATGCCATCACCGATTGCCAGTTGACCCGCCACACTTCAGTTTTCGCCTCTTCCTCGATTGCGTCCGCTTCAACGGAGACGCCGAGCTTGGCGAACTGCTCGGCAATGTCCGTGTCGATCGTCGCCGGCTTTGTCGGATCTTCGCGGCCGGCGCGGGCGAACGCCCACTCCCGCGCGACCGCTCTTAGTTTCCCTTTCGGACCTCGTCCGGCGCCAACGAAGCGGCATAAGCCTTGTAGAGGCCGCGGCTGAACCACGAGTACTGCAGATTGGCTCGCAGCGCCGCTTCGCTGAAGGGGACCTCTTCTTCTTCGCCGTCCGGCCCGTCGACCACGTCACGCCAATCCTTGCAGACGCGCATCAGCTCTTCGTGCTGGCGCTTTCTCTGCTCTTCCGGCGGCAGTGCGGCGATCTCCTTGAGCATGGCCTCGCCTTCGTCTGCCGGCATGGCCAGGAACTGCATCGTGAAGGATTGCGTGATGACCTTGCCGGGCTTTTCGCGATCGGGCATTTCGACCTTCACTGGCCACCAGTAGCGATACTCGTCGATCATTTTGAACTTCATGCGAAGGAACCTTTCAAAGGGGACTTTTAGGGGGCGTTGAAAGAGGCGGCGGCCGGAGCCGCCGCCGTCTACATCACGGTGATCTTGAACTCGTCGTCGCCGGCATCGGTGCAGAGCATGAGCGGCAGCGAATAGTTGATGATCTTCTGGGTCTGGCCTTCGGTGGGCCGACCGACCTCGACGGCAGGCGCGTCGAACTTGACGATGTTGCCCGCCACCGTGCCGTGCTGCACCGCCAGCGCACCGCGTGTGCGGGCCTGGGCGCGGGTGAACCAGTCGATCGTCGCCAGCGATCGTGCCTCGACGACGGCGGTACCGCTCGGGTTGCGGTCGACCAGCTGGATGTTCTCGTCGCCGATCAGGAACCGCGGTTCCACCTGGTTGGCGAGATCCAGCATCAAGCTCTCGGCCACGGCCGTCCAGCCGTGCAGCGACATGGTCGTGTTAGCCTTCGATACCGGCACCGGCGTCTGGAACCCGGTGAAGTCGGTTGTCGGCATAGCCGCGTCGGTTATTGGTCCAAGCAGCCCCTTGAAGCTGAGGGTGTAATGCGGGATCTGCTTGGGAACGAGGCTGACGCTCACGCTGCCGCGGCCGCCGACCATGGCATGCTTCACTCCATCGTGCATGAAGTAGTGCGTGACGGCTTCGAAGCTGCTCGAGAGCGGCTCATATTGAACGTCGGTGGCGACGGTGACCGTCTCGCCCAGGCCGCAGGCTCGCATCAGCACGCCGTATTTCGGGACGTCGCCGGCAGCACCGGCACCGGCGATTTCGACGTCGAACTTCAGCTCGGTGTAGGTTCCGACGAGGATCACGCCCTGCTGGCCGAGATAAGGCAGGAACAGGTCCCGCGAGACCTGGTCGCCGGCCAAGGGCGTGACGGTCACATTGGTGACCAGCATGGCGTTGGCCGCGCCAGTAGGCACCGGATCGGTGCCGTAGACGGTTTCGACCTTCGTCAGGATGGCGAGCTTGCGGTAAAAACGGGCCATGGTTACTTGCCTTTCCTGGCAGTCGGCGCGGAGACGGGCTCAGCGGCCGGTATCTGTTCGCCCGCCTCGGCCGCGGGCTGCTCGGCCGGCGGGGCGGCGGTAGCGTTGGGGTCGGTAAACTCGCCCTCGCGGACGAGCTTGCCAGTCGGCGTAGAACGGACATGCCGGCCGGCGAGCCGTGGCTCATAAGGTTTCATGACTGCTCCTCTTGGTAGTAGGCGGCACCGAACAGCTCGCGCTGCCAGACGACGCCGGATTTCATGCGCAAAAGGTTCCCGGCGGTGTGGGTGATCGGCTCGCCGTCCTGGCTTGCGGTCGGCACATAGCCGATCAGCTTGCTGCGAACCTTTTCCTTCAACGTCTCGATGTCGTCAGCCGCGGCGCCGCCCGAGTTGTCGGAGACGTTGCGCGTGACGATGATCACGGCGATATCGGCCTCGGTCCGCTGCAGCACCGGGCCGGTCATGCGCTCATTGGCGCCGCTGACCTCTTCCTCGGTCACCACGTAGGCCGCCGGCATTGCCTTGGGCTCGCCGCTCAAAGCCGAGTATGCAGCCGCGCCTTCGACCAGGCGGAACACCGGCGGGTCGATGTCCTTCAGGAGCTGCTGGATCTCGGCGTTGATCGTCACGGCCGGGCTCCCGAATCCTGGTCGGCCTCAGCGCGCAGCGCGTCCTCGGCAATATGGATGATCTCGGCGCTTTCCTCGTCGCTCAGGTAGAGGTAGGGCCGCACCGGAATGGTGATGGTGTGGGCGCCGATCTGGACGCGCATCGTCTCCTTGCGCTTTGCCGACGCCTTGACGAACCGCTTGCCGCGATTGGTGCGCCCGAGGTGAATGTCCTGCTCACGAGCCGGGATCTTCACCTCGCCACCGAGCTGATGGATCGCGGCATAGAGCAGGTTGGTGCCCACTGCCGCCTCGGTGTCGGTCGCTTCGCCGGTGATCGAGCTATAGAGCCGGGTGGTGTCGCGCAGGATGTGCCCGGTGCCACGCTGCCGGCGGCCGATGCGGCGGGCGGCGGTGCGCGGGCTGAGCGGCTGCCATTTGCCGGCCGGGCCCGTCTCGCGCTCGAAATGGCGCTGTGTCGTCGTGACCAGGAAGGCGGCGATCGCCGACATGATCGGCGCCGGATGATCGGCCAGGCGATCGAGGCGGTCGAGCGTCGCAAGCACGGCCTGGTCGACGACGCGAAGCTGGATGCCCTCGGTGGCCATCAAAACCCCTTCAGGCTGTCGCGGGTGAAGACACGGTTCGGTGCGCTGGTCTTGATCGCGCCGCCGCCGGCCTGCTCGGGCAGCGCGCCGCCGTCATCGATCGCGACCAGGCCCTTGGACACATTGATCAGCCAAGCGATCGCGTTGTTGTAGTTGCGGGTGACGATCGAGTCCTTGTCGGCCGCCTCGCCATGCAGGAAGTAGCGCGCGAGATCGGCGGCGATCTTCACCAGGATGGGCGGCACCACGGTCAGCGGCAGCGAATACTGCTTGCCGATATAGCCGTCGATCATGCCGTCAGCGTCGGCAAGCGCCCGGCCGACCACGACCGCGTCGATCGTGCTCGGCGGGACATTCGTCCGGTCGGTCAGCTGCTCGAGCTCGGTAGAGCCGAAGCGGTCGACCAGATCCTGGCTGACGGCGTAAGTCATGGTGCGGTGCTAGGCCTGCTTGTCGCCGAGGTATTCCTCGTAGACCGAAAAGGAGTTGTCCTTGCCATGGTGGAGGTTGAACGACTTCTCCTCCTGTGGATTGACCGCGATAGGCTCGCCGTATGGCTGGCCGTCGAGGATGTGTTGCACCGTGGCGCGATAGTTGCCGTTCACGTGGACTTTGACGGTTGTAGTCATCGGTTCTTTCCCTTGCTTATTGAACTTCAGATCAGCTCCACCGTCAGGTTCGGCTCGGCGAAGATTGCCTCCAGTTGCTCGGGGCCGGCGAAGGCTTCGGCCGGATGTTCGGTCGGCGCCTTGGAATGGGCCATGCCACCCCGCCGGAACCCATCGACCTTCGACTTGATGCGCAGCCCGGTCACCGGTTCGCCGTGCTCCGCATGCCATGCCTCGAAGGCCGCCGTGAGACGCGGGAACTTGGCGCGGAATTCCGCTTCGGCGTCCGGCCGATCGGCTGCCGGCGGGAACATCGCATCCATATCGAACTCGGCCGATCCTGCGGAGCCGGCCGTATTGCCCGCTCCGCCCTGGTCGTCGCTCTCGGGGGGATCATCCGTCGAATTGGTCCCCGTCGCCGCTCCCGGCAACGGGGCATCCGGACCAGCGAGGCTTGCCGCCGGCTCGGATGAACGCCCGGCGGCATCAAGCCCAGCCGCCGGGGTGGGCTTTGCCGTGTTGGCGGCGGCGCCCTCTGAAATCAGCTTCTCGTTCGCGGACGACGGCTGTTCGGAGAAGGTGGTCTCCGGCTGGACGATCAGCTTCGAAGTCTTGGCGGATTTTGCCATCGTTCAATCCTCGTTTTCGGGTCTTTGAAAAGGAGCCGGGCGGCTGCTTTTCGAAAACCCGCCGGCCGAGGCCGGCAGGATCTTCGGCAGGTCTACGGTCAACCAGGTGGAGATCGGCCAAGCCCGGAGAAGTGCTGCGGATCGACATGACGGCTGAGGTGGCGCTCGCGCCTCCAGTCACCGGCAATGATCCCGGAGGCAAACACCAGCAACGAAATCACCAGCATCGCCAGGACGATCGTGACATCGCGCATGGCATCGGCGACGACACTGGCGGTGAGCCAGTCGGCAGCACCTGCCCAGCTGGAAGGGCGAGGCAAGTAGATCTCGCCGCCGGCGCTGGCAACGGCAACGAACGCGACGGCAGATGCCAGGCATAAAAACTGAAGAGATCGAAAGAGCTTCATCGGATTTCCTCTTGGACATTGACCCAACTGCTTCCGAAAGACCTGCCGGCATCCGTTGGGGTGATGCCGGCAGGTGAAAAGGTTCCGGGCCGATCAGGCCAGCCAGGGAACGACGAGCAGCTCGGCGGTGCCCTTCCACTCGTTGGTCTCGCCGCCGGCGGCATAGTCGGAATTGACGATCTTGCGGGCGGCGCTTTCGAGCGACGGGGGAACGACCAGCAGGTCCGGCATGACGCCGATCGGCCGGCCATAGTCGCCCTTCATGGACGACAGGGCGGCGCGCGCCGTGGCGTAGTGCGTCGCGTCGAGCGTCTGCTTGGAACCCCAGCACCACTGCCAGAAGCCGAATCCGACCGCCCAGCGGCCGTCAGCTCCGTAGAGGAACTGCTTGTTCATGAAGACGTTGTCGTCTTCCGGACGGTCCTTGCTGACGAACTGGGCTTCCTTGCGGACCTGCAGGATCAGCGGATTGATCGGCTGCTTGCTGTCGATGAGGAACCAGGGCGTGCCGGCGCCGCCATCGGTGTTGGCGACGGAGGTCTCGGCGCCGTCCGCGTCGAGGACGACGTGGTCGGTGTCGAAGAAATACTGATCGTCATAGCACTCGGTGGCGAACCCGGCCTTCAGCGCGCCGAAGACCAGCGTGTCCTTGCTGGAACCGACCGCCCGGCCCATGGCGGTGAAACGCGGCGCGTAGATGCCGAGGTTGTCGTCCTCGATGTCGTCGCGGTCGACGCCGATCGTCTCTTCGTAGGGCTTGTTCTCGATGGCGTAGTCGTACTGCTTGAGACCATGCACCTGGCGCGGGCCGATCCATTCGCGCATGCCCGGCAGGTCGCCCAGCCAGCCGTACTTGTTGGAACGCGTGGTCGAGGTGAAGCGGGTGGCGATGCGCTGCCACTGGCTGGGCGCCTGGCCGAGACCGGCCTGGAAGGCGGTCGAGAAGCCGGCGCGCAGCGCGTCGAGATTGGCGGCATTGACGAGCATAGGTGCAGATCCTTGTTGCGTTGCGGAGCGCGCCCGGACTAGGCGCGCTCGATTTCGAAGAAGCAGTTGGCGGCGGATGCGGTGGCGTTGGTGCCGCCCACCGTCAGGGACAGCTCGTCGCCGGCAGCGACGGTGTTGGCCGCCGTGGGCGCTGCATAGTCCTTGTCGCCGGCGGCCGAGCCGGCCTGGGTGATGGTGATGACGCCGGTGGTGATCGCGGCGCCGCCGATCTTGCCGGTCAGCGTGGCATCCCCGGTGGTCAGCACGCCCTCGATGATCGAACCGATGCTGAGCACCTTGCCGGCGACCGGCGAGATCACGCGGTAGACGCCCGCGCCGACCAGGGTCGTGACGCGGACCGGGACGATGATCCGGTCGCCGCTGAGTACCGCCCGCAGGATCGCTTCGTTGAAGAGAACCTGGACGCCGGTCGCCTCGACGCCGACGATGACGCCGGCCGGCGACCTGGTTGCGAGGCCAGCGGTCAGACCGTTGGTCTTGGCGACCGTCTGATCGTCGACTGCGTAGCAGGGCTTGCCGATATCGGCAGCGGTGATTGCGTCCGCCGCCGCCGAGTTCGCCACCTTGAAGACACCCTGCAGGACGTCGATGTCTTCGTCGCCCGCCGCGCCGTCGGAATTGTCGACGCGGTGGTTGGCGATGCCGACGCCGATGAGACCGAGGGCGGTCTGGCCCTTGGTGACGTCGCCGGCCGAATTGCGCATGACGATCGAGCCGCCATAGATCAGCACGGCGGCGGCGACGCTGGCCGACAGCATGGCGCCGATCAGCTGAGAGGTGTTGCGGTCCTGGGCAAGAGCAGTCATCGAAATCGGTCCTTTGGCTGGGCGCTTGGCCCGTTGATCAGATCAGCCGGAAGCGGAGGCCTTAAGCCTTCGCCTCGTCGGCCAGCGTCTTCTTGAAGTCTTCGGGCTTGATGCCGAGCTGCGAGCAGACGGCGAGCTGCGCCTCGGTGAGCGCCTCGGCGGCAGTGCCGTCCTTCTTCGGCGTCTTCAGCTGCGGCGTCGTCAGCACCGGCGCGCTGCCGGCGAAGGTTTCGAACTTCTTGGGATCGGCCTTGTAGAGATCGAGGCCCCAGTCCTTCAGCGCCGGCGCCAGCTTGCCTTCCTTGATTGCCGAATTGACGGCTTCCTCGGCCTTGTCGGCCGTCAAGGTCTTCTGCAGCTCCTTCACGTCGTTCTGCAGCGCGGTCACCTGCTCGATCGGCACGAACTTGGTCGGATCCGGCTTGGCGCCAGCGACCGCCGACTGCACCGCCGTGACGATCTCATCCGACTTCGCGGCCGCAGTCAGGCCGGCGGCCTGTGCGAACTTGGCGCGATCGGCGACAATCGAATTGATCGCCGTCACGACATCTTCAGGCTTCGCTGCCTCGGTCAGCCCGGCAGCCCTGGCGATCGCCGTGCTGCTGGTCAGGTGGGCGTTGATGGCGGCAACGACGCCGTCTTCATTGGTGCCCTTGGCGAGGCCGAGGGCGGACAGGATCTTGTCCATGTTGTCTCCAGTCGGGTTGTTGTTCGGAAGAAGCGCACTCGCCGCGACCGCGACCAGGTCGAGGTTCGGCGTGTTGGTTAGTCCGGCCATGCGGATGGCGAGCACGCGGCCGGAGGTCTTGTCATGGAAGAACACCGGCGAGAGGTAGCGGTACTCGCTGGCCTTGATCGCAGCCGAGGCAGCAGCCGTCCATTGGACGCGGCCCCAGATGCCGTCATCGCGCGCCTGCAGTTCCTTAATCCAGCCGGCGGCGCGGGCCGTGCCGCCGACACCAGGCACGGCGCCGAACACAGCCTGATGGTCATAGTCGATAACCAGGTCGGTCGAGCCGGCATATTGACGGGTGTTGGCGACGATCGTTTCCATCGACGCCCTGTCGCCCGTGGTCCAGGGGCCACCGCCGGCCCGGCCGGAGAAGGTTCCGGCCGGCACCAGCTGCACCCACTTGTCGCCATCCGCATCAGCTGAGGTGAGTGCAGTGGAATTCGAAGCGACCAGGGCGGCCGAAAGGAGGGCGGCGAGTGCGTTGTGCATCGCCGGACATTGGCTGGTTCGGTCGCTGCGTGGCATGGCGACGGCGGTCGCCATCAAACAAAGCGGATGGAACGAACGGGAGGCGATGGCTGTGGCCGCAGGAAAGGCCTATTCGCCGCTGAACGGTAGCCGACCGGCAAACATCCGGCAAGCCGGTCCTCGCTCGGGGCTTGGATAGGCTCTAAAAACGGTTTTGAACGGGTCTACAGCGCGACGGGTCGATTTTCCGGGCCAGTGGAGCGGGGAAGGGTTGCCGCGCGTTGCTGCTGGCTTCGATAGATGGCCGCCAGATCGCCCAACCAGACGGCCCAGCTCGACGGAAGCCGACCGGCGACGATGCAGAGATCTTCCTCGCCGCGGAGCGCTCGTCGCATACCGATGGCATGGTCCGAGATCCGCACCTTGAAGCTGCGATGCGGCATGAAGATGAAGACGTAGTTCCACCGCCCGGCGATGTTGTGCCATCGCGACACCTGAAGCCGCACGCCTGGCAACGCATCCTGGAGCGATTTGATGAACAGTCGCGTCGTTCTCTCAACTGCCAGCATCCGAGAGGCCCCCCGCCATCTTCGCCTTGGCCGCCCTTTCGATCATCGAGAAACCGGCCTTGCCGGGATTGTAGGCCCAGCCCGGATCGATGCCGTCCGGCACCGCGGTCGTCTCGCCGGTGCGCTGGTTGACGTAGACGGTTTCGCCGCCTGGCACCGGCTCGAACTTCAGCTTCTCGCCCTCGCGCTCCAGGCGGTCGACGTCGCGTTGCGAGAGGCTCTGCAGGGTGCAGTGGCAGTTCCAGCCGTTCGGGCAGGCATGGGTGTTCCACCAGGGATGGTCAACCAGCAGCACGGTGTTGTGCCACAGATGATGCAGCAGCCGAGGATGCTCCTGACCCTCCAGGTGCACGTAACGGAGGAACGGCCGCACTTTCTTGACGCGCTCGAACGACGCCCAATGGCCGGCGGCGTAACTGACGCGCATGTTGACATCGAAGATGGTCGTGAGGCGCCGCAAGCTGCCGAGCTGCGACCACCGCGTTTCGCCCGAGAGCGGATCGAATGCCGGCTGCTGGCCCCACCAGCCTTTCGTCTGAAGCAGCGGCGTCAGCTCGGCCGCGAACTGTTGGAAGGTCTTGCCCTGGGCGAGCGCCTTGAACAGCGCGGCATAGATGTCGCCCAGGATGTCGAAGCCGGCCGACTTGGCGACCGTGAACATCGACGCATGCGTGTCCTGCCAGACATCCTGCCAGGCGAAGGACGGGTCGAGGCGCTGGCCGCGTGCGAAGAGGGCGGCAATGGCGTCGACTGGCGGGAGCGGCTTGAGCTCGGTGGGCACGAGCTCAGCCGATCTTACCTGACCACCAGAGCGCTGCTGCGATCCAGATAATCACCATGACGGCCGAGTAGGCCATGCCATGCCCATCTCGGATCTTGGACCTGTAGAAGAAGGCGACGAAGGCCAAAGCGGCCAAAATGTAGAACACGCAGGTCATCATAGATGGTTCCCTCTTTTTCTAGAGCGTTTCGCCGGCCTCGCCGGCCAGCCGGGCCGCAAAGGCCGACCGGGCCAACTGCTCGGTCAGGGCCTTGACGTCGAGGCCTTCAAACCGCTTCGCCAGGATTGCCTTCACCTCGTCGGTCGATCTGGCGGCCGCGATCTCCGCCTCGAGGCCGGCGACGATCGGCTTTACCAGCGGCTCCCATTCGCCGACCAGGGTGTCGGCCGCCCGCTCGATCGCATCGCGCTTCTGCGCTTGCGCCGAGTTGACCGCCTCCTCCAGCTGGTCGCCTGGAATGGGCTGCGCATTGGGATCGACCCGCGCCGGCTGCTTGGGCGCGACCAGCAGCTCCTCGTCGGGCTTCGGCTCGGGCAGGCCGATCTTTTGGAGCATCGCCTTCTTGCCGACCGGCAGCCCGAATGGGATCAGTTGCACCACGTTCTTCACCAGGGCGCCCACGTCGACCTCGTCAGGCCGGCCGATGCAGATCCGCGGGTACTTCTTCTGCGGTCCCCGGTTGAGATCGACTACCGGCCGCGTCAGGTCGCGATTGAGTGAGCCGGCGAGCTGGCGGGCGTCTGCTATCTCGATATCGTCGCGGACGCCGTCGTGCGTCTTGCCGACAGCATGGCCGCCGGCGATGGCGTCCGTGGTGCCGGTCTGGCCGAGCACGACCTTGGAAACCTGCTGGTCGAGCCAGTCGGCGCGTTCCCTGTAGAGTGCGTGCGAACCGGCGATATCGGCCTTGACGAATTCGACCGCCATCGATGCCGGAACGATCGCGGCATAATCGACGCCGATATTGCTGACCGCTTCGAGCAACACCTCCTTGTCGCGTTCGGATGCGCCGGCATCGTATTTGCCGAGCCGCAGCGGCTGGCCATAGGCCTCGCAGAAGATCGCCCAGTCCTTGACGGTGAAGCTCTTGAACAGGAACGTCCAGGCAGCGGCGCGCGCGATGCCGCCCCGGATCGGCAGGCCGGATTTGGCCTTGGCCGGGTGATAGACCCACTGATAGGGGTTCAGCGGCACCATCTGGCCGTCATCGTCGCGCAGCAGCGGCGTTTCGCCGTCCACCAGGTCGAAGGTGAACCAGCGCGGATCCCGCCAGGCAAGCCGCTTGGGCATCCACTGGCTTTCCGACGTGTCCCAGATGATCTCGTTGCAGGAGAAGCCCTTGCCGATCGCGTCGAGTACATCGATCAGCTCGTCGGCGAAGCCTTCGCGCCCGATGACATCGCGCACCAGCTGAGCGCACGCCTCGCTCTCGGCGTCATCGCCGGCGGCCTCGACCGTGATCTCCAGTCCCGACACCTGGCGCTTGCGCACGCCGAGCACACCAGCGTAGTGGAGATCCCGCTCCTCGATATCCTCGGCAAGCGCCAGGTACTGCTCCGGGTCGCCGTCGATCGACGATTTCAGGATAGCGGCGAGACGTCCTGGCGTCAGGCCGGCGGCCGGGTGCATGGCGTCATGACGCCGTACGCCGCGCGCGGTCGGCGCGGCCTGCTCGATCTTGAGAGCCGCTTTCTCGATCGGCCGGCCATATTGGTTGACCAGTCCCTTGAAGACATCAGCCATGGGTACCTCTTTCTTGCGCCGCCGCGCCAGACGCTGCCTCGGCTCGCTTGGCAGCGATGATCGGCAGGCAATCCTCGACGCAAAGATCGCAGATAAAGACCAGGACCGGACCGGCGATCATGCAGGCCACTTCGTCCTGGCTCCGGCCGCAAAAGCTGCAATAGACGGGGCGCGCCATCAGAAGATCCCCGGTTTGCGGCGCATGGATGCCATGCGGAAGGGCCGCTCGCGCTCGTTCGCCCGATCGTGCCAGCCGCCGCCCTGGTCGCTGCCTGCCCGTTCGTCAAAGCGGCTCTTGGCCGGCGGCGCTGGCTGGTAGCCGTATTCGTGCCACTGCATGCGTGATGCGAAATAGGCGAGCACGAGCGCCACCGCGAAGTCGCCGTGCCGCTTGGCGCCGGCCTCGCCGACGCGCTCGGGCGGGATCGAGGGGATGCCGCGAATGATCTTGACCAGGCGAAGGTCGACGACGTGCTCGGCGTCCCTGGTGAGCTGGATGGCGCCGTCTTCAAAGGCCGTTTTAAGCGGCGGGAAATTCTCGTTGTACCAGGTCTGCGAAAGCTTGATTTCCCAGACCAGGCCGCCCGGCGTCTCGTCGGTGCGCAAGCCGAAGGCGCGCCCGAGATCCTCGGCAAGGTTCGCGCCGGTGCCCGTCGCGTCGACCGCCGCGCCCACCAGGTGGGGCGCATTGCGGAGGATCAGCTCGGCGACCGCCTTCTGCTCGGCAAATGGCACGTTGCGCAATTCGATCGTCAGCGCCGCGCGCCTGGTAAGCACCTTGTCAATTGAGAGTAGCGTCATCACGGCCGGGTCGGCCTTCCGGGCCGGGTCATAGCCGAATGCGTGCTGGCGGTTCTCGTCGAGGCCTTCCAGCGCTTCCTTGATCGTGTCGAGGTGGATCTGGAAGAGATGGTCGCGTTCCAGCTTAGGCCGCTGGAGATAGTCCAGCGGCAGCGATATGCGGATGACCGGTGCGTCCTCGGGGTCGATCGTCATGCGCGCTTCGATCAGCGGCGTTGTCAGCCAGGCGCCGGAGCCCATTGACGGGATGCAGAACAGCTCCTCGTCGGCGCCGTCGCCATAGAAGTCGATGATCTCCTGGCGCCACTCTGCCTCGCCCTCGGGCGACCATTCCCGGCCGCGGACGAGACAAATGCGCTGGTAAAGGCCGTCGAGCAGCGCCTGGTCGAAGTCGATGCGCAGATGGGTGCCCGGCCGACGCTCGTGCAGGATGTCCTGGACGAGAACGTTGAACTCGTTGTCGGCGCCGTTGTGGGTCGAGCAGACGATCACCTGGCCGCCCCACATCAGGAACGCCAGCGCGGCCTTCAGCAGCTCCTTCAGATTGTCGACGAACGCGGCCTCGTCGATGATGACCGCGCCCTGCTTTCCGCGCAGCGTGCGCGGCGCCGAGGAGAGCGCGAGCACTTCGAAACCTGAGGCGAAGCGAATGCGAAAGGCCTGGATCTGGCGCGTCTCGTCCGGATGCGCCGGGTCGGTATCGTCGAACAGGAATTCGTCCAGGACGATGGTCGCCTGGGCGAAGGCGCGCGCCCACATGGCACAGGCGTCGATGAACTCGCGCGTCATCTCCTGGGCGTAGGAGATGTACATCACGTCCATGCCGCCGGCTGCCCGCGTGCGGCCGGCGCGCAGCACCGCGTAGGAGGCCAGGCCCCACGTCAGGCCGACGCGACGCGACTTCTCAATGACCAGCAGCGCCGTGCCGCTTTCCAGCGGCTCGATTGCCTTCGATTGATAAGCAAGCAGGACGTTGGGCTGGCCGACGCTCTCGATGACGTGGTCGAGGTTCGCCATGCTCTCGCGGCGGACCTTCTCCCATTCCTCCTTTGAGATCGGTCCGCTCATGAGATGCCCCGGTTAAAGAGATCGACAAGCGCATCCTCAACACGGTTCGACTCCCGCGTCAGAATGGCGACAAGCAAGTCACGCTGATAGGCATGCAGCGGGGCAACGATCTGGCCGCCAATATCGGGTCGAAGCGACGAAAGATCAGAAGCGAGGTCGCGGCATGTCAGGACTTTGGCCCATGAAGCCTGCTCGCCTTCATTGTTGGAGATCGGGCCGCTCACGGCCGGGTCGCCTTCTCAAAGGCTTTGGTGACCGCCTGAATGCAGGCTTCTAGCCGGCGGATGTATTCGTCGACCGCGATCCAGGCCGGCTGCCCTCGCTGCCTTTCGGCGGCCTGCACCTCCCGCCGCAAGGCGTTGTTGAGGCAGGCCGCCTCGTCGGTCGAAAGCTCAATCCGAACCAGCTTGTCGCTCAATGCATCGCTCCATCGGTTCTGTCCGACCAGGCGAAATTGAAGGTGTGCACCAGCAGCTCGGCGTTCGCAGGATGATTGTTGCCGGTAGTGCCGCCGATCGGGATGCCGTTGCCGTCGAAAATGACCGTCGTTGTGCCGCTGTCGCCCGGCGCGGTCGAGAGCGGTAATGCGATTTTCGCGACCTTCTTGCGGTCCCTCATGTCGAGCCGATCCCGTCATAGACCTCTTCGACCGTCGCCAGGGCCGAGCGGAGCTGCCGCAGATAGGCGTCCGTCATTTCCTTGTCGCCCGGCGCAACGGGATAGCCCACAACCGTCATACGGCGTTCGACGTTGGTGATCTCGTGGCTGAGCAGGCCTCGCAGGCAGCCGAAATCGAAGGCGGAGAATGTGATCGAAATGGTCGGCTGTGTCGTCATGCTGTCCTCACGCCCAGGATCTGCGCCTTGATCATGTCGGCGGTCTCGGCCGACATGCCCTTCGACTTGGCCACGGTGTCGACGGCCTTCTCGACATCGGCCTTGAATTCCTTGGTCACCGTTGCCCGGCGCTGGGTCGAAACGCTCTGCGCCTGGCTGGCCATTTTGAGAGCGGTTGCGAGCTGCATGGCGCCGATCGGCGCCAGGCCGCTTTCGCCGGCATCGGTCAAAAGTTCGAAGACCAGCGTCTTGATCGCCTCGGCCGCGATCAGGGTAAGGTCATCTGAGCTTTGCGCGTCGAACCGCTTTGAGATGGTGGCGGCGATCTCGCGGGTGTCTTCCAGCCGCCTGGTCATCATCGCCAGCTTGATCGAGTAGCGGTTGAACGCCGAGAATGACGGGATGACGAATTCCAGCTCGCCCTTATGCTCGGCCTGCAGGGCCTGCATCTTGAGGAAGAATTCCTCGTAGATCTCGGTCTGGGTGCGGTCACGGTTCTGCAGCTCAGTCGCGGCCCAGGTGATGATCGGGCCGCAGTCGTCGGGCAGGCGCTCGATCGCCGAAAGTAGACCACGGCCTTTGCGTGCCATTCGGGTGCCTCAGTCGGGATCGGCGGGACGCTTCACGCCTTCCAGGAACTGCGCCCGGTCGAGATGTGCCCGTCCTGCCTTGCGAATGGTGGCGACCATCACCGTTCCGCTGACGATGTTGCGGACGGCGCCGGCCGTCTTCTCAAGAAACGTCAGCTGGTTGCGGATGTACTCACGCGTCTTCGAGTAGCCGAACCGCTTCAGCTCGATCTCAAGCCGGCCCTCGTGCATGGCGCCGTTGTCCTCGGCCGCCAGGGCGCGAAGGATGATCAGGCGAATGTCCTGGTCAACGTAGTCGTCATAGTCGTCAATATTCAGCGTCATGATCCCTTCGCCCGATCTAGCAAGAATTCTTCCACGCGCCGGCTCGTGCGCGCGGCGGCCTGCGTTTCCGCTTTGACGTTTGCCATCTCGATCTGGATGTCCTTCATGGTCATCTGCAGCTGGTGAACCATGTCCTTGTCGGGCAAGTGCTTCATTTCGCCCTCGATCGATTGAATGCGGCTGCCGTGGTCGTCCATGATCTTGTCCAGGCCGTTCCACCGCTCCTCGGTTTCACGCTTGTGGGTTTCGAGATCGCTGGCCGTCTTCTTGGCGCCCGACGTCATGACGGCGTAGATGACGGTGCCGATCGACAGCAGCGTGTTGATGCCGACGAGCCAGGGCAACAGGGCGGTCATGTCCATCAGGCGCGTCTCCGGCTCTGGCGTTCGGCCAGGCTTTCGCAGTCGAAGCATCGCTCGGCACACGGCATGGCGTTGCGTCGGTCGTCAGGGATGCGGTTGCCGCAATCCTTGCAATATGGCGAGATCTGATAGTCGGGCGGCACCTGGCCGCGAACGGCGGCTTGGATGCGGGCAACGCCGGCGGCGCGCTCCAGATCGACCCGGTGCTCAGCCAGTTCTATCGCGGCATCGCCCTGTTTCATTGCTTGTCCCAATCCGCGACCTTCGCCAGGCGGATGGCGCAGACGTTTCGCGCGGCACCGTTGACGTCGCCGCGCTCTACGAAATCGCCAACATTCGCCGGGCCGCCCGGCTTCGACCAGTTCGCCGGCGGCGGGATCAGGTACGCGGGTGGCACGCGCTCCTTGACGGTCTCAGTCTTGACGACCACCTGCGGCTCCCGGTTTGTCATACAGCTGGCGAAGAGCGGGAGGGACAGGCAGAGCAAGGAAGTGGTCAACGTCCGCATTGGCGTCTTTCAGCTTGTGGAGGGCAGCGGTGTTGTCGATGAAGACCTGGTTGGACGCGGCGAGCTGCTCGGCGAGCTGCGCCGTCATCTTGGCGTCGTAAGTGGCTTGCGCCTGGAGCCGGCCGATGGTGGCCTGGTTGGCGTCGTTGACGGCGGTCACGGTGGCGAGGGCGGCCTTCGCCTGTTTCGTCTCGGCCTGGGCCGAAATGGCGTTGCCTCGATAGATGGCGGCAATGGCTACAAGCCCGAGAATGGTGATCGCGAGGACGGCGCCGATCGCTAGCTTGAGGTAGCTCATGCCCACACCATGTAGAGGGCCGCCGCAATGGCCAGCATGACCAGCCAAGGAACAAGGGCCTCGACCAGGTCGCGCAGCAACTGCGCGACTACGGTGCTCAGACCTTCCATCAGCTCACGCCTTCCATGCAGAGCTTCTTCTCGCGCTGGCGCCGTTCAAACAGGCCGCGCAACACGCGGTGGCCGGCCTTGTCAAACCAGGTGAGCGCCTGGCAGCCGCCGGCGATATCGCCCGCATTGAGCCGGCGTGTAGCCGTGCTCTTGCCGATGCCGGCGACGCCGACGTTGAACGCCGTCGACGTGTAGGCCGCGTCGCGCTTCGGCGGCAGGCGAATGGAGATCGTCACGGCCGAGAAATAGCGGTGCAGGCCGGTCCGATGCTCGGCCACCTCAATCCAGAGCAGGTCGATGCAGTCCTGGTGGCTCTTGACCATGCCGAGGCGAACCCCGCGCGTCGAGCCGAAGCAGATCGTCGGAATGCCGACCGCGTCGAGATAGGCGCGGTTGCGCTCGCCTTCCTCCCTGGCGATGAACGGCACGGCGATGGCAAGCGTTTCGGCCTCCGTGGCCGCGTGCGCTTGCGCTCGGCCGACATCGAAGCTCTCGGCCTTGGAGGGCGTGGCGAGGATCAGCGCCAACGCGACGATGACCGCGCCGATGGCGATGATACGCAGCCACTCCATCAAGAGGGAAACGCCCTGCTGCCAGACGCGGCCGATGATGCCGGCGAGCAACAGCAGCACGCCAAGCCACCAGAAGAAATAGGGGTCGTAGTCGTCGCCGGTCAGGTGATAGTAGAGTTCGGGCAGGACGAGCACCGCCAGGCCCAAAATCTGCATCCAGAAACTGAGGGACAGCAGCACCACGCGACGCCATTCCGCGACAGGGCGCGGCATCACTCGCGTCAACCAGCCTCGCAAATCCATGGTCGATCCCGCCTGTGAAAATCGGCCGGAGGAAATCTCCGGCCGCGCGGGCATCTTCATCGCATTCGGGGGCTAACGGCCATGGCTACGGCGGTCGCCATGGCGACCGGTGTAGGCATTGACTAGCCGAACAGCTTCAGCTGGCGGGGATCTCCGCTACCCTTGACGGGCACATCGTCCATCCGCTGGAACAGGCGATTCACAGCACTTTCCGACAAACCGAGCTTGCGCGCAATATCCGCGTTCGACGAACCGGCGGCGCGGTAATGCCGGGCGCGCAAATCGCGCACCAAAGGCACACTGAGGTAGTCGCGCCCGAAGCGCCTGGAGAGCTTTTCGGTAAGCTCGATGCCCAACTCCTCCGCCAGCTTGCCACGCTCTGCCGTCGCGGGGACATACAGGCGGGTGCCACCATACTGTTCAGCCAGCCGGACCAAACCAGCTGGCCCGAGCAGGCGCAACAGCGTGTCGGTCAGGCCGCGCTCGCTCAAGGCAGCTTCTCTTCCGCCGCGCGCTGCATCAGACCCAGCAGCGTCATATGGCTTGGGATGGCCTTGTCGTCGATCGTGGTGACGACGCGGCCGTTGATCATCAGGAAGCGGGCGCCTATCGCCCGCACGCTTGGGGCGCCCTGGTGACGGCCGACGCTCTCGGCCACCATGCCGCGCAGCTGCTCGACATCGATGTCGAGGACGCGCTGCATGTAGCGGAGAAGCGCGTGGTCGGTGACTAGGACCGGGTTGCTCATGCTGGCTCCCATTCGATCAGCTGGCCATCGAACAGGCCCTCGCCATGCTCGGCGTTCCAAAACGCGCCCATATTCCAACGCGCCGAGCCGGCGCGACCGATCTGCTTCATACGGCAGTCGCCGACATGCTCGACCGCGAAGCCGTCAGCGACCGCGAAGGCCTCGATCTCGTCCCGATGCAGCGGCCGGCCGTCGATGACGATCGAGGCGATGAACTCCTCCAGGAGCCACGTGGTGACGATGGCGATCGGCCGGACGCGGATGCAGATCGGATCGGGGTTGACCAACTTGACGCAATGGCGCGTCCGCATGCCCTGGAAGAGCTGGACGGCCTCGCCCGGCCGGGCATGGCGCTTGCGATCGGCGCGCACGGTCTGGCGCTTGGTGAGTGCCGAGACCTGCGGAGCGAACATGGCCTTGAAGCTGTAGGCGACCATCACCAGGGCCTTTCCCAGCCGGCCCAGCCCTCGTCTTTGGCTTGTCGGCGCGTCTCTTCGATGTCGCGGTACCAGCGGGCCAGCGTTGGCTCCTCGGGCCTGCCAGCGCGCTCGCGCATGGCTTGCTCCAGCAAGGATTGGAGAAGTCGCGCCTGGCTGTGATCCGATATCGTGACGTATGCGAGAACGTGTCCGCGCACGTAGCCGTCCACGTTGTAAACCTGGCTGCGCATCAGCGAACGCCTCCGGTCGACAAGGAAGCCAATACAGCATCCGCCAAACGCTCAACGTCGATTATCGGTCGCGGTGCGGGATGGACGATCGGATAGCTCAGCATTGGCTTGCCGTCCGCGTCGGTGAAAGTCGTCATCACGCCTAAATCGTACTGGCGGTTAAGCTCGGCTTGCAGGGCCGAGACAAGAATGGCCTTATCGGGAGCGCTCATGCGATCGCCTTTCTGACCATGTCGCCGAGGGTGTTCATCACAGCCGGCCAGTCGTGCTCGAGCATCTGGTCGAGCGGCTTGGCATGATCCCAGACGAACTTGCGGAAGCCTTTCGGGTCGACGGCCTTGGCGACGCTCAGCCGGTGCCACTGCGCGAGTGCAATCTTTGCACCCGAGGTTCGCAGCCACTCGGCCGTGGCGACGTCCTGGCGCCAGTCCACGCCGGCCTCTCGCGTCATCCACGCCTTCAGCGCGTCGACGGCCTTGGCGGCGTCCTCGGCGTCCAGCAGAAAGCGGGTGTGCTCGATGCCGGTCTGCCGCTTGACGAAGGACAGCATGGCGGCATCGTGCCGATCGCGGATGATGCCGAGGTTCCAGGCGGCAATCCAGAGCGCCTGGAGCTTCTTGGCGAACGGGCCTTGAAGGCCCTTTTCAGCCGGCTTGAAACCCGCATGCCGTTGGGCGGCGACGACGAGCTGCAGCTCGCGGTCGTTCATCTGGCGCAAGCTGCGCTTGCCCGTCACCCGCTGATAGAGATCGCGCGCGGTGTCTTCGTCCAGCCCGAGCTGCTTGTTGGCGACGTGGATGGCAGCGAGCGCGTTCATTGTGTCGCCTCAGAGTCGAGATATCGGAGCTTCCAAGTCGGATGGAACGGCATCGGATGCTTGAAGCGGTCGAGCCGGATATTGAGCCGGCCATTGGTGGCGCTTGTGATCGTTCCGAACTCGGATTTGCCGTCGCCTGTATATTCGACGCGCCCGCCAACCTTTGCCGGGACGTTGTAGCTCTTGCGGATCCAAGCGATGCTCATGCCGCGGCCTCCGCATCATCGAGCACGGCGTCGACGAGGTTGCCGAACGCCACCGTCTCGATCAGCCGCCTGATCAATGCGTCGACGGAGATGTCCCTGGCCCTTGCGTGAGGGCGCAGCCGCTCGCGCACGCCGACCGGGAAGGAGCCGGCACTAGGTCGGACGAAGTTGGGCGCCTTGCCGTGCCAGCGCCGCGCCGAGCATTCCAGCGCCGAAACCGTCTTGACATCAATGCCGATGCGCCGGGCGATGCTTTCGCTGGAAAGGCCTTCCTTGCGAAGCGCCACGATCGCCGCCGTGCGGCTCACGTAACCGAGGGTTTCCTTGGCCGCCATCATGCCCACCCTGAAAGGAACTTTTCCAATGCGCCCCCGAGTTGGTTGCGGTCGCCGTCAGGATCGGGCTCATCGGAAAGGATCTCGGCTGTTAGCTTGGCCGCGTCGCAAAGCTTCTCCAGCGGCTCGACGTCAGGATGGAATTCCGATTTCATCCATTCGCCCTCGCGTGCGTATCGAAGCAACTCGGCGATGGCTTCACTGGCTTGACTGGCTGCGGCAACTGCGAGGGCCTGCCTTTCACTGAGCTGGGTCGCCATCGCTCAGCCCTCCCGCGCTTCGATCGGCACCGGGCCGGAGCCGGCGAGGTTGATCGGGTCATCGAGATCACGCGGCGCCGTCGCCACGGCATGGCGGCTGACGACGGTGGCCAGATCCTCCAGCACGCGCGCCGCAGAGTGGAAGGCGCCGTCCTCGGCGTAGATCTTGGCGAGGTCGGTTTTTTCCTGGATGACCGCGCGGATCGACGTGGTGTCGCGGTGCTGGGAAAAGCGGTTGGTTTGCTTGCTCATGGTCGTTACGCCTTCGCCAGGTCGATGGTGACGGCTTCCCAGGGCGCGTCCTGGCTGGCGCGCTGGTAGCAGCGGACATAGGTCTTGGAGCCGATGACGCGCATGGCGTCGCGGATGGCGTCCATGGCGCGCTGCCAGCGCTCGTCCTCGATGTCGAGGCGCAGCAGCATGAAGATCTCGGCGCGGTTGATCTGGCCTTCCTTCTCGACATTGAAGGCGCGGCTGATGATCGACCGGATCTCGGTGCGGCTGTCGGCCGACCACTCGGTCAGGCACTCGTCGATCAGGCTCTTGGCGATCTGCAGCTCGGCGCCGAAGTCGATCATGTCGGCGACCTGGACGGACACCTTCATCAGGCCGTCAAAGGTCAGGAAGGTCTTGTTGCCCTTGGCGCCGCCCTTCGTCGCGCCATAGTCCTGGGCAAGCAGCGCCTCGAAGGAGGAGAGATCGTCAAAGGTGTGCTCCTTGAAGCGGCCGATCTGAGCCGACAGGTCGCGGGCGTGGCCGATGATCTTGCGGACCGTCTCGTCCTGCAGCTTGTCGGCAGGCTTGATCGCCTCGATCGGCACCAGGTGGCCCTTGGCATCATGCATGTAGGTCTTGCCGCCGACCATGACGGTGCCGACTGGAACGGTGGTTTCAGTTGCTGCTTCCATCGGTGTTCTCCTGTTTGGTTGGGATCGGGTGCATGAAGGCCAGAAGGTCGCGAACCACGGCCATCTGCGTTGCGATGAGTTCTTGGGTGTCGGCGTCGGCCTGCTGGTCCCACGGCATCAGCATTTCGAGCGCGTTGACCAGAAAGTTGGCTTCAAGGGCGACGGCCCACAGGCCCTCGGTGGCCTTGGCCAGGGCGTAGATCTCGGCGACGCTTGCCCGCGGCGCGTTGCGCTCGGGATTGGAGACGATGCGGCCACAAAGATCGATCATGTCGAGCTTTGCGACGGCCGCGAGCAGGGCTTCACTTGCCGCGGCCATGCTTGCCCTCCCGCAGGTCGATCAGCTTCCTCAGGTTGCGGGCGGCCAGCTCCAGGGCCTGGCGCGCCTGGCGCTCGGCCCCCGGCGAGGCGAATTTGGCGCCGTCGAGCCGATCGACGGCGCGGCCGAGCTGTCCGCAGGCGAGCATGATCTCCTGCTCGCGCGCGGAGAGCGGGCGCGGCTCGGGCTTGCGGATGAACTCGGCCGTCAGCACCGGCACGATCGCCCTGGCGATCAGCGCGGCGCGCTCCTCGGCCTGCTGCAGGTTGCCGGTCATCATGCCGCACCTCCGGGCCGGCCGTCCGAGAACGGGCGCGGGATGACCGGGAATAGGGTGACGTTCGATCCCGGCTGGCTGGCGGCCGAGGCGATGCGCGCGGCCTCGGCCGCGCGGTCCTTGCGGGCCTCTTCGTTCCAGAGCTTGGCGCTGAGCTGGCACTCGATCGAGCGCGCCTGCTGGCCGAGGTCCTTCAGGATTCGGCGCAGCATCTTGGCATCTTTCGGCCGCAGCACGCGTGACTCGTGCTCGAAGCCGGTAAACATCTGGCCGAGCTGGTTCAGGGTATCCGACAAAGCGAGGGACATTTTTGCCATCGCGGCTATCTCCTTTGGGGGCAGGTTTTGCAGGCGTGGAAGAGCTGGGCGCGGTGCCGCGACGTGGCGCGGAACGGCTCCTTCTGTTCGATCAGGCAGCGGTCGCGGCCGATCTCGCCCAGCACCGGGCAATCGACGGTCTCGGCCATTAGCGCGCCGCGCACCATCTGCTCGACGCGGCCGAGATCGCCGTTGTACTTGCCCGAGATGATGGTGGAGATGGCGGAGCGGCTGTAGTTGACGCGCTTCTCGGCGCCGCCGAGGCCTTCGGCGTCGGCGATTCGCACCAGCTCGGCGACCCAGTCGGGCACGTTGGCGCCCCATGCGTCGGCCGCCTTCTCGGCGAAGCTCCGGCCGGCCGGCCGGCTGTCCTTGACGGGTCCTCGGTTCATGGCTGCACCTCGCGAAGCACCGAGCTGCCGACCACGACCTTGGCGTTGGGATCGAACACGAGCTTAGCCGCCAGCACACGCGGCGCCTGGCTTCCGAGGTTCTTCACCAGCCGAAAGACGTTGCCGTTCTTTGCGACGACGCCGGCAGCGGCGAGCGCGAAACAGTAGTTCCTCGCGGTCGACCGGGGCACGTCCGTGCAGGCGTCGACCAGGTCGTCGAGCGTGAACTTCTTGGCCATCTTCATGGCCCGCCAGAGCTTCTCCTTGGCGGTCTCTGGCAGCACGGCGCCGTCCTTCGTCAGGCGCGGCGCCATTTGCGGCTTCCTGCCCTCGACCAGGCGGTAGACCATGGCGTCCGGCACACCGCCCGTCGTCTCGCGGATTTCCACGACCTCGGCGAAACCGCCGAGGTGGAGCTTGCGGATGTAGAAGCGGGCCGACTGGACGTGGACCTGCGTGCGGTCGCTCACCTGCCGCACCGTCCACGGGCCGGCCTTGTCGAGATCCAGGATGATCGACCAGAAGCCGGCCTCGCCGCGCGGCACCGCGAGGCTGAGCTGCACCATCTCGAGCAGCGGTCTCACTGGATCGCCCTCATGGTGAACTTGGGCGTCGCGTTGACCGCCTGGATGCCGCCGAAGGTGGCGAGGTCGACGACGGGCGCGCCGGTCAGCTTGGCCACCTGTGAGACCTTGGCGAGGTTGATGACGATGCGCCGCGTGTTGCCCTTGGTCCTGTCCAGGATGGCGGCGGCGAGGTCCGGCGCCAGCTTGATGCCGTTGCAGCGGTGGCCCGCCAGCAGGGCGAAGTCCTCGGCGTCGCAGGGCAGCGCCGGCAGCCATTCGAGCACGCGGTTGTGGACGCGCTCGAAAGCTTCCAGCAGCTTCGGCAGGCGCTCCTCGCCGATCAGGACGACAGGCGCTCCGGACTTGTCGGAAAGCTCGCGCAGCAGGTCGACGAAGCGCTTGTGGGCGATGAAATGCGCCTCGTCGATGATCAGCGGCCGGCGCGGATCCGAGACCATCAGCATGATCGCCTGGTTCTTCAGCGTCTCGATCGGGCCGCGCGGCGCCGGCTCGCCGAGCTCGATGAGGATGTCGGACAGCAGCGAGCGCGCCGAGGTGAACTGGCCGCATTCGACGTAAGCCGCGCGGTACTTGTTGGCGCCATAGATCGCCGACTCCGTCTTGCCCCATCCGGAGGGGCCGAAGAAGGCCGCCAGGCCTGGCAGCTTGGGGTCGCGATCGACCATGGTGGCGAGCAGCGTCGCGAACGCCGCCACGTTCTTCAGCGGCGCCGGCCGGTTGACTTTCAGGTGTTCCGTCATCATGCTTCCTCGTGTTGTCATGCCGCTTCGCGGCGTTCTCTCTGATCGGCCCGGTGTTCCAGCACCGGGCCGTTTCGCTTTACTCAGGACAGGTACGCGTCCCCGAAATCCTCATGGATGGCAGACTGGGCCTTGAACTCGGCCGAGGTGACGTAGCCGCCGAGCCACATGGCGTCGGGGGCGGATAGCGCGCCGGTCTTCATCCGCTCGCGGTACATCAGCGCCCGGCGGTAGCGCTCCATCGGGGTCTCCGGCAGCGCCACCACATTGGCCGGCAAGTGCGCGGTGCGCTCGGCTTCGACCTCGGCCATGCGCTGTTCGAGGATGGCCTCGGTGCTGGCGATTAGCTCGGCCTCGTCTTCCGCGCGCATCTCCTCGATCAGCCGGCGATGCGCCGCCGCAGCGGCGGGGTCGAGCGGCTTGCTCGGGTTGAGCCGCTCCGACATCGCTTCGATCGCGGCGGAAATCTGCGGCGTCGAATGCACCTGCTCGCGCTTGGGCAGAGGCACCACGTTCGGCATGTCGCGCCGGGCGACTTCGAGGGCGCGCTCGATCAGCGACGACCCCTTGGCGAGCTTCTTCATGTCCGCCTTCAGATTGCGGGTACGCTCGTCCACCAGTTCACCGCGGATTTCCTTGGCGGCGCGCACCAGCGTCTCGGGATGCAGGCCGGACAGTTCCGGACAGATCGCCTCGCCAAGGAACTCGGCGCCGTCCTGGGCGAAGGCGTAGGCGCGGCCGGCGTCGTTCGGGTCCATGCGCACGAACACTGGCGTGCCGGGCAGAATTGTCGGCGTCATGTAGTGATAGCCGTCGATACGGATGCCGAGCTTGGTGACGATACGTTGGCCGTCCGAACCGGCGACCGGCATGAGCAACAGGTCCAGCGCGCGCTCGGCGACATATCGCACGGGCGTCGATGAGGACTGGGCCTTGGCGAAGGGCGTGACCTTGTCCAGGCCCGCATGCGGCCGGTGCTGGTAGATCAGCCGAGCCCAATCGTCGATGTGCTTCTGCAACTGCGGACCGGTCAGCGACACGCTGAACGTGACGGCCTCCGTTTCGCCGAGCCGCTGCGCAAAGCTCTTGCGGCTCTCGATCGCCTTCCGATCTTCGACCGAATGGCCGACGAAGCCCGGCAGCAACGGCCCGACATCGTGCTGGAACGTCTTGATGACGCGCTCGACATGGCCCTTTTGCTCGGGCGAGTAGGCATCGGATGCATCGGGATTGATATCGAGCGAAAGGAATAGGCGCTGGGTGTCCTCGGCTACGAAGTCGGAGCCGTTGTCGGTGGTCACTTGCTGCGGCACACCCCATTCGAGGATGGCCTTGCGCATCAACAAGGCGACAGCGGACGCTCGCGGTGTCCGGGAGAGCTGCCAGACTGTGCGGCGCGTGGCGATGTCGATGCAGGCATAGACCGAATGCCGGCCGTCCACGCACAGCGCATCGACCGGCGAGGCGTCGATCTGCCAGAGCTGGTTCGGCTCGGTGACGTGGCGCAGCATGCCGACGCCGGCCGGTGCCAGGTGCGAGCGGTAGCGGTCGGGATTGGTCAGCTTGATCAGCTCGACCTTGTGGCTCGCCTTCAGCCCTTTCAGCGCGTGCTGGAAGGTGCGCACCGGCGGCATCGAAATGACGGTTTCAACGCCCTTTGAAACCACCTTCAACGTGTCGCCGAACTCCGACCGGCAGAGGGTTCGAACATGGTGTCCGGAAAGGTGCGGCTGATGGGCGATCAGCGCCAGCATGAACGAGCGCACGGCGCCGCCATTGGCGGTTTCCAGCACACCGGTGCCCTTGCGCGCCTGGGCCGGGTCGTGGCCGAGTGCATTGATCTTGCCGTCGCGCTTCTGCGATTGCCACCGGGCGAGCGAGCGCTTGGAGAGGCTGGGCACGATCTCGCGCACCCACGGCTCGATCGTCAGCGAGCTGGCGTTGAACTTGTCGGTGAACACCTGGACGCGGGTGGCGTAGCCGAGCTGCAGGCCGCGGCTGAATGTCTCGAACGCGGCGACGATCGCCAGCCGCGCGTCGCGCTCTTTCTGGGCGCGGTCGGTCAGGCTGGTGTCCGGCGCCGCCTTGACCGGCGCGACCGGCCGCTCGACGACCATATGCTTCTGCCTGTAGGCGACCTGGGCGAGGACGGGGAGCAGCGAGGCGTGATATTCGGTGGCGCCGCCCTGGCCGGGTCGCTTACGCGCCTGGGCACGCTCGTCCCAGCCAGCGCGCGCAGCAAGAATCTGCACGCCACGCTCGGTTTCCGGCATGTCCGGCAGCGCCTCGGCTGCGATCTCGCGGGCGGTCAGCCACTCGTTCATGCTGGCACCGTGAGCGTTGCTATGTTCGAAGACGTTGGAAGCGTGGTAGAGAGGCGGTTCCGATGCGCGTTGGCGCGCGCATCGGAACCTGGCATCCCCAGGTGGGACGAACACCGGAGGACGATGAGCCGAATGCGAGACGCGCAAAGCATTATCGCGCGCATGAATGCAGTGCGACTGAAAGGGCCGAAGGCGATGTGGTATGCCGTTGCGATGGACACCCTGCTGGACCTTTTCCTGAAGCAGGAGACCGTGTCTCGTGAGGGGCTGAAGGCTGAGATGGCGCGGCGAATGGAAAAACACGCCGACAATGAGCTGCTGCGCGGCTCGTACGAAGAGGCGATAGCGCAGCTCACCGACCCCATTTCCGCTTCCGTGGAGTGACTACGCCTGCTCATCGTGACTCCCCGAGCACGTCGAAAATCGTTACTTGGCGCGGATCAGTGCTCAAGATGCCCCCCCCGACTTTTCCGATTTGGCGGCGATGAACGCCCGTATGTCGGCCTCGTTAGCCTGGCAGAACATCAAGGTCGCCAGCACGGCTTCGATGCGGCGCATGCAAAGGTCTGCCTCTGCCTGCTTCATCTTCCGGTCACGAACGCGGATCGGGTAGACGTTCCGCCGCAACGCGATCTCGCGCTGCACCTCGGCGATCTGGCCGGTGATCGAGACCTTTTCAGACATCGAAGAAGCCTCCCTGCTTAGGAGCGCCCGCCGCCACGCAAGGGGGGCTTTGGGGGCGGCGGGCGCTATCCGGGGCGGCTTGGGGGGCAGATGCCGCCCCGGAATTGGGAAGCTTGGCGGCGACCAGCCTGGTGTAGCTGTCGAGCTGCTCGCGCAGATGCTGCTTGGTGTCGAGATCGTCAGTGCGGCTGCATTCGATGCTCGTGCGCGTGACGAGGCCGGTGTAGGCCTTCGGCAGCTGGAAATAGTGGTCGACGCAGAAGGGGTTGTGGCGGCCGGCGGCGTCGCGCTGGCAGGCTGGGACGGCGCAGTTGGTCATGACCTGTCCTCCGAAGCCTTGGCGAAGGAGGACCAGATGAACCCCTTCAACACGTGCTTGCGCATGCGGCGGCGGAAGACGGCGCCGGCGGCGACGCGGCGGCGCTCCTGGCGGGTGAAGAGGAGGTGCATGCCGACCAGGAGGAGCGCGTAGAGCATCCAGCCGACAGCGAAGCCGAGAAGCCATTGAGCACTCATGACCGGCCCTCGATCCTGTCTGCGAGCGACCGCAAGGCGACGGCAATAATTGCTCTCAACGTAGAGGAGCGCTGCTCGGCTGGCGATGCCGCACCAGGTTTCTGTTCGCCAGGCCGCGCCACGTCGCCGGAACGAACGCGCAAAGCCCAGCGGCTAAATGCCGATCGGGACACCGCTGGCAAATCGAGGTCGCCGAATTGCTTGTTCAGCATCGCGAGGATGTGGATTTGTTGCGTTCTGCGCGCCATCAATGCGTCGAAGGCTTGGCATAGGGCCGGTCGGCCCTCGTCCGGAACAAGGTCGAGAGCGCCAAGGAGAACACGGCGCCGGCCGGCATGAGTAGTATGGTCTGCGGTATCCATCTGAATGCCCCCTTTCAGCGTTTGGCTCTGGCGCGCACGAGCAGCGCCGTCTTGCGGGCGGCGATCTCGCGCTCGTGTTCTTCGATCAGGCTGATTTCGATGATGTCGGCGTACTTCTCGGGCACCACCGCGAAGCCGAACTTCTCCGGCACGAAACCGAGCAGGCCCTCGGCCTGGGTGGCGTCGATGAGCGCAATGAAAGCGTCGAGCGGGATGCGGTGATCGTCGCTGCTTTCCGACGACCACTTGTTGAGCATCGCTTCCGAGATCGGCCGATCGAGATAGGCCGACATGCGCTCCGCGATCTCGGCGCGCGAGCCCTTGCCGTCGTCGCGGCAGTCGCGCAGCGCCCGGCCGACCAGCCGCGAGATCTGGTGGTCGAGGCCGCCGCGGCCGGCGACGTCGGGTGCATAGCCGACCGCGACCTTCGGCGGCTGCCATTCGAACAGGTCCGCGGTCATGGTGTCGTGGCGCGAGCGGACCATCAGTTGCGCCCTTTCAGCCACCGCTGGATGGCGGCTTCGTGCAGCGTGAAGAAGCGGTCCTGCTCGCTTTCCCTCATCTTTGAGAATGCGGTGGCGAGCTTCTGCCAGGCCGGTTCCCTGGCGGGCGGCGGCAACCGGTCGAGGATGGCGAGGGCGTCGGCGACGGATGCCGCCTGGGCAGGTTCTGCGGTCAGCAGCGCGGCGATATCGGCCTGCCGGTCGGCGGGCTCCGTGGCGAGCAGCAGCAGCTCCGACTGGTTGTCGGCGACGGGGTGGAGGGCGATGCGGTCGCGGACGCCGGCGCCGATCGAGGCGATGCGCATGGCGCGCTTGATGGCGTCACGGCTGATACCCAGGGCCTTGCGGGCTGCCTCGGAGAAGCTGGCTGCGAAGCGTTCATCCCCTTCGTCAGAAATTGGGGCAACTTGCACCAATTTCGACGGCCGGCCGCGCCTCACTGCCCCGTTGGCCGTCTCATAGACCTCGCGCCAGCGGGCGATATCGACAGCGCGGTCGAGCGCCGAAAGCTCGCGCCGGGCTAGATTTTCCGTGATCTCGGCCAGCGCGATCTCCGCCTCGCTGGCGAAGTCCTCGGGCCTCTTCACGACGGCGGCGATGACGTCTGACCCGAGCAGCCTGGCTGCCGCTAGTCGATGATGGCCGAACACCAGCCGGAAGCGCTCGCCGGTGGCGATCACCTCGATCGGCGTCTTCTGGCCTTGGGTTCGGAAGAGATTGGTCAGCGTCTCGACCCAGGCCGGATCGAGCCGGCGTCGGCCGGCGGGCACATCGATGGCCGCAATTTCTATGTCAACGATCGCGATTGATTTGGACGGAAGCGCCATCAGAGTGCCGCTCCATTGTCCAAAGGGCGCGATCGATTTGACCTAGCCGCCGGTCCCGCGCTGTTGGTAGCGTTGCGGCTGCGGTCGATCTGTGCCGGCCGCGTGTTGTTGCGTACGCGTTGGGTGCTGACATGGTCAGAAATGGGCAAATCCCCCCGCATCCCGCCGACAGGCGGCATGCCTTTTGGCAAAATGGTCATGCGGCTTCGCGCTCCTCGTCTACTGCGAGGAACGTCTCGATCCGGTTGAATGTCCGCAGCGTGATAGTGTGGCCGGCCCGCAGCTTTTTCACGAGCTTTCCGTCATTGACGGCCCGGAAACCGAAGGTGGACTCGGCAATGCCTTCTTTCTGGCAATACGCCTGGATGCGGAGCAGGAGGTCGCTGATTTGGGTCATCTCCGAACAATAATGGGCAAAATCCCATTTCGTCAATGGGCAATTGACCACGAGACAATCGTTATCCCAGTGGGTATTTTCCCATCGATGGAAGAAGGCTGGAGAGATCGGGTCGCCCGGCTGCTCGATGAGCAGAACCTGACGATGAAAGAGGCATCTCGCCGCGTTGGGCGGGGGGAGACGTTCGTACGCGATATCCTCAAACGCGGCCGCGACCCCAGCGCTGCCAATCTCGACGCGCTGAGCCGGGTTCTAGGGGTTTCCGTCGCTGATATCCTCGACGGGACGAGTGAGCCGGGGCAGCAGCAGGTCGCTGCGACCGCCGTCGATCATGACGATGAGGATGTTCGCGCCGAGCTCGCCGAGGTTTTCGCCGACCTGGTCAAGGCGGATAAGCGGGTGCAGCGGAGAGCCCTGAGTGTGCTTCGCAGTGCCGTCTATGGTTCGGGCGCGACCAAGACGAACTGATTATCGTGATCCACATTGGCGAACCACGAGCCGCCGCCGTGCAGCTCGTTCATCAGCGCGGCCAGATTCGCCGCTGTCTCGTCGATCTTTTGCCGCAAGTTCGGCGTTGATTCGGCTTTGCCGATCGCCGTCGCCGCCACCAGGCCGGCGATCAATGACCGCCGGCTGATCATCAGGCCAGTCTGGGTTTCCTCATTGCCTGCTCCTTCGGCGCACGAGGCGCCGGCTCCTGCCATATGCATGCGTTTAACCGCCCCTTAAACCCATCCGTCCCGGCCTCGACCGGACGGTTTTTCTCCAAAACCATTGTTTTCATTGTTGTTTTTGCCTTCTCTACCCAGCACTCATATGTGGCATCGAGACTGGGTTGTCCAATCACTTGTTACACGCGGGAAATCTTTCGTGATGGCTCTGTGAACAGTGGGGAAAAGCCGCTTATGTGCGGCATATGCCGCTGTGCTGCGGCCATTTCGGGGCAAGGTTCTTTCGGCCATAAACGGCCGCATGGCCCCGATCGATCGACAGGAAGTTCGTCTGCGCTTGCCGGCTCAACTCAAGAAGCTGGCCAAGATCGCCGCTGCCGAGAACGAGCGTTCGCTCAACGAGGAGATCGTGGCCAGGCTGGAGCGGTCATTCGGCCATGACGACAAGGATCGGCAGCGCGCCGCCCGGCTGCTGACCGAGGCACTCGCCATCATCGACAAGGGCGGCCGGTAAGGCGAAAACAGCCGCGCCGCCGGCGGGCATTTTAAGCGTCCGTCGATTTCGGAGTTCGGCAGCAGTCGGCGCGCGGCTGTCCGCATCTAAGCGCTTGTTTTTGCGGCAAAAAACCCGTTTTTAGGGCCTTTCACCCGAACTCCGAACCGATTTCGGAGTTCGCCGCTCGCCGCTTTTGGCCGCTTCGTGGCTCTACCCCTTGCGCTGCGCCGGTTTGCGGCCGGCCGGCGGTGCCAAGTGAAGTTGCGCGTCGCGTCGCCGGCGGCCTGTTTGGTGCCAAGTGAAGTTGCGCGACCGTGTAATTTTATTGCGCGCCGATATCGCCCGCTCCGGTCCCGCTCGAGGTCGCCAACCCCTTGCAAATCAAGGCGTCTGGCGGCGCTTCCTAGCGTTTATCACCATTTCCCAGCATTCCGCCGCCAATGCCATCCGATCTTGCGCGTTACAGGTCTTCACCACCACCAGACGGCCCGGCTCGAGCTCGGCGGCCTCGATGATGAAATTCAGCTCAAAAGGCAGGGCGCCTCGGGCTCGGGCTCTTGCCCGCGAGCCGACGACGCCCTTGCCCTTTTTGTCGAGCGGCTCGACTTCCTTGTAGGCGTCGCCCCACCAGAGCGGCAGCAACTCGGCGTCGGACAGAACGTCCCACACTTCCTGCGGCGTCCCTTCCGGTATGTCCCAGCTTTCGTCGAAGCGGAAGACGTTGCTTGGCATGATGTCGTGCCCCCAAGCCAGCGGAGCGCTCACATTAGCTGCAGCTTGTTTTCGTGGCCAGTGGCGGCCGCCGCGAAGACCCTGTTTTGCGCATGGTCCTTCCGAAAGCCTGCGGCTTTCGGGGCCATGCGCTAGCCAATCGGCTTGGCGTAGTAGCGCACCGACTTCTTGCCGCCGTGGATCACGGCATCGCCGACCTCGGCGAAGCCGAGCGCGCTATGGAAGGCATCCGAGGCAGGGTTCGGCGGGTCGGCGTTGACCTCGCAGGTGACGATAGTGTGGCCGGTGCGTTGGGCATGGCCGAAGAGATCCTCGTAGAGCCGGCGGGCGTGGCCACGGCCACGCGCCTTGGCCGCCACCACCACCCGATCGACATAGACGAAGCGCGGATAGCGCTCGCGAAACCAGAGGAAGTTCGGACTGTCGTAACGGGCATCCTGATCGAAGCACATGATGAAGGCTTCGAGCGCCCCGATGCGGCGCGTGTAGGAAGCCTGCGCGATGAGGAACGACAACCGCTCCGGCTCCAGCCAGGACAATTCGGCGGCATGCTCGTTGTTGAGAACGAGAATGGCGGCCTCGTCGGCAGGCGAAACGCGCTCGATCGGCAGACGATCTTTCGGCATGGTCAGTTCCGGCATCAGGCCCTCGCGGCCGCGATCGTCGCCGCCACCAAGGCCTCGTCGGTCACCGTGTTGCGGTATTCGCGATCGAGGTCTGTGCCGCCCATGCCGACATGCGGGTTGCGGTAGCGCATGGCGCTCGGCACGTCGGCAAGCGCCGCGAAATGCAGCTCGGTCAGCCCGGTTCGCCTGCGGACTTCGCCTATGTTGTCGGGCACCAGCCCGCCGCAACCGAGGATGATGATGCGCTGGCCGGCCTGGCGAACGAGCTGCGCCAGCAGGTCTGCGCCTTCCAGCGCCGTGTCGCGCTGGCCGCTGGTCAGCACGCGGCCGACCTTGCAGCGGATCAGCGCTTCGAGGGCCTCCACCGGATCATGCGTCATGTCGAAGGCGCGGTGGCAGGTGACGTTGAGCGGGCCGGCCGCTTCCACCAGTCCGCTCATGCGCGCCTCGTCGATGGCGCCGTCGGCGGTCAGGCAGCCGACCACGACGCCGGCCACGCCAAGACCGCGCAGGGCGCCGACATCGGCGACCATCGTTCGGTATTCTGCATCGCTATAGAGAAAGTCGCCGCCTCGCGGGCGCACGATGACATGGAATGGAATGGTCGCGCTTTCCAGCGCGGCGCGCACGGTGCCAAGGCTCGGCGTGATGCCGCCTTCGACGAGGCTGGAGCAGAGCTCGACCCGGTCGGCGCCTGCGGCTTGCGCGGCGAGCAGCCCGTCAATGCCTTCGACGCAGAGTTCGATCAGGGGCGGGCGCGGCTCTTTGGTCACGGTGCGATCCAGTCAACGATTTCGCGGAAAGCCCTAGCATCGGGCTGGTTGACGCGAAAGCGCGAACAGTGCGCTGCCAGTTGGACCAGTGGCTAATTCCCGCCTTGACAGTTTCATAACCTGTGAGTTATGGATGATTAATAGCTGTTGGGTTATTGATTGCAGATGGAATGGCAGGAACAAAGAGGAGCAAGGCATGACGGAAACCAAATCGATCGTCGTCGAACGTCTGATTCCGCATTCGGCGGAAAAGATATGGCGTGCGCTGACAGTGCCCGAGCTCATTGCCGAATGGCTCATGCAGAATGACTTCGCGGCGGAGGAGGGGCATCGTTTCACCTTCCGCGCGACGCCGGTCCCGGGCTGGTCCGGGACGACGAACTGCATGGTGCTGAAGGTCGAGGCACCGCGCCTGCTGGCATATAGCTGGGGTGATGGGACGGAATCGGAGAGCGGACTGAAAACCGTGGTGACATGGTCGCTCACACCCGAAGGAACGGCGACCCGTGTGCGGATGGAACAGTCCGGATTCCGGCCGGTGGACGAGGGTGGTTTCAAAGGCATGGGCAGCGGCTGGCCGCGCATCCTTGAGCGGCTTGAGCAGGTGGCCGGCAAACAAGGCTGAAGGCTGACCCCTGTGCCGCCGCCCGTGGCGGCCGATGACTGACACATCTGGCCGAAGAACAACTCCCTGGATGCGCGTCGTCCGGGACGCAGAAGCACATCCGAAAAACGAAGGAAAAATATGATGCAAGCAAGAATCAAGAATCCGGTGATGCTCATTCCGGGCGCTTTGCAGGCGCTGCTGGCGCTGGACAAGTCGACTGAAGCCGCCGAGGTGCCCTACGTGACGCGCAAGCTCATCCATTTGCGCGCCAGTCAGATCAACGCCTGCAGCGTCTGCGTCGACATGCATGCGCGCGAGCTGAAGAAGGCGGGCGAGAAGGACGAGCGCATTTTCGCCGTCTCCGCCTGGCGGGAGACGCCTTACTTCACCGCCGCCGAACGCGCGGCGCTGGCGCTGACGGAGGCCGCGACGCGACTGGCCGACCGCTCCGACGCGGTGTCCGACGATGTCTGGGACGAGGCCGCCCGCCATTATGATGACAAGGCGCTTGCCGCGCTGGTGATCCAGATCGCGCTGATCAACGCCTTCAATCGACTGAATGCGCCGACCCGGCAACCGGTGGGTGCCTGGGGCTGACACGAATGGTCGGGCGTCCGCCTTGGGGCTGGCGCCTGGCCGCGAAATACCTGAGCCCCGTTGCTTCGCTACTGCTTCAAGATCGTGTTCTTAGCACCTTGTTCGACCTGGTCGATCACCAGGAGCTTCACCGGATCGGCGCCGATATTGGTGGCCTGGTGCCATTGCCCGATCATCTCGACGATGAAATCGCCGGTCTTGTAGGTGTTGCTGTTACCGGTCTCGACATTGGTGACCTTGAGCGTGCCGGCCTCGACATAGGCATAGCGCGGGAAGGGGTGCTTGTGCACCGGCAGCGTCGCGCCCGGCGCGATCTGATAGGCCGAGACCTGAACCTCAACATTCTTCTGCGGCAGCGTGATCGGCTGGCCGGAGGCCGTCGTCGTCTTGGTCGCCAGCGGCGTTACCGCGACCGGTGTACCGCTGTTGTCCAACGCGTTGGCGGCGGTTGAAGAAAGCGCTGCTGCCAACAGCAGCGCCAATGCCAGGTTTTTTCGCACGATTTCCTCCCAAGAAATGGTCGGCAAGATCGCGCAGGTGGCATCCGCGCGCAAGGATGGCTCGCGCCGCAGCCCGCCATCAATATCCGCAAGCGTGACCGCTAGCGCGCCGAGCGCGTCCATTGGCCAGTAGGCCGAACCCCAATCCTGAGGGAGCGCGCAGTCGCGCTCGGCCAAGAATGCGGGGATCGTGCGAACGCGCCGCACATCGGGAGGGGCATGATCAGATCGTGTCCAAGCCCCGGCAAGTGATCCATGGGCGATGGCGGCAATCGCCACGCATTGCGTGCTTGATGCACCGGGTTCATCCCCTAGTTAATTCCGTGGGCGCCGTAGTCGCGATTTTTGCTTGGGGGCAGCGGCGGTTACGACGTTCTGACCGCATGCCGCGGTAGGACGGCTAGGCCGACGCACTTTTGGAGGGTGCCGTGCGTCAATCCCTTGGATCCTTGGCATATTTCGCATTCGCTTGCTCGATCGCGGTAGCTTGCGCAGGAGCTGCAGCCGGCGGCCAGCACGGCGGAGGGCATGACGGTGGCGGCCATCATGGTGAGGACGGCGGTCATGACCCTGGCAGCCATAACGACGAAGGCCACAACGGCAGCCCGCACAAAGGACCTGGCGGCGATCCCGGCGACCCCACTAGCGATCCACCGTCGGACGATGACGGGATCAGCACCACTACAACGGGGGCAGTGGCACCAACCACGGCCGCCAAAGCAGCCACTGTCGTCCCGTCCGCAGACGGCGGACAGTCGCTCGACCTCCCGCCCGCCCTGCAGCCTCCCGAAGACAACACCATTCCACCAGCGGTCAATCCAATCGAAGCGGTGCCGGGCGTCCCCGATGATGTGGTTCGCGCCTGCCATGACGCAATCGAGCAGGCTGCCGCCCAGTTTGGCGCGACCAGTGTGCGCGTCATCAGCGCAGGTTCCATACATCGGTTAAGCCGACATACGATCTCGGCCCCCGTTCAGGTCAGCATCGACTATGTACGTCAAGACAGCGTGGAGACGCGTCAGGCGCCGGTCGGGTGCGAATTGAACACGAAGGGCAGCGTGATCGGGCTGACGTAGCCCACAGCGCGGAACTCCTCGCCGACGAAGTCGAATCAATCCCGCCCCAGGGCCTGCGCTCTCGTTTGGAACTCAGTCCAACGTCGAGTGGCTTGGCTGGAGGGAAAAGGGAAGCGTGATAGAACGCACGCGGGTCACCCGCGACGGGTTGCGAACCTTGCTGCGCGTAGTCTTCTGGCTGACAGCCTTGACCTGGCCTGTGCCCGCCGATGCGCGGCCAGTGCGCGGCTTCAGTGGCGGCTCAATCTGCGCGCTACGGCGGTCAGCCCTGAGTTGGTCATTGTCCGCGCGCGCGGCGGCCAGGTCGCGGGCTAGAGAAACAGTGGCTTCACGTTGCTTGTCCAGAGCCTCGCTCGCCTGTCCCAAAAGTTCTCGGGCTTCGTCGCGCTCGAGGCGGGCTTTATTGAGATCCTCTTGGGTCGAAGCTGTTGCAGCGCGTTCTCGTGCCAGGGCCTGCGCCGTCTCGGCTGCAGTCTGCTCGACACGGTCTCTGGCTGAAACTGCTTTGGTTCGTTCCTGCTCAGCCGCGTCGCGCTCGATGCGGGCTCTATTGAAGTCCCCGCGGGCCGAGGCTGTTGCAGCGCGTTCTCGTGCCAGGGCCTGCGCCGTCTCGGCTGCAGTCTGCTCGGCACGGTCTCTGGCTGAGACCGCTTTGGCTCGTTCCTGCTCGGCCGCGTCGCGCTCGAGGCGGGCCTTGTTGAGGTCCTCGCGGATCGAGGCTGTTGCAGCGCGTTCTCGTACCAGGGCCTGCGCCGTCTCGGCCGCAGTCTGGTCGGCATGGTCTCTGGCTGAGACTGCTTTGGTTCGTTCCTGCTCGGCCGCGTCGCGCTCGATGCGGGCTTTATTGAGGTCCTCGCGGATCGAGGCTGTTGCAGCGCGCTCTCGTGCCAGGGCCTGCGCCGTCTCCGCCGCAGTCTGGTCGGCACGAGCTCGCGCTGTGGCTGCACCGGTCCGTTCCCGCTCAGTCGTGTCTGCAGCCGCGGCCCTGGACTGCTGGATTTCGGCGAGGTCGCCACGAAGATCCTCCGACTTCCGGCGCTCCTCGTCAAGCATTCCACTTGCCTGCGCCAGCGAAGCCTCGGCCTTGGCGCGATCCTCGGCGGCCTTGGCCTCAAGCTGTTCAATTTGCGCCCGCGCTTGGGATAGATCTCGCGCCATCCGTTCGGTCCGCTGACGCTCCAGATGAGCAGCGGGCAACTGTGTAAAGACGTAGTTGATGGTTTCGCCCAGCACCGCGCGGGCGTCTCCCGCAACGCGCCGCATTGCGTCGAGTGTGCGAGCTGCCGCGAGTTCGTTGCGCAAACGCTCCTCGCGTGCCTTGTCGGCGGCTGCCATGCTTGCCCTCAGCGCGTCGATCTGCTTGCGCGACTCCAAGAGCGCACTCTGCAGAGAGGCGTTCCTGGCGCGCTCTCCTTCCACCTCTCGGTGCTCCTGGCCGGCCAATTCCCTCGCAGCGGCTGCCTGAGCAAGAGCTGCCTCGACTTGTGCCTTGGTAGCCGTGAGATCCGGGTTAAGCAATTCGACACCCGTGCGCGCGTCTCCCCGGGCTTGTCCGCGCATATCTAATGCAGCACTCGCCGAAAGATCGGGATGGTCCTGGGCCTGCGAACTGGCGGGGGCGCTTTCGACCCAGTTTTGTCTCGTCATCGCATAACCAAGCGGCACGGCCAGACAGATTGTGGCGAGGCCCAAGCGGGACACAAGACCGATGGGCCTGCGAACGCGAGGGGGTGAGGCCGTAGCGATGTTTGTCGTGGAAGCAACAGCGTCGGGCAGGCCCCCTGGCGAGTTCTCACAAGCTTCGGAGAGTATTTCGGAGAGTATGTCGAAATGCTCGATTCGCACCCCGAACTGACGGTAGTTGGCATGTTGAGGCCGGACATCCCTGTCTGCCGTGTCTGAGGGCACGGCAGCCTGAGAAGAAGCAGGCTCGGTTGCAAGGTCGACCGGGCCTTCCCAATCCCAAGGAGCCTCCTCGATGGGAACAGAGCTGTATTCGCTCAGGTAGGCATTTGGTTTCGGGCGCCGCCGTTGCACTGCGATAAGGATACGCCGGACCACAAGATAGATGCCCACCAATACAAGTATCGTCATCCCGCCCAGAATAGCGAGATCTGCGTTGTTCATGTAAATTCCGGCAAGATTTGGCATCGCCGTGCCTGTGCGGTCTTGGGTGTAATTTTTAAGCTCGTGAAGCGGTGTTTTGGTCCTCGCCTTGGTGCTGGCTAAGGCCTCGGACGGCTCTCTATGCCGTCACTGCTTCGGGGTCCCTCCAGTGTGTGAATTTGTTGTTGCATGGCGAAGCGCCGGCGTTGTGCTGACAGGCATCGCAGATGGTCTTCGCTTGAAACGAAACTCGGTGATCCCGGGCCGCCGGTTGAGTGTGCAAGGCTCCGAAAAGCCGACCCGCAACCTCTCATCCTCAACGTCCCGAGAGTTCTCCCACGGTGCGTGCCATTCCGCCATTTCGGAGTCTGGACGGTCCATCGTGAGCTTCAAGCTAGGTCACAGACCTCCGCGGTCAACCATCTCGGCAGCACTTCGGCCACGCAAGACGGCCATTGTGATGCCCGCTCTTCGTAGCGGGTCCGACTCCGTTCGCGGGCAGCCGCTCGTGTCGATCGGCATCGCGCCCGGCGCGATCTGAAACCTGGACCTCGACATTTTTCTGCGGCAGCGTGATCGACTGGCCCGAGGCTGTCGTCATCTTCGACGCCAGCGGCGTCACGACGACAGGTGTGCCGGAACTGTCCAGCGCGTTGGCGGTGGTCGAAGAAAGCGCTGCTGCCGAGAGCAGCGCCAATGCCAGGATATTGCGCGACCATCGCCCGGCATGCATTCGCGCGCAAGTGCAACGGCGGTGTCGTTGGAAACCCGAGCGGGTGTCAGGCCAGCAGGCGAAAAACGCCGGGCGCGATCTTGCTAGTGTTGGGATGTCGTATCGGTGGGCTGTTCCGCAGTTGGCGACGTGCTCGCGGCGTTTGCCGGAAAGAGATATGTCGCCACCGCGCTCAGGATGAGCGTCGCCGCGGCCTGGACTTCGGGCGAAGTCAAATCGGGCGGCAAGGCGTATTTAGAGCCAAGCCAGCCCACCGCGCCGCCGACGATCGAGCCGATCAATTTCGAATAGTTACCCATGACGGCCGCTCTCCATGAAACCGGGCAATCGTCATAAACGCGGGCCCGTCCATGAAGTTGCAGGCCGATTGGCGTCGCCCCATTTCGCTACTCTTGAAACGTCGGCCCACTATGCATCACGAAATTAGCTGCTGACTTTTCGCCCATCGCGTGATCGCATCTCTGGATGTAGGGGCAGGTCCAAAGAAGTGCTCTTGTTGCGAAATGTTCGAAACATAGACGCCCTTCTTGAAGAACAGGAACATCTGAATCAGATCATACCCAAGCTCTGAAAACAGCTTTACCGGGCGTGCGAGCAAGCGGAAAACCAACCACGGCACAACCCGGACCTTAAGACGTCTCTTCGTAATTTCGGACACGAGAAGAGGAATGTGTTCCTATATTGGGCCATGCCTGATACTGGTGGAAGACGTAAACGCGGCAGCGAATGGAAGCTCGGCAATGCCCACGAGGTCGGGCAGCTTGTGTGCGTCCAGTGCGGGCTCTGCAACGTCAAGCGCTGGTATCAGCCGGGGGACCTGAAGGAAATCTTCGGAGACATTGAGGCCGAGCTGGTGGGGGGCAAAATGAGCTGCGAACGGTGCGGCAAGAACGACTGCTTGCGTGCCGAGACGCAGAGCCCAACGGCACGAGAACGTCAGGGCATTCGCGTGAGAAGACTTGCCGAAATCAGGATGGTGCGACGGGTGGTCTGGAGGGATGAGGACTGAGGAGGGCGCTCTCTGCCCGCCCATGTCGATGAATTTGCGACCTCAATCTGACTGGCCTATGCTCAAGCAATGCAACATCTCAGTTCGTTGACCGCCAAGCCCCCGCACGGATATTCCGACAAAGAACTCGGTGCCTTTGTCGAGTTGGTGGTCTCGGAAGGCGAAGTTTCCCGTGACGGGCTGCTTGAACGCATCAAGGGTGCGCGGGGCCTAGTCATGCTCTATGACGGTAAGAAGCTGGTTGGAACTGCCGCGATTAAAAATCCAGAGCCGGACTATCGAACCGCCGTCTTTGCTAAGTCGAAATCAAATGCGGAAGCCGCCGCCTATCCAGTCGAACTAGGGTATGTGGTCGTCGCCGAAAGCCATCGCCGTGATAAATTGGGTTGGCGTCTCGTCGACGCGGCGCTGTCATTCGCAAGCGGATCAGCCGTGTTCGCTACAACACGCAGCAATAATGCGGCCATGCAGCGGATCTTGCCGGCTCGCGGTTTCACGGCCAATGGGTCTCCCTATCCGTCCACCGAACATCCCGGTCAGGAAATTCATCTGTTCCTACGTCGGTAAGCACCCTGCGGACCGAACGATCAAACCGGGCCTAGAACAGCGACCCCTGGGCCGGTGCCTGCTGCGGAAACTTGATCTGCGTGGCCGGCTTCTCGACAATCACAAGGGCATCGTCCGGTGCCGTGCGCTGTAGCCGCTTCGCCTCAGACCACGGCAGTGTCAGCCACATCTCCGTCTCCTCTTGCGTCCTAAGATTTCCGTCGGCATACAGTAATACTATCCTGTCGCCCGAAGCGTGAGTGGTGAAACGGTATGGCCTTGCCGACCGAAACGTTCGACTGGAACGGCACAAAGATCGCCTGGGGCTCGATCGGATCGGGCGCACCGCTTGTGCTTGTCCATGGAACACCGTTTTCCTCGCATGTCTGGCACAGGATCGCGCCGGCGCTTGCGCGTAATCACACCGTCTATTTCTACGATCTTCCGGGATATGGGCGATCCGGCAAGCATCCCGGCCAGGACGTTTCGCTGGGCATCCAGAACACGGCGCTGGCGGTGATGCTTGATTTCTGGAGGCTCGGCCGGACGAAAGTCATCGCACATGACTTCGGCGGCGCCACGGCCTTGCGGGCACATCTGATCGACGGCTGTGACTATGAAAGGCTGCTGTTGATCGATCCGGTGGCGGTCCGTCCTTGGGGCTCGCCCTTTGTCCAGCACGTCCGGCAGCACGAAACAGCCTTCGCCGGAGCGCCGGAGTATATCCACGCGGCGATTCTAAAAGCGTATATTTCCGGCGCCGCGGCAAGGCCGCTGTCCGACGATGAGTTGGAGCCTTATGTCGCGCCGTGGGTCGGGCCGGTCGGCCAACCGGCATTCTATCGCCAGATCGCCCAGATGGATCAGCGCTTCACGGACGAGATCGAGGGCCGGTACGGCGAATTCCGCTGTCCCGTGACCCTGCTGTGGGGAGAAGAAGATCGCTGGATTCCTGCGGAGCGTGGCCAAAAGCTTGCCGCCCTGCTTCCCGATTGCTCACTGGACCTTATCCCCCGATCGGGGCATCTGATGCAGGAGGATGCCCCGGAAGCGATCGTCTCCGCCGCCTTGCGCTTCTTCGCAGGCTGACGCCCGTTACGCTGGCAGCAGATCAAGAGCCTGATCCATACTAAGGATGACCGGCATGGCCTTCTGGTGGATCGGCTTGACGAGCGCGTTGGGTGCAGTCGTCATGAAGCCGCAAAGTTCGAAGTCGCCGGGGCCGTCCTTGACCTTGCGCACACCGTGCCATGGCGTCCATAGGCCAGCAAAGAAGAACAACGGACGGTCCTCGTTCAAAGTGAACCAGTAGTTCCGTTGAATGCCGGTCTCGGGGTCCTTGTCGCCCAGCGTAGGGCTCGGCTCCGCGAAGCTCGTAACGGGGACCACACAGCGATGCTCGACGCCAACATACTGCTGCCAACCCGTACTGAGGATTGCGTCCTCGTCTTCAGCACCAGACCATTCCGGGTCCAACTGCAATCGACGGACATCTTGCTGCCCCCATTTGAACTGCTCCAACGCTGTCAACGATTGGTGCGAGTTAGGCGGGGGCGCCTTCTTGCTGGAAAGGGCCGATAAAAGGAGCTTCTCGGCCTCGGCATGAACCCTAGGGTACTTTTTGATAGCAATAGCTTCGGTGGGGCCAAGCGGGATTAGGATTTCCCTCTTCCCCAGAATGCTCCGAAGTTCCTCAGGAATTTTGCGCCTGTAGCGCCAACCGGCCTTGCCACGTTTCTGTATGTGCTTCACGTCAATCTTCATGCTCAGTGTACCAACCTACATCGGCTTAGTGGTGATCTGACGTGAGGGTCGTCGAGGGCTCGGCTTCGCGAAACTCC
>NZ_RQXT01000248.1 GCF_003863365.1 Mesorhizobium tamadayense | reverse complement strand
GACGATCTCGAGATCAAGATCCTCGAGCTGCGCGAGATCACCGACTGGGAAAAGCCGATCTACGTCAAGGTCGGCGGGGCGCGGCCCTACTACGACACCGCGCTCGCCGTGAAGGCCGGCGCCGACGTCGTGGTGGTCGACGGCATGCAGGGCGGCACCGCCGCGACCCAGGAAGTGTTCATCGAGAATGTCGGCCAGCCGACGCTTGCCTGCATCAGGCCGGCGGTGCAGGCGCTGCAGGACCTTGGCATGCACCGCAAGGTGCAGCTGATCGTCTCCGGCGGCATCCGCAACGGCGCCGATGTCGCCAAGGCGCTGGCGCTCGGCGTCGATGCCGTCTCCATCGGCACGGCGGCGCTGGTCGCGCTCGGCGACAACGATCCGCGCTGGGAGGCGGAGTACAACGCGCTCGGCACCACCGCCGGCGCCTATGACGACTGGCA
>NZ_RQXT01000247.1 GCF_003863365.1 Mesorhizobium tamadayense | reverse complement strand
TACTGGACATCGCCACCTGAGCCCGAACCGAGGCTGAAGTAGATCATCGATGTGTTTTTGGCGAAGAACTCGGCTATCCGGCCGGGAACGACCTCAAGCTCAACAGCGAAACAACCGATTTCCTCGAGCCGTTTTAGTCGCTTCCACATCGTCAGCGCCTCTGATGCAGTCTTTCCGACAGCGCGCCAGCCGGTCCAGGTAATGTAAGATGGAATAAGGCCCACATGAGCGACAATCGGAATGTGATTTTCGCACATTGCCCTCTGGATATCGAAAGAAGCGGCACAATAGAAACAATCGCCCCCAATCGCCGTGTAGCGGTAAGCCGCCTCCAGGAATTGCTCGGCGCTGACCAGCAGCTTTCCGTCCACGGTTCCTTTCGTTGGCGGCGTCAGGCCGATCTGCACGAAGCACGCCCCCGCCGCCTCACGCATTTCGGGGGTGAAGTCCTTTGCCTCGATTGA
>NZ_RQXT01000246.1 GCF_003863365.1 Mesorhizobium tamadayense | reverse complement strand
GGGCGGCGCGTGTTCATGGACTTCAACCGGAATCCGCTGCCCATGCCCGGCGATCTGCCGTTCTCCCTCGAACGGTTGGACGACGACGTGAGCTCCTATCTCGGCAATGCCGGCGCGGGTCAACATTTGCCCATCGAGCGGTTGAAGCACATGAACCCGCTCGCGATCGAGCTCTATCGCCGCTACAAGATAGACATAACCAAGGAACCGTTGGAGTTCGCCGTCAACAACCAGCACATGAACGGCGGCATCATGGTGGACGTTTGGGGGCGCAGTAGCCTCGCCGGCTGCTATGCGATCGGTGAGGCCGCTGGTACGCACGGCGTAACGCGGCCCGGCGGAGCCGCGCTCAATGCCGGGCAGGTCTTTGGCACCCGGGCGGCCGAGCACATTGCAGCCAGCGGCAAAGCAAAAGTGGCGCCGAAGGTCGACGTTGCCCGAGCTGCGCAAGCGGGCATCGCAGCGCTCTTC
>NZ_RQXT01000245.1 GCF_003863365.1 Mesorhizobium tamadayense | reverse complement strand
CAGGAGATCGATCCCCGCGGCGGCGGCGGCGGCGGCTTCCTCCGTGCTGGTGACATAGAGCATCGAAAGCTTTTCGCCCCGTCGCTTCTTCGCGCGTATGTCTTCGACGTGAGGTCTGTTGTGGTGCATGATCGTGGGTCTCCGCGAAATGCGACTCCCTTTAATGAGTCTCGCTTACTCAACTGTATTAGGAAGGTTAGGACTGAACCCCACCCTGAAAGAGGGTCCCAAGCTTGGTGTTCAATTGAGCGTTCTCGGGTGCGGAAAGGTGCGTCTCGAAGGCCGCCTGGTCCGCGTAGACCTCGTAGACGACAAACTTATCTGGTCGACCGTCGACTTGGTGGCAAGCAAACGCTCCGTTCCCAGGTTCTTGCCGAACAATGCGCCCGTAGTCGCATAGCAAGCCGCGGACCTTTTCAACCGTCTCCGGAAGAGCCGTGACTTCCGCGATTACGGCTTTCGGGTTGATGTC
>NZ_RQXT01000244.1 GCF_003863365.1 Mesorhizobium tamadayense | reverse complement strand
TAGGAGATCGATCCCCGCAGCGGCGGCGGCGGCGGCTTCCTCCGTGCTGGTGACATAGAGCATCGAAAGCTTTTCGCCCCGTCGCTTCTTCGCGCGTATGTCTTCGACGTGAGGCCTGTTGTGGTGCATGATCGTGGGTCTCCGCGAAATGCGACTCCTTTAATGAGTCTCGCTTACTCAACTGGTATCGGGAAGGTCAGGACTGAACCCCACCCTGAAAGAGGGTCCCAAGCTTGTTGTTCAATTGAGCGTTATCGGGTGCGGAAAGGTGCGTCTCGAAGGCCGACTGGTCCGCGTAGACCTCGTAGACGACAAACTTATCTGGTCGACCGTCGACTTGGCGGCAGGCAAACGCTCGGTTCCCAGGTTCTTGCCGAACAATGCGCCCGTAGTCGCATAGCAAGCCGCGGACCTTTTCAACCGTCTCCGGAAGAGCCGTGAGTTCCGCGATTACGGCTTTCGGGTTGATGTA
>NZ_RQXT01000243.1 GCF_003863365.1 Mesorhizobium tamadayense | reverse complement strand
ATGGATGAGGATACTGCCTATGTGGAGGCCGTGGGCTCGTCTCGCATGATGGCCTCGCTACAGTTTCTTGGCCTTCCACTGCCTCAGGACGCGCTGGGCGGCACTCTCAGATACAAGACCGACCACGACGAGGTGGGTCGTGCCACCAGCTGCGGTCCACGCACGTCACGTCTGATGGTCAAGGTGCTTGCCGAAGAGGCGATCCGTCTTGATGTTCCGTTCTATAACCACACTACGGCTGCCAAAATCCTCACCTGCGGGGAGGGGATGGATCGCCACGTCGCCGGCATTCTTACGATGCGCCCCAACGACCGAACAACAACAAACCCCTTCGGCCTTGCCCTGTTCGAGTGCTCGGTCCTTGTGCTTGCCGCGGGCGGTCCCGGCGAACTTTATCGTGATAGTGTCTATCCCAACGGCTGCTTCGGGTCGCTCGGCCTTGCGCTCGAAGCTGGTATCGAATTGGTCAATCT
>NZ_RQXT01000242.1 GCF_003863365.1 Mesorhizobium tamadayense | reverse complement strand
CGGCGAGCTTTTCGACCAGCGCATGAATCCTTTCTTCGAACGCCTGTCAGTCTATTTCGAGAACAGGGATTCGTGGCGGATCGCCGCCGAGGAGCATCGTGCCGTGCGCGACGCCATCGCCGCGCGCGATCCCGAGCGGGCCAAAGCTGCCATGCAGCATCACCTGCGCCAGTCGCAACTCAGATTCTCGCGCAATTTCGACGAGAGAGCCGTAGCCAGGGAGGTTGCGCTCTAGATAGTCGGCCGGGGGGAGATCCGGCCGGATCAGTCCAATCCAACCAGGGAGGAACCAGCATGCTGAGGAAATACGCAATTCTGCTCGGTGCGATCGCCGCGATCGCCATGCCGATGGCTTCGGCCTCGGCGCAGACGGTGTTGAAATGGGCGCATGTCTACGAAACATCGGAGCCCTTCCACACCGAAACCGTGTGGGCAGCCGAGGAGATCAAGAAGCGCACCCAGGGCCGCTACACCA
>NZ_RQXT01000241.1 GCF_003863365.1 Mesorhizobium tamadayense | reverse complement strand
TCGATTATGGCCTTTCCGCCAGTGTGTGGAGCCGCGATTTCGATACGTGCCTGACATTCGGGCGCAGCTTGCGGGCGGGAACGGTGTGGATGAACACCTTCATGGATGGCGCCTCCGAGCTCCCGTTCGGTGGCTACAAGCAATCCGGGCTCGGTCGCGAACTCGGACGCCACGCGGTCGAGGACTACACTGAAACAAAAACACTCAACATGCACATCGGAGCCCGCACCAATTGGTGGATGCCGCGACAGGAAAATTGGCCTGGCCAACGCACCGAACTGCGCCCGTAGACGGGCGCGCACTCTCTTGAAACGGTTCCACCTCGACTTGCAAAGGACATTTTCAATGCGCAGGTTTTTGACGGCGACGGCTATCGGTATCATCCCAACATGTTCGTCTTCGATGGACCTGCCGACCTCGTCTGCAGTGAGTCCCGTGCTGACTTTCGCTGCGGGCGGTGCGCGCGTCGCCCATAT
>NZ_RQXT01000240.1 GCF_003863365.1 Mesorhizobium tamadayense | reverse complement strand
CTATGGGCGACGCGCACCCCCCCGGCAGCGAAAGTCAGCACGGGATTCACCGCAGACGAAATCGCCAGGTCCATCGAAGACGAACATGTTGGAATGATAGCGACGGCCGTCGTTGTCAAAAACCTGCGCATTGAAAATGTCCTTTGCAAGTCGAGGTGGAACCGTTTCAAGGGAGTGCCCGCCCGTCTACGGGCGCAGTTCGGTGCGTTGGCCAGGCCAATTTACCTGTCGAGGCATCCACCAATTGTTGCAGCCTCCGATGTGCATGTTGAGTGTTTTTGTTTCGGTGTAGTCCTCGACCGCGCGGCGTCCGAGTTCGCGACCGAGCCCGGATTGCTTGTAGCCACCGAACGGGAGCTCGGAGGCGCCATCCATGAAGGTGTTCATCCACACCGTTCCTGCCCGCAAGCTGCGCCCGAATGTCAGGCACGTATCGAAATCGCGGCTCCACACACTGGCGGAAAGGCCATAATCGG
>NZ_RQXT01000239.1 GCF_003863365.1 Mesorhizobium tamadayense | reverse complement strand
CGGTATAGCGGCCCTGGGTGCGCTTCTTGATCTCCTCGGCCGCCCACACGGTTTCGGTGTGGAAGGGCTCCGACGTCTCGTAGACATGCGCCCATTTCAGCACCGTCTGCGCCGAGGCCGAAGCCATCGGCATGGCCATCGCGGCGATCACGCCGAGCAGAATTGCGTATTTCCTCAGCATGCTAGTTCCTCCCTGGTTGGATTGGACTGATCCGGCCGGATCTCCCCCCGGCCGACTGTTTTAAAGCGCAATCTCCTTGGCTATCGCCCTTTCATCGAAATTGCGTGAGAACCTGAGTTGCGACTGGCGCAGGTGATGCTGCATGGCAGTTTTGGCCCGCTCGGGATCGCGCGCCGCAATGGCATCACGCACGGCACGATGCTCCTCGGCGGCGATCCGCCACGAATCCCTGTTCTCGAAATAGATCGATAGGCGTTCGAAGTAAGGGTTCATGCGCTGGTCGAAAAGCTCGCCA
>NZ_RQXT01000024.1 GCF_003863365.1 Mesorhizobium tamadayense | reverse complement strand
CGCGTCCTCAGGCCAAGGCCACACCGGCCACCGGCGATCAGGAAACAAGCGGCCTCAATTCCCTCCGCTCTCCTTCATCCGTTCGATGATCTCGGCCCTCAGGCCCGTTACAGCGCCGCCAACGCCGGCCTTTCCGGCCGGAACAGATGGCAGGCGGAGGGCGCGATATCGAGGGTGACCGGCGTATGCAGTGGCGTGGCGTCGCCGCCTTCGGCCTGCACCACAACCGAGACGTCGGGCGTCGAGGTCGATGCCTTTGATGACCTCCGCCGACCCGTAGGATTTGCGCACGCCGCGCAGCTTAAGCTCAGCCATGGCTTGCCTCCCTGGCGCCGGGCTTTTCGCCGGCGCCGCCCTTGGTCTCCTCGTTCTGCACCATCGCCAGCGCCGTGCCCGGCTCGCCCTCCCACAGGATCAGGCTTGCCGCGCCGACCAGCCCGGCGCGATCGCCGAGTTCCGCCGGCACGATCGGCACGTCGCGATAGGCCTGCATGGCGCGCTCCTCCACAGTCGCCCTGATGCCAGGCGCCAGCAGGTCGAAGCCGTTGGCAAGGCCGCCGCCCATGACGATCAGGTCGGGCGAATAGAGATGCAGAAGATTGGTGAAGCCGATGCCGAGCCACCGCGCTTCCGTCTCGACGAGGTCGCGGGCGCTGGCGTCGCCGGTGCGCGCGGCCTCGATGACATGGCGGGCGGAAACGTCGCCGTCATTGGAAAGGCGCCTGAGCATCGAGCCGTCGCCGGACCTGGTGAGCCGGGTCGCCTGGCGCCCGAGCGCTGTGCCGGAGGCCACCGCCTCGAAGCAGCCGACATTGCCGCAGAAGCAGCGGTCGCCCTCGCCGGTGATCGTCATGTGGCCGATCTCGGCCGCGAGCCCGCGCCTTCCATGATAGATGTGGCCGTCGGCGACCACTCCGCCGCCGATGCCGGTCGACACGGTGACGAAGACCAGCGATCCGGAGCCGCGGCCGGCGCCGAAGCGCCATTCGCCGAGCGCCGCGGCATTGGCGTCGTTCTCCAGCCGCACCGGCAGGCCGAACTGCCGGCTGAGAATGTCGATCAGCGGCACATTGTGCCAGCCGGCGAGCGTCGGCGGCCCGATGACGATCCCTGCCTTGGGGTCGAGCGGCCCCGGCGCGCACATGCCGATGCCACTGACCTTTGACTGCGGGTGTTCTTTGAGCAGCCTGTCCGCCAGCGTGATGATCTGGCCGATCACCGCTTCAGATCCGGCGCCGGCAAGCGTCGGCGCCGAGACGCGCGCGACCACGTCGCCGCTGCGCTCGACCAGCGCGCCGCGCAGCTCCGTGCCGCCGAGGTCGAAGGCAAGGGCGATCGTGCTCATCAAGCGGCGGCCTTCAGCCCATGCAGCCAGGCAATGCGTCGGGCGAGGTCCGGATCGCCGAAGGCGAGCGAGCCCAGCACCACCGTGTCGGCCCCGGCGGCGCGCAGCAGCGGCACCGTCTCGTGGCGGATACCGCCATCGGCGGCGAGCAGGATGTCGGCCGCGCGGCCGGCCTTCCTGATCAGAGCGCGCGCCTCGATCAGGCGCGGACAGGCTTTTTCGGACAGGCCCTGTCCCTTGACGCCGATCGAGGTGCCGAGAAGCGTCACGAAGGCGACGTCCGGCAGGAACGGCTCGATCGCGTCAACCGGCGTCTCCAGCCGCAGTACCACGCCGGCCTCGGCGCCGAGCTCACGCGCCAACTTCACTGCGCGTAAGCCCGCCTCGCCATTCTCGGCATGGATGGTGACGAGATCGGCGCCGGCCTCGATGAACTGGCGCGTCTGCGCCTCGACGATGTCGGCTTCGACCATCAGATGCACGTGGATCGGCTTGGCCGTCAGCCTGGCGATGCGCGCCACCAGGTCGGGGAAGAACAGGAAGCCCGGGGTGAAGCGGGCGTCAGCGACGTCGATGTGATGCAGATCGGCATGGGCTTCGATGCGCTTCAGGTCGCGCTCCATATTGGCGAGATCCGCCGACCACAGCGAGAACTCGCCGATGAGCCGGTCGCGCGGAAGTGCGGCTATTGCCGCGGGGCCGGAGAGGGGTTTGGTGGTCATCACGAAATGAGGCTCCGGACTTGCGAGTGGGATTGGAGGAAGGTGGCGATCTGCGTATGCAGCTCGCCGAAATGCTTCGCGCTGTCGCGCGCCTTGGGTGTGATCTCGGCGAAGACCGCATTGGGCATCGCGGCAGCAAGCGTGTATGCGGCAGACAGCGGGTGCACGGCATCGATTTCGTTGCCGACGACCAGCGCTGGAATGTCGAGCGCGGCAGCGTCGCGTTCGGAAACCCCCGGTCCGTCGCCGGCGATATTGGCGAGAACTTGCGCGAACGCCTTGGCGTCGGGCCGGTCGAAATAGCCAAGCAGCGAGGAAAGATTGTCGGGCGCCTCGCGATAGAGCCGTGCGGCGGTCGCGGATTGCGCGAAGACAGTCCGCCCCTTGTCGGTCCCGTGTCCGAGGATGAGCTCGGCGACCTCGGCGATCGGCTGCATGTTTGTTGGCGCCGCGGCAAAGGTCCACGCCGGCCGCACCAGGACGAGGCCGGCGACGCGCTGCGGATGACGGCAGGCGAGGCGCAGCGCAATCGCGGCACCCATCGAGACGCCGCCGGCGAAGAAGCGCTCGAGTCCGGCCTGGTCGGCGGCGGCGAGCACATCATCGGCGAACATTTCGAACGAGAACGGCCGCCGCTCGCCGAGCCCGGAGCCGCCATGGCCACGGCATTCCAGCGTGATGCGGCGGAAGCCGGGAGGAAAAGTCTGCGCGACCTGCGCCTCGCCGCCGCCCAGCCCGTGCTGGAACACCACTGCCGGACCTTCGCCCGTATCCGTGCCCAACAGCGTCGCGCCGTCGCGAAGAAGCGCAATCCGGCCCGCCATCACACCAACTCCTTGAGCAAACGTGCGACGCCCGGCGCTTCCTCGGCCGAAAGGCCGTGCGTCACCAGCGGGCCGTCGAAGCCGGTGGCCTTCAGGCGAGCGATGAAGTCGGCGAAGTCGACAACGCCTTGTCCGGCCGTGGCGAAGCGTCCGTCGGCGAAACGATCCTTGGCGTGCGCGAGCGCGATATGGCCGGCCGTGCGATCGACCGCGCCGGCGACGATGGTGCGCGCTTCGTCGGCGCTGGCCTGTTCGAACAGATTGGCGGGATCGAGCACGACGCTCAGACGCTTCGAGCCCATCTCGGTAATCAGCCGGACGGCGTCGTCGGCCGAGGTGACGATGTTGGCCTGCTCCGGCTCGATGCCGAGATCGACGCCATGACGCTCGGCAAGGTGCAGCGCCTTCTCCATCTCGCGCGCCATGTCGGCCCAGGCCGATGGATCGGCATTGCCGGGATGATGCGCCCACTGATCGTCGGGATTGCGCGTTCCGGTGCAGAGCGTGACGAGCGGGATCGAAAGCCTAGCTGCTGTTTCGATCACGACGGCCAGCCGGCGCAACCCGTCGTCGCGCACCCGGCTGTCCGGATGCGCCATATTGTAGGTGCCCGAAAGCGCGACGAGACCGACGCCGGTAGCCTTGGCGGCGGCATCGATGGCGTGGATCGCCTCCGCCGGAACGTCGTCCGGCATCGACGGCAGGCCGGCGCAGGCAAGGTTGAACTGGGTGACCGCGAAGCCCGCGTCGCGCACGGCGGCAAGCACGCCGGCCGGGTCGTTGCCGGGGAAGGTCTTGGCGAACACCCCGACCTGCATCAGACCGCTCCCGTCACGCTGGCAAGCTCGACGCGCTCGCCACTTTCGACCGAGCGGGCGATCGCCACCATGGCGCGGATCGAGGCGAGCCCGTCCTCGACAGTGGCGCCGCGCAGCGGCGCGCCGTTGAGCACGGTGTCGGCGAGGCCTTCCAGTTGCCGCCGGAAGAAGTGGCCGTCGGCGCCGAGCGGCTTGCGCGAGGTCGCGTCCTTCTCGTGGAAGATATCGACCTCGCTCGCCCGGAAGTACCAGGGATTGAAGGTCTTCGCGATCACTGAGCCGTTCTCGCCATAGAGCTGGAAGCCTTCGTGCCAGTCCATGCGCACGGCGACCGTCAAGTCGAGATGGCCGAGCGCGCCATTGGCGAATTCGGTCTCGACGAACCAGCAGTAGGCGCCGAAGCGCTCGTTGAGGCGCGCGCGGACAGCACGGATTTCGCCGCACAGGAAGCGCGCCGTGTCGACCAGATGCGAGCCATGCGCCAGCATGAAATACTGTCTCAAATCCGCCTTCGGGTTGCCGCCAGGCTTCTTCGCCAGCTTGCTGGTGATGGGCAGCGGCTGCACGGCGTCGGTATTGGTGTAGCGATGGGTGGAATCGCAATACCAGGCCTTCAGCGCCAGGATCTCCCCCATCTCGTCACGGACGAAATCGCGCGCCGCTTCCAGCGCCGGGTCGAAGCGCTTCATGTGGCCGACCTGCAGCACCTTGCCGGAACGCTTGACCGCTTCGGCCAGCTTCCCGCCTTCCTCGACTGAGACGCCGATCGGCTTTTCGCACAGAACGTGCTTGCCGGCCTCCAGCGCCTTGATCGACATCGGCACGTGATAGGCATCCGAGGTGGCGACGATCACCGCCTCCAACTGCGGGTCGGCGAGCATGGCGTCGTAGTCGCTGTACATTTTTTCCGGCTCATAGGTCGCGCCCATGCGCGCGAGCAGATCAGGCGCGGCGTCGCAGATCGCATAGAGGTCGGCATTGCTCGCCTTCACGCAGGATTCCAGGTGGGCGAACTGCGCGATCGGCCCGCAGCCGAGCACACCAACACGAAGGCGACGGTCTTGCTTGCGAATCATTCGTCTCAGGCTCCGTAGCCCCGCATGGTCTGGCGGTTGGTCTTGACCGCCTTGGCCGGATCGGCGGCGGCGGTTTCGGATTCCTCCTCCAGCACCAGCCAGCCGTTGAAGTTGGGTGCAGCACTCGCGATCTCGATCACCTTTGCCGTGTCGCAGATACCCTTGCCGAGCATCGCCCAGGTGCCTGCGGCATCGACATCCTTCAGGTGCACGTAGCGGATGCGGTCGCGATAGGTGGTGAGGGTATCGGCCATGTCCCGATGGCCGCGCAATATGTGGCCCGTGTCCGGCACCCAGCCCACCAGCGAGGCGTCGATCAGGGAGAAGATGCGGTCATAGTCCGCGCGATCGAAGAGCAGCGTGTTGTGGTGCGAGCTCGGATGCAGCGCGACCTGGACTCCGGCCTGGCGGCCGAGTTCCCCGGCCCTGTTGTAGATCTCGGCGGCGATCGCGAACTTGTCGTCGCGCGGACCGTCGGAGACGACGGTCGCCGAACCCATCGAGACAAGCGCGCCCGGGAATTCGGCGGCAAAATCGATCCAGCGTTTGGCTGTCTCCAGGTCGGCGCCGATCTGGTCCTTCCGCGTAAAACCGCTTTTCGAGCCGAAGGCGAAGGAGACGAGCGTCAGCCCCGTCGCCTTCAGCGCCGTCGCGAACTCCGCCGGTCTGGCGGCATAGCGGCCGATCATGGTGTCGGTGATCTCGATGCCGGCATAGCCGCCATCGGCGATCGCCTTCAACAGATCGTCGGGACCGCCGGTGAACCGGTCTCCCAGCATTTCCCAGGTGAAGGTCTGGCAGCCGACTTTGAGGTCTTTCACGTTCATCCTTTCATTCCTTGATACCGCCTATTCCTTGATGCGCCCTGCGTCAGCCGTTCGATGATGTGGCGCGGGAAGAGCAGCACGAGCACGATCGGCGGAACGGCGACGACGGCCGCGGCCGCGGCGATGTCGCCTGCCAGCAGACAGGACCCAATCATCGATTGCGATACGCGGGGGCCTGCTCCTTCGGTTCTCCTTGGGATGGACATCCTACTTGACCGAGCCCGCGGTCATGCCGGCGAGGAAGAACCTCTGGGCAACGAGGTAGATGAGCAAGAGCGGTAGCGAGCCGAGCACGCTCATCGCCATCATCTGGTTCCATTCGAAGGCATGCTGCCCCATCAACAGCTGGATGCCGATCGGGACGGTGCGCATGGACGTTGACTTCGTCAGCGTCAGCGCAAAGAGAAATTCGTTCCAGCACAACAGGAAGGTGTAGACCGACGTCGCCACGATACCAGGCAGTGAAATCGGGACGATCACCCGCCAAAGCGCTGTCCAACTGGTGCCTCCGTCGACAGCCACCGCTTCATCGAGATCGCGGGGCAAGGTGTTCAGATATCCCGTCATCAGCAGGATCGCGTAGGGCAGCGTAAACACCAGGTAAGTCAGGATCAGTGCGACGTAGGTGTCGAAGATACCATATGAGACGACAAGCCCGAAGAAGGGGATCAAGAGTGTGATCGGCGGAATCGTCTGCGTGCTGATGATGAGTGTGTTCAGGCTGCCCTTGCCGCGGAAGTTGAAGCGGCTGAACCCATAGGCCGCCAGCAAGGCGATCAGCACCGTTAGCACGGTCACCACTCCCGCCACGAAATAGCTGTTGAAGAAGAAGCGCAGCTTCACCGGGTCGCCAAGGATGGCTGCATACGCTTCCAGCGTGAAGGCCTTCGGCAGGATGGTTGGTGGCAGGGCAAAGATTTCGGTATTCGATTTGAACGAACTGCTCAGCATCCAGTAGATCGGGAAGGCCGCGAAAAAGAGCCCCGCTGCAAGCGCGACATGCAGCGCGACGGTGATCAGCCTGTCTTTCGGCGTATGCCTTTTCCTCATGGTGACTACCGAGCCTTTTGATAGCGGATGTAGAACAGCGTCAGGCCGAGAGAGATCAGCAGGATGACCACGGCGCTCGCCGACGCCTGCGACAGGTTGTAGCTCGAAAACGCCAGCTTATACGTGTAGGTGCTGAGGACCTCGGTCGAGTAGATCGGGCCGCCGCCCGTCGTTATCCAGATCAATGGAAAGACCTGCATGGTCCAGATGAAGTCGAGCAGCGAGATGCTGATGATGATCGGCATCAGCTGCGGGATGGTGATGAAGATCAGCTTCTGGTAGGCCTTCGCCCCGTCGATATCGGCGGCCTCGTAGAAATCCTTGGGAATGCCCTGCAAGCCTGCGAGCAGGCTGACCATGAAAAGCGGGTAGCCCGCCCAGATATTGGCGAAGGTGACGGCGTGCAGTGCGGTCTCGGGCGAGGAAAACCACTCGACCTTGGAACCGATGATGCCCATCTGCATGAGAACGCTGTTCACGACACCGTTCGGCTCGAGCAGGAGGCGCCAGATCACGGCGATAATCACTGCGGTGAACAGCCAAGGCAGTATGTAGAGCACGCGCAGAATATTGCGCAGCGTCGGATTGATGCGGTCGCTGTTCAGCATGAGTGCGAAGACCATGCCGATGGTCATGTGGAAGACGACACTCATGCATGTGAAGTAGAGCGTGTGCCACAGCGAGGCCCAGAACACCGGATCGGCAAAGATCGCCTGGTAGTGTTTCAGTCCGGCAAAGGACGGGTCGCGACGCAGCACCGCGCTGTTCTGGAACGAATACGCAATCACCGTCACCATCGGCAGCAGCATCAGAAGGCCGATTATGAGGAGCGAGGGCGACAGGTAGAGATAGGGTGCGACCGCTCGTTTCAGTCTATGGTGGGAGCGCTTCTGCCGAGTCATGTGCCAACCTTGGGATACGCCTTCAAGAGAAGGCGAGCTTCGGAAACAGGTCCATCTCAAATTGCCGATCCGTTGTTGACGGGTGGCCTGCCCGAAGTCAGGCCACCCTGTGGAAGATAGCAAACGGGGAACAGGCCGCTCAGAATTTCGCCATCCAGCCCTTTTGAGCGTTGGCTGAGGCTTGTTCCGGAGACTGCTCGCCGGCGAGCATCTTCTGGGCTTCCACGTCGAACTTGGTCATCAGGTCTTCAGCCACCGGCAGACCCGTGAACTCGTTGGCGAGATAACCGGTCTTGAAGATCTCGAAAGCCTTGCCGAAAGCCTTGTCCGAGGTCACGAAATCGGGCTTGGCGTTGACGTTGCCGGGGAAGGCGTTGGCAAGCGATACGAGCTTGGCGTTCACCTTTTCACTCATCAGGTATTGGACAAGTTTCCAGGCCTCCTCCTGATGTTTCGAGCCCGCGGAGATGCCGATGCCCCAGGAGGCATAGGGAAGGCCGCGCTTGCCGTTATAGTTCTCCACGACCGGGACCGGGATGAGGTCGAAGTTCAGTTTGGGATTGCGTTTGCGGATGAGGTTCACGTGCGCGAGCGAGTCGATCATCATTCCGACCCGGTCGTTGACGAATTCCTCGACCTTTTCCTGCTCGGTCTTGGTGGCAATGCCGGGCGAGATGACGCCGGCGTCGTTCAGCGATTTGACGAAGGTGAGCATATCGACGACCGGCTTGCCCTCGAGAGCGGGCTTGCCGTCCGCCATCATCGATTGACCCGATGCCCAGACCCACGACATCAGGTCGTTCTGGACACCGGACGGCGTTTGCAGCGACAAGGGAAGCACCCAGCCATACTGGTTCTTGTCGGCATGCGTCATCTTCTTGGCGGCTTCGAGAAACTCCGCGCGCGTCGACGGCAGCTTGGTCACGCCTGCCTGGGCGGCGAGGTCCATGTTCACGAAGACCGGATAGACGAACGAAGCCACGGGAAACATCACCGCCTTGCCGTCGACCTTGATGATGTCCGCGACCTGGGTCTTGTCGAACCCGCTCGCATCCATCATCGGGTTCATGTCGGCGAGCGCATTCTGCGCGTTCAGATTGTTCACCCAGGCGCCGTCGAGACCGACGACGTCGCTAAGCGTTCCAGTTGCAGCACCAACCGAGATCTGGTCTCGCGTGGTCGCATAGGGGCCGCTGACCAGCGTCACCTTGATTCCGGGGTTTGCAGCCTCGAAGTCATTCATGATTGCCCTGAGCGAGCCGGCCGGCAATTCGGGCTCCCACCATTGGGTGAATTCCAGCGTCGTGTCCGCCATGGCGCCGGTTGCGCCAAGCAACCATGCGGCCGCGGCTATTTTCAGCATCGCGGGTTGTATCCGAAACGTCATTTTCTCCTCCTTCTTTAAGATCGACCGCACAATGCGGACGATCGTCTGCTTTATTCAGAAGCCTTCTTGCGAGTATCTTTCGCAGGCGCCTCGCTCTCGCCTGCGGTCTGCCGCAGATCTTCAGATCGCCAGATGCGTCTCGGGATCGAAGAAATGGAACTTGGCATCATCCAGGGCCAACCGGATTTCCGAACCGGAGTGGACGGCGCTGACCGGCTCGAATCTCGCCACCGCGTTCGATGCCAGGCCAAAATCGTCCACCGCGTCCGGATCGCCGGAGTCCACCCGGACCGCGTCGATGTTCAGGTGGACGATATGTTCAGAGCCGAGTTCTTCGATCGAAGTCACCTTTGCGGGTATCGTCTGATACTTGCGACCGGATTCGAGGCTGCTGTCATAAAGATCCTCCGGTCGGATCCCGAACACGATCTTGCGCCCCTCATACGACCGCAAGCCCGGCCTGCCGGCGAACGCTGCATCCTGCAGCCGGATGGCGAAGTCGCGAAAAACGAGCTCGCCGCCCTTCAGGGTCGCTTCGAAAAGGTTCATCGAAGGAGAACCGATGAAGCCGGCAACGAAGGCATTCACCGGCGATTCATAGAGTCTCTTGGGTGTGTCGACCTGCTGCAGCACGCCGCCTTTCAACACCGCGACCCTGTCCCCCATCGTCATCGCTTCGATTTGGTCGTGGGTCACGTATATGGTCGTGACGCCGAGCTGCTTTTGCAGGCTGGTGATTTCGGCGCGCATTTGAACACGCAGTTTCGCATCCAGGTTGGAAAGGGGTTCGTCCATGAGAAAGGCGGCCGGCTCGCGCACCATGGCACGGCCCATGGCAACCCGTTGACGCTGTCCGCCTGAAAGGTTCGCGGGTTTGCTGTCCAGCAAAGACGTCAGCTGAAGGGTTTTGGCGATCTCGTCCACGCGCTTCTTGCGCTCGGCCTTCGGCTTGCCTGCCAGCCGCATCGAAAAGGCGATGTTTTCGGACACCGTCATATGCGGGTAGAGCGCGTAGCTCTGGAAGACCATCGCGATGTCGCGGTCCTTGGGCGGCATGTCGACGACGTCGACTCCGCCGATCCGAAGGCTGCCGCTGGTGATGTCCTCCAATCCGGCGATCATTCGCAACGCGGTGGATTTGCCGCAGCCGGACGGCCCGACGAGAATCAAGAACTCGCCGTCCTCGACCGATAGGTTCAACTGGTCGATTGCGCGAAAATTGTTACCGTAGGTTTTGCAGATATTCTCAAGAATGACTTCTGCCATCTTCCTCCTCCACAAGTATAAGCCACTGACTTTTATAATTCTCCTCGGCTTATGGTAACCTGCGAAATATTTCCTCGGATAGTTTCAGGCTATGTTCCAGTATCGATCTGCGCATATTTCAGTTCGACTGCTGACGGAGCGTTCGTCGATGCCAGGAGTTCCGTGACCTGGTCGTCGGTCGGAAGCGCCTCGCGCCCGCCACGCCCCGTTATCGAAACGGCCGCCGCCGCGGCCGCGAATGCCACCCGGCCTGCGGTGTCGGCCCCGCGCGTCAATGCACGGGCATAGGCGCCATGAAAGCAGTCACCCGCGCCGGTCGAGTCGACGACCACAACCCGGTGCGGGGGCAGGTGCCAGAGACCTGTCTCTTCACGCCCGCGATAGTACACGCCCCTGCCACCATCGGTCAGAACCACAGCGGACCGCGACGGCAACCACAATGCATCGAGCATCTCGGCCGGCGATCGGCACCCCGTGGCAGTCCGCGCAAAGCCGAGTGGAAGAATGAGATGGTCGCAGAGCGCGATCAGCCGCTCCGTGGCTGGGCCGCTGCTCCATTCGATATCGCCGAGGATCGCAAGGCCGAGATCGCGAGCCCGAGCCACGACATCCAGCGACCGGATCGCGTAGCTATCGACGATCAGGACGGTCGCGCGGCTGAGGATATCGTCCGGAAAGTCCGGAGCGGTGCCCAGCATCGCATCGTCGTCATACGCGATGAACCGTTCCCCGTCCGAGCCGACGGTGATCCGCGAGCGCACCGGTCGCGCGTCGGGATGGCGCGGCGCGAATGCGGTTTCAACACCGCTCGCAACGAGATCGCGCAGCACGGCGTCGTCCGCGGCACTGCCCAGCCATCCGACGAACCCGGCGGTTCCGCCGAGCCGCACGACGGCGGCCAGCGCCGTCGCGACATTTCCCCCGAAAGCGCGGGTACTTTGCAGAACCTTCCCCTTGCCCGCCGACAACGGCTGATCGACATAGACGATGTCGTCGATCGCAATAGCGCCGAAGCCGAGGATCGGGGGGACGGTGGGCATCGTTCAGGCACCCGCCTTCGCCAGGGCGTCTTGCGCCGAAAGGCCGTCATGGATGACGCCGCGAAAGGCAAGCGCTGCCTTCTGCGGATCGCCATGCCCCCAGAGATTGCGGCCTACCACGGCACCGCGTGCGCCGGCACGGATGGCGTCCGCCGTCTGCTTAAGCGCGCCGAGCAGGGTATCGGTCTTCGGACCACCCGCGATCACAACCGGCACCGGGCAGGTGCGGACGGTCTCTCGGAACGACTCGAAATCGCCCGTGTAGCCGATCTTGATCACGTCGACGCCGGACTCGTAGCCGATGCGCGCCGCATAGGCGATCTCGTCGGGGGTGAAGACAATTTTTGCTCCGTCGGTGAAATCGCGAGGGTAGATATGCGCCACCACAGGCATGCCGTAGCGGGCCGCTGCATTTACCGAATCGGTCAGCCAGCGTATGTATTTGCCCTCGGTCGCGCCGCGTACCGGAATGGCCACGGCCAACGCATCGGCCCCCGCGCGAACCGCATCCTCGGGCGTTGCGATCAACTCGCTGATGCGATCGTCCGGAGTGAAGCAGCCCGCCTGGATCACCAGAGAAGCTTTGCCCGCGTATTGCGGCCACAGATGGCGCGCGGTGCCAGGCTGGATGCTGACGTAGTCGGGTTTGCCCGCCATGACGCGTGCGAGCGCACCCGGCAGGTCGGCAAGGCCGCCTTTGCGCACGTCGCCATAGCCGACGAAGTGGTCAACCGCGCCGCCAAAAAGGTTCCCCGATGGATGCGAGAAGAGGCGCGCAAGACGTACCTTGGTTCCTAGGCTCATGAGTCGAAAATTCCCCAATCGTTTGATTTCCAAATCCTGGACCCAGTGTTTGCGAAAGAAATAGGAAATGCAATCTTTCGAAAGCTTTCGAAATTGCGTATTTTTGGTAGGATGAGCCGAGGCCAGGAGCGGTTGCTTGGCGCATGGAGGCAAAGGCAGGGCAATGTTGTCAGAGCAGAGACGCCAATCGATCCTGGGCGAGGTGCAACGCAACGGACAGGTTCGCACGAAGGACCTGTCAGACGATTTTGGCGTGTCGGAAGTCACGGTGCGCTCCGACCTCGAGATACTGGACCGCAAGGGACTACTGACCAAGACCCGTGGAGGGGCGGTGACCCGGACCACCGATTCGACTACGGCCGCGTTCGCCCGGCGGATGCAAACGAACCTCGACGCAAAGAAGCGCATCGCCCGGGCGGCGGTAGACCTGTTCGAGGACAACCAATCGGTCATCTTCGACGGCGGCTCGACATTAATGCAGCTTGCCATGCAGTTACCGCCGCTCAGCAATGTCGTGGTCGCGGCCACGGCCATGAATATCGTGCAGCATCTTATGCATCGTCCCGGACTCGACGTTCATATGATCGGCGGCCGGGTCTATCCCGACACGGTGAGCACGCTGATCACCGATGCCGATACGGCTCTCGGCGGCTTGGTAGCGCATCAGGTCTTTGTTGGAGCGCATGCGATAGACTCGTCACTGGATGTGGTCGACGTGAACGAAGACATGGCGCGAACGAAGCGAAACCTCGTTCGCATGGCCCGGCGCGTTGTCCTCCTCGCCGATTCGAGCAAATGGGGCGTCAGCGGGACCTCCAAGGCATTTTCGCTGTCGAGCGTCGATGTGGTGATCACCGACGATGGCCTGCCCGGTCCAATACGCAGCCAGCTTGATAGGACCGGGGCCAAGGTGATCTATGCCTGAACCCGTCGCGGTCCCTGACCGCGACGGAAAGATCCAATGCGCGCATGACCCACGGGATTCGCATCGGCCGTTGGCCGTTTTTCATGTCAGTCATTTTCTCCTCCTGAAAGGCTGGCGGCCTCCGATGTCGCGCCAGCGTTTTCACATGCTCTATAAAAATTTTACGCGCGTCAATATTTAAAATGCTGTATAGCGAGTCACAAAAATTGTCCGCCGCGATCGCGACGGACGGCCATGGACGCTGCCGCCTGGGAGGTCGGATCGAAAATGCAAGCAAAATCAGGTGCGAAGCTCGGCATCGGCGTTATCGGGTGCGGCAACATATCGATGACCTATCTGCGCAACGCCGCCCTTTTCGCCGGTATGGAATTGCGCGCTTGCGCCGACATCTCCGCTGACATGGCCGCATTGCGAGCGAAGGAGTATGGCATCCGCGCGCTTGGCGTGGACGCGCTGCTCGCCGATCCGGAGGTCGATCTCGTCCTCAACCTCACCATTCCCTCGGCGCATTTCGACATCTCATTTTCGGCGCTCTCGGCCGGAAAACATGTCTTCACCGAAAAGCCTCTTGCGACTTCGGCCAGCGACGGCCGCCGGCTGGTCGCCGAGGCGGCCAAGCGCGGCCTGCTTTTGGGCTCGGCTCCCGACACCTTCCTCGGAGCCGCCGGGCGCCGGGCGCGACGGCTGATGGATGAGGGCGCGATCGGCCGCGCCGTGACCGGCACCGCCTTCATGATGGGGCGCGGCATGGAGCACTGGCATCCCAACCCGCAATTCTACTACCAGCCGGGCGGCGGTCCCGTCTTCGACATGGGGCCTTATTATCTGACGATGCTGGTCAACCTGCTCGGCCCGGTCGCCCGCGTCATGGCAATGGCGACGCGCGGCCAGGAAGAGCGCCTGATCACCGCCGAGGGTCCCTACAGGAACACTACCTTCAGGGTCGGCACGCCGACCAACATCCTGTCGCTGCTCGAATTCCGCTCCGGCGCCACCGTCACCTTCGGCGCGTCCTGGGATGTCTTCAAGCACTCCAACCATCCGATCGAGTTGCACGGCACGGAAGGCTCGCTCAGGCTGCCCGATCCCGACACTTTTGGCGGCACCGTCTCGCTGTCGGCGCGCGGCGACGGCTGGAAGGATTTCGAGAGCGAGGCCGAGCTCTACGGCGCGCGCAACTGGCCCTATGCCGCGCCCGACCGCGCCAACTACCGCATGCTCGGCGTCGCCGACCTGGCGCGCTCGCTGTTGGACGGCAGGAGGCCGCGCGCGTCCGGCGAACTGGCGCTGCATGTGCTCGAGATCATGGAAGCGATCCTCGCCTCGGGCGAAAGCCGCAACTCCGTCGCGGTCGCCGGCACGGTCGACCAGCCGCCGCTGCTCGGCGAGGACGAAGCAGCAAGCCTGCTCGCCTGAGGCAGCATTGGCCGCATGGCGAAATTCGACCCTATGTTTGGTCAGCCCTAGGCAGACTGACGCATCACCAGCGTCGCGTCGAGCTTGACCTCCGGCGCGACGGCCGCGCCGTCCTCGTCAAGGAGCGCGAGCAGCGTCTCGACACTGTGCCCGGCCATCGCCGCAAAATCCTGCGCCATGGTGGTGAGCGCCGGGCAGGTGTAACGGCTGAGCGGATGGTCGTCATGCGCGGCCACCCGCAGGTCGCAATCCGCCTTGCGGCCCACCTTCAACCCTTTCGAGAAGGCGGCCGCCATCACGCCGAAGGCGAGACGGTCGTTGGCGCACAGGACGGTCTTGCCCGGCAGGCCGCCATCGTTGAGCAGCTTTTCCGTCTGCTCGTAGCCGATGCGCTCGAAATCCCAGGTGTAGTCCTCAGTATTGCCGAAGACGACGGGCTCGAACCCGAGCCGCTGCATCGAGGCGACATAGCTGCTCAATCGTTCCGGCGAATTGTGATTGACATGTGGGATGTCGAAATAGACCGGGGCGTCGCCCGAGCGGCAAAGATAATCGACGATGGTCGACACGCTCTGCGCGTTGTTGTTGCCGACGAAAGGCGTGTCGCCTTCGAGATAGGTGTCGAAATAGACGATCGGGATGGTCTGCGTCAGCTTCTCCAGCGTCCGCTGGTCGGATCGTTTCCCCAGCGGCGCGATCAGCGCGCCGGATACTTTCAGCGACAGGATAGTGCGCGTCGCCTCGACTTCGAGCTCGGTCGAGCCATGCGAGGAAATGACGATCGGCCAATAGCCTTCGTCGCGCAGCCTGAGCTCGATGCGACTGACCATCTCCGAATAGAACGGGTCGGTCACTGTCGGCACGACGATGCCGATGCTGCGGGTGCGCTTGCGGTTGAGATTGCGCGCGAACAAATTGGGCCGGTAGTCGGACGAGCGCAGCGCGTCCTCGATCCGCTTTCTGGTCGCAGGCTTGACGCTGGTCGGATCGTCGAAATACTTCGACAAAGTCGGCCGGGAGACGCCGCAGGAACGGGCGAAATCCTCCATCGTCTTGTGCGTCATCGGCTCAAACCCTCGCGGCATGGAATCCTTGGCTCCCATGCGCTGCCCCGGTGCTACATACGGCTCGCCGGCGCGCGACTGCAAGTTGAAACTTTACAGGAAGCCTTGCAAGTTTCAACGCGTCGACAGAAATTATTCCATGCGTAAATTTATTAATTGACGCGAAAATGTAGCGGCCCTATTCAATTTCAGCGTCTGTTGGCATCCGGCCAATGTGCTAGAGCAATTCCAGGAAAAGTGCGTAGCGGTTTTCCGTCCGGAATTTGCGTAAAAACAGAACGCAGCCGGTGCACGGGAAACAGCCGGGAGGACATGGATGAAGAAGCTGGTCTCAGCCGGCGAGATCCTGGTCGAGATCATGGCCGAGCGCATCGGCCAGAGCTTTCTCGAGCCCGGTCCGCTGGTCGGACCTTTTCCGTCCGGCGCCCCAGCGATCTTCATCGGCCAGGCGGCGGCGCTCGGCCAGCCGGCGGGTCTCATCGGCGCCGTCGGCAAGGACGATTTCGGCCAGCTGAACATCGACCGGCTGCACGCGCTCGGCGCCGACGTTTCGGCAATCGCGGTCCATGAGGGCCATGCCACCGGCACCGCCTTCGTCACCTATCGGCCCGACGCTTCCAGGCATTTCGTCTTCAACATCCGCAACAGCGCCGCCGGCCTGCTGGAGATGAACGATGCGGCCGAACGGCTGCTCGACGGAGCCAACCACGTCCATGTCATGGGCTCCTCGCTGTTTTCCGACCGCGCCACCGAAGTCGCGCTCGCCGCGATCGCGGCCGTGAAGGCCAAGGGCGGAACCGTGTCCTTCGATCCCAACATCCGCCGCGAGATCATGCAGGCCTCCGGCATGCGCCAGGCGCTCGACCAGGTGCTGGCTGAGACCGATGTCTTCCTGCCCAGCGACAACGAGCTGTTCCTGTTTTCTTCGGCCGGCGACGAACCGAGTGCGGTTGCCGACCTTTTGAATCGAGGCATCCCCTGCATCGTACTGAAGAAGGGCGCCGATGGCGCCGCCTATCACGACCGGCAGGGCACTGTCGCCATGCCTGGCTTTGCCGTGGAAGAAATCGACCCGACCGGCGCCGGCGACTGCTTCGGCGCCGCCTTCGTTTCCTTCTGGCTGCGCGGCGCCGCGCCCGCCGAAGCGCTGCGTGTCGCCAATGCCTGCGGTGCGCTCGCAGTCACCCGCAAGGGTCCGATAGAAGGCATCCATCGCCTGGCCGACGTCGAGGCGTTCATAGCCAAGGCGGAGATGCTTGCATGACCGGCGCCACGACAAGATTTGCCGGCATCGCCAGCCGGCGCACGGCAAGCGGCAAAAGCGGCATCGCCTCGATCTGTTCGGCGCATCCGCTGGTCATCGAAGCGACGCTCCGCCATGGCGCGGCACTTGGCGCTGATGTGCTGATCGAGGCGACCTGCAACCAGGTCAACCATGAGGGCGGCTATACCGGCATGACGCCGGCCGCATTTCGCGCTTTCGTCGAGGCGCATGCGATGAGCTCAGGCTTTCCGCTCGACCGGCTGATCCTCGGCGGCGATCATCTCGGCCCGAATCCGTGGAAGCATCTGCCCGCCGCCGAGGCGATGCGGAAGGCGGCCGCGATGATCGACGCCTATGCCTCCGCCGGCTTCACCAAGCTGCATCTCGACACCAGCATGGCCTGTGCCGACGATTCCGCGGCGCTTGCCGACGAAACAATCTCCGCGCGCGCGGCCGAGCTTGCGGCGGTTGCTGAAGCTGCGGTCGCACGCGACGGCGGCAAAAAGCCCGTCTACATCATCGGCACCGAAGTGCCGGTGCCGGGCGGCGCGCTGGAAGCGCTCGACCATGTGCATGTCACCGAGCCGGCCGATGCGCTCCGCACCGTCGAAGTCCACCGCCAGGCCTTCTCCCGCCTCGGCCTCGATGCCGCCTTTGCCCGGGCCGTCGGCGTCGTCGTCCAGCCCGGCGTCGAATTCGGCAATGCCGACATCATCGCCTATGCGCCTCAGAAGGCGACGAAGCTGGTGGCGTCGCTCGAGAGCATGCCGCAATTCGTCTTCGAGGCGCATTCGACCGACTATCAACCGGCCGCGGCTTTGGCCGCGCTCGTGCGCGACGGCTTCGCCATCCTCAAGGTCGGTCCATGGCTCACCTTCGCCTTGCGCGAGGCGCTCTATGGGCTCAGTCATATCGCTGACCAATTGGCGCCTGATCCGTCCCGCGAAAGCCTGCCGGCCGCCATGGAGCGCGTCATGCTGGCCTCGCCCGGCAACTGGCAGAAATACTATCCCGGCACGCCAGACGAGCAGCGCTTGCAGCGGCATTTTTCGTTCAGCGACCGCATCCGCTACTACTGGCCATCACCCGACGCGCGTCATGCCACCGAAGCGCTGCTGGCCGCAGTTGGCGACCGGGAGATCCCGCGCCCGCTGATCAGCCAGTACCTCGGCCATCTCGATACCGACGTCGGCGCGGCCCGGATCAAGCCGACCGCGCATGGGCTTCTGATCGCCAGCGTCACGCGCGTCCTCGACATCTATCGCGGCGCCACGAATCCGTAAGCCCGGCCGGCCGGACTGGCTGCGCGAGCGTTGCGACGCTCGGCAAACACATTCTTTCGAGACGATCTTCCAAAAAATCTTCGACGTCGCGTTCCGTTTCCATCCTTTGGGTCGTCCTTGGTGTGTCCGAAACAGAAGGAGCACCGCAATGGCCAGGATGGTCGTTATCTACCCGACACCAAAGGACGTCGAGGCGTTTGACCGGCATTACTTCGAAATTCACGTGCCTCTCGCCAAGAAGATTCCGGGTCTCAGGAAATACGAGGTCAGCGACGGTCCCATCGCAACGCCGGTGGGACTCTCCAATGTCCATCGGATCGGTACATTGTATTTCGACGACCTTGCAGCGATCGAAAAGGCGTTCGCAAGCCCGGAGGGAGAAGCGGCTGGGGCGGATCGCCGACTTTATGCCCCTGATGACTCGGGCGTTCAAATGTTCCTTTTCGACCACAAGGAGGTTTGAACCCATCCCTTGCTCGTCTCGGCGGGCTCGTCGACATTTGCGTCCAGTCCCGGGCGGAACAGAGCTTGGAAGCCCCGCAGGTCTCGATATGGCGCTTCGCGGATCGTCTGGAAGGTGTCTAATACACCGGCGTCGCCATGTGCTTGGGCGCCGGCCATTGCGCCGTGATGTCCGGCTGCACCGGCCGTTCGAGATAGGTCGACAGCACGACATAGCTGCGCGTCGAGACCACACCCGGCGTCTCGTAGATCCGCGACAGCAGGCCTTCGAGCGCGCGCGTGTCCTCGGTGCGTACCTTGAGCAGCATGCAGGTGTCGCCGGCGACTGAATGGATTTCCTCGACCTCGGGGCATTCGGAGATCGCCATCAACTCCGGCGTCTTGCCCCAGCCCCTGGTGTCGATATGCACGAAGGCGAGCAGCGGCTTCTTCACCGCCTTCGGATCGATGATCGCGGAGGTGGCGCGGATGGCGCCGCTACGCCTGAGCCGCTTCACCCGTTCATGCGCCGCCGGCGGCGACAGGCCGACGCGATCGCCGAGCTCGGCATAGCTGATGGTCGCATCGTCTACGAGCACGCCTAATATTTTTCGGTCGATCGGGTCGACCTCTCGGGCAGGTTGCCTGTTCCGCTGAACGTCATCTGTTTCTGTGTCCATATGGAAATTCCCCGTTGATGCTGAATTTAATTCGGCCATTATGGAGATATGTCGAACAGTGATCAATCAGTAATTCTGCCTGCGGCGTCGCGGGCGCCGATCCCGGCGGCGGCCTACCTGCTCACAGGCTGCATCGCCGTCATCGGCTCCAACTCGCTGGTGCTCGGGCCGATCGCGCCCGCCGTCGCGGCATCGTTCGGGGCCAGCGTGCCGGCGGTGATGACGGCCGCTGCCGCTTTCGGCCTCGGCACCTCGGCAAGCGCGCTCTTCCTCGCCCGCTACATCGACCGGATCGGCGCGCGCCGCATGCTGCAGGGCGCCTTGCTGTTGCTTGCGCTGGCGCTGGTGGCAAGCGCCCTGGCACCGACGGTGACGGCGCTGGTCGCGGCCCAGCTCGTTGCCGGCGTTGCCGCCGGTATCGCCATGCCCGCGATCTATGCCAGCTCGGCGGCGATCGCGCCGCCCGGCCGCGAGAGTGGCACTATCGGCGTCGTGCTGACCGGCTGGACGCTCTCCATGGTCGCCGGCGTGTCGCTGTCGGCCGTGCTTGCCGATCTCATCCATTGGCGCGCCGTCTTCGCTGCCGTGGCGCTTCTCGCCGGAACCGCCGTCGCAGGCCTAGCGATGAGCTCGCTGCGCGACGTCAGGAAAAGCGGTCCGGCGCCTTCGCCGCTGGGCGCGCTGGCCGTACCGGGCATTGTGCCGCTGCTGATTGCCTGCGGCGCTTTCATGACCGCCTTCTACGGCGTCTACGGCTATCTCGGCGACCATCTCCATGAAGGTCTCGGCGAGCCTGTCAGCGCCAACGGCCTTGCGGCGATCGCCTACGGCCTCGGCTTCGGCGTGGCCGCGCTGCTCGACGGCGTCATCGACCGTCTCGGCGCCCGCCGGGTCATGCCCTTCGCCTATCTCTTGGTCGCCGCCGTCTATGTCGTGATGGCCACGCAGAGCGGCGGCTTCGGCCTGCTGATGGCGACGATCGCCGTCTGGGGCCTGGCCAACCATTTTGGGCTCAACGTGCTGGTCATGCGACTCACCGCGCTAGACCCGGCGCGGCGCGGCACCGTCATGGGCCTGAACAGCGCGGTCACCTATCTTGCCGTCACCGTCGGCACCGCCGGCTTCGGTCCGCTCTATACGAACCTCGGCTTCGCCAACTGCGCCCTGATCGCCGCCTTGCTGATGCTGGTGGCGGCCTTCGCGGCGGCATGGCGATCGGCTCGGCAATAGGCTTGCGTCTGCGCTCGCTCCTTCGCTAAGGCTGGCTTCCGAACCGCACCGGAGCCACGATGAAGACGACGCTCGAGATCACCGCCGAGCCCTTGCCGCAGGACCTCGCCCGTGTCGGCGAGGGGCTCACCGCTTTCAACGACAGCGATGTCGGCGCCTCAGGCCGCAAGACGCTCGCCGTCTTCGTGCGCGACGATGCCGGCGCGATTGTCGCCGGCATTTCCGGCTACACCGCCTGGGGCTGGCTCTACGTGCAGTGGCTGTGGGTCGACGAAAAGCTGCGCGGCCAGCACATCGCCGCCAGCATGCTGGACGCCGCCGAACGCGAAGCGCTGGCGCGCGGCTGTCAAGCCGCCTGGATCGACACTTTCAATCCGGTCGCCGCCAAGGTCTACCAGCGCCAGGGCTACCAGCCGTTCGGCACGCTTGCTGATTTCCCCGCCGGCCGCAGCCGCGTCTTCTTGCAGAAGAAGCTCTGATGCATGTCGCCCAAAAGTGCGTAGCGGTTTTGGGCTAACGACATGTACAAAAGAACCTGATCAGCCTGCCAGTTTTCCGCCGCGCATCGGCTGCGGCACGCCGGTCGTGCTCGGAAAGCTGATCGGCAGGCCGCGCAGCACTCGCACCGCGAGGAAGGCGAAGCATTCGGCCTCCACCGCGTCCCCCTTCCATCCCAGCGTCTCGGCCTGCACCACCTCGACGCCGGCGCGGCGGCCGAGCATTGCCATCATCGTCCGATTGCGGCGGCCGCCGCCGCTGACCGCCAGCCGCTTCGGCCGGCGCGGCAACAGGTCGAGCGCCTTGCCGACCGCGGAGACGGTGAAGGCAGTCAGCGTTGCCGCGCCATCCTCCGCGCCGAGCCCGTCGGCCATCGCCGCGGTGAAGTCGAAACGGTCGAGCGATTTCGGGTAAGGCTTGGTGAGATAAGGATGCTGCAGCAGCCGCTCGAGCCTTGCCTCGTCGACCTTGCCCGCGGCCGCCAGCTTGCCGTCGCGGTCCATCTCGCCGAGACCCTTCGACTTGATGAAATCGTTGACCGGCGCATTGGCCGGTCCGGTGTCGAAGGCGACGATCGCGTTCTTGCCGTCCCACCAGGTGATGTTGCCGACGCCGCCGAGATTGAGCACGGCCGTGTCGCCGCTGGCATCCGCATCCTTCAGCAGCGCCGCATGATAGGCGGCGGCCAAAGGCGCGCCTTGCCCGCCGGCGGCCACATCGGCCGATCGGAAGTCGTAGGCGACTTTGGTGCCGAGAAGCGCTGCCATCAGCTCGCCGTCGCCGAGCTGGCGGGTGCGGCCGATCCGTCCCGGCTGTGGGGCACGGTGCAGCACGGTCTGGCCGTGGAAGCCGACGACGCCGATATCGGCCATGGTTAGCCCATAGCTTTCGACGAGATCCTTGACCGCGGCCGACTGTGCGCGCGTCAGCGCTTCCTCGGCCTCGTGGAAGATCGCCGGTTCCGGCCCTTCGAAATTCCAGACGCGCGCCTGGCGCAGCGTCTCTTCGAGCAAGCTGCGGATCGATTGCGGGTAGGGGGCTAAAGTATAGGTGCCGAAGTCGGCTACACGCTCGCCGTCGGTCTTGATCAGCGCCACGTCGATGTTGCCGTCAAGCACCGTGCCGGTCATCAGGCCGACGGCCCAGATTGGTTCCATGGTCCTTCCTCGAATCGCCGTTGGTTCACGTGTCGGACGGATCGGCCCGACAGGCAAGTCCTTCGAGGGCGCTGCGACCGGCCCCTTCTCCCCGTCACTATACGGGGAGAAATGCCCGGCAGGGCAAGGGGCGGCGCCGACATCGACGATCTGTCGTTTGTCCGAGACGATTGCCCTGGGCCCTGATGGACCTGTCGCATGTGCCGGCGACTTTTGCATCGAACGGCGAAATTGGAGCACCGCAATCCTTGCCTCTTGCCGCCAAAGGCGCGAACCTACACGGCATGAGTGTCGGCGTCGGCCGAACATCGAAGGACATCGCAGGGAGGAACGAAATGGCAGCCAATGTCGCAGTGATCGCGGGTGCCGGAGCTGGCCTCAGCGCCTCGTTGGCCCGGCTCCTCGGCAAGGAAGGTTTTCGCGTCGTGCTGGCCGCCCGCAACGTCGACAAGCTCGCCGCGCTGGTTCAGGAGACCGGCGCGCAGGCGGTGGAGACGGACGTGTCGGATGCCGCCTCCGTCGCACGGCTGTTCGAGACGGCCGACAAGGCCGGACCCCTCGAGATTGCCGTCTTCAACGCCAGCGGCCGCACGCGCGGCCCGATCGTCGAGCTCGATCCCGAGGCGGTCAAGCAGGCACTGCTCGTCGGCGCCTATGGCGGCTTCCTCGTCGGCCAGCAGGCAGCGCGTAGGCTTCTGGCGCGCGGCTCAGGCTCGATCCTCTTCACCGGCGCCACCGCAAGCCTCAAGGGCTTCTCCGGCTCTGCCGGTTTCGCCATGCCGAAATTCGGGCTGCGCGGGCTGGCGCAATCGATGGCGCGCGAGCTTGGCCCGAAGAACATCCATGTCGCCCATTTCATCATCGACGGCCAGATCGAGCCGCCCGGACAGGCGGCCGAGCCCGACCGGCCGGATCGCCGCCTGTCGCCCGACGCGATCGCCGAAACCTATCTCGCGGTCCATCGCCAGCATCGCAGTGCCTGGAGCTTCGAGGTCGAGCTCAGGCCATGGGTCGAGACGTTCTGACTCGTTCATGCCGATTGCAAGATCCGCGAACGGCGATGGCAACGATCGCGGCGGGGCCTGCGTGGTCTCGCAGCGCGCTTCATAGGCGCTGCCGCTTCGATCTTTCGCCACGTCGAATATCTGCTCGGCGGTGGCCGGTATGCTCCAAGTCATTAAATCTTTGAGAGAATATTTTCCGCGTTCCGTTTGATAGGAAAAGCGCTTCTTTGCTCAACCGGGCAGCATTGGTGATGCTGATATAGAGGCTTCGCATTCCGCCAGGCCGAAATGAATTCAGGATCGCAAGGAACGCATCATGTCCGAACGCGGCAACGCTTCAGTATCTCTCGTTACGTCAATCACCAGGCGCGCCGGACTTGCCGCGCTTCTCGCCGCGACATTTGCCGTCATCGGTCTCACAGCGCCGTCGCCGTCCTTTGCCGAGGACAAGAAGGCGATCAAGGTCGGTATCATCAGCGGCGAAGACGAGGACGTCTGGCGGGTCGTCACCGCCGAGGCGGTCAAGAAAGGGCTGACGATCGAGACCGTCGTCTTCAACGACTACACCCAGCCCAACGAGGCGCTCGAGCGCGGCGAGATCGACGCCAATGCCTTCCAGCACAAGCCGTATCTCGACAACCAGATCAAGACTCAAGGCTATCGCATCGTCCCGGTCGGCTATACCGGCGTCTGGCCGATCGGCCTTTATTCGAAGAAGCATACCAAAGTCGCCGATCTGCCGGAAGGCGCGGTCATCGGCCTGCCCAACGATCCGTCCAACGAAGGCCGCGCGCTGCATGTGCTGGAGCACGAAGGCCTGATCAAGCTGAAGGACGGCATCGGCATCCTGGCGACGACCGCCGACATCGCCGAGAACCCGAAGAAGCTCGAGATCAAGGAGCTCGACGCCGGCATCGTCGGCCGCTCGGTCGACGATCTCGACGCCGCCGTGGTCAACACCGACTGGGCGCTGAAGAGCGGGCTGACGCCGGAAAACCGCATCGCGCAGGAGCCGGTGGCCGACAATCCCTACCGCAACTTCATCGCCGTCAAGGCCGGCAGCGAGAACGAGCCCTGGGTGAAGACCCTGGTCGCCTCCTACCAGAACGAGACGGTGAAGGCCGAGTTCGACAAGGTCTACAAGGGCACCGGGATCAGCGCCTATTGATCGGCGCGTGGCTGGCAGGAACGGGCGGTCCGCTGTTGAGCGGGCCGCCGTCGCGTTTGCGCGACGCAGAAACGGAAACAGAGATGAACCAGCATATCACGGCGCCGGCCGAAATAACGGACTCGGTGCCGATCGCCCGCACGGAAGATGTCGTGCGCCTCGTCGACCTGAAGCGCCGCTTCGGCGCTACGGCGGCGCTCGACGGCGTCTCGCTCACGGTACGCAAGGGCGAGATCCTCGGCATCATCGGCCGCAGCGGCGCCGGCAAGTCGACGCTGATCCGCTGCCTGAACGGCCTGGAGCGGCCCGATTCCGGCGAGGTCTTCATCGAGGGCCGCGAGATCAGCCGGCTGGGCGAGCGTGAATTGCAGCCGCTGCGCCGCCGCATCGGCATGGTGTTCCAGCACTTCAACCTCTTGTCGGCTAAGACCGTCGAGGAAAACGTCGCGCTGCCGCTCAAGATCGACGGCCGGCCGCGCCCCGAGCGCTTGGCGCGCGCAGCGGAACTGCTGCAGCTCGTTGGCCTGTCGGAGAAGGCGAAGGCCTATCCGGCGTCGCTGTCGGGCGGGCAGAAGCAGCGCGTCGGCATTGCCAGGGCGCTGGCCGCGCGGCCGGCCTTGCTGCTCTCCGACGAGGCGACCTCGGCGCTCGATCCGGAGACGACGCGCTCGATCCTGGCGCTGCTCAAGGACATCAATTCCAGGCTCCGCCTCACCATCCTGCTCATCACCCATGAGATGGAGGTGATCCGCTCGATCGCCGATCGCGTGGCGGTGATCGATGCCGGGCGGATCGTCGAGGAGGGCGCCGTCTGGCAGGTCTTTGCCAATCCGCGATCGGAAATAACCCGCAGCCTGCTCGGCGGCATCCGGCCGCAGCTGCCGCCCGAGATCGCGAGCCGGCTCGCCGCGGGCGAGGGCGCGGAAACGATCCTCAGGATCGATGTGGCGGGTGAGGCGGCGCGTGGCCCGCTGCTGTCCGATCTGAGCGCCAGCGTGCCTGCGCCGTTGCGCCTCGTGCATGGCGGCATCGACCATGTCCAGAATCAGCCGGTCGGCACGCTGTTCCTCGCCGTCCCCGGAGCTGATACCGGCCGTCTCGCGCAGACAATCGCATTCCTGAAAGACCGCGGCGCGCGGGTGGAGGTGCTTGGCCATGTCGCCGGTCCTGTTTGAACTCCTGCTCCGCTCGGTGTGGGAGACCGTGCTGATGACCGGCGCCTCCGGTCTGATCTCGCTGGTCTTCGGCCTGCCGCTCGGGCTCGCCTTGATCGCCACCGATCGCGGCGGCATCGCCGAAAGCCTTTGGGTCAATCGCATACTCGGCGCGGTGATCAACGGCTTCCGCTCCGTCCCCTTCATCATCCTGCTGGTGGCGCTGATCCCGGTGACGCGGCTGATCGTCGGCACCTCGATCGGCACCTGGGCGGCGATCGTGCCGCTGTCGATCGCGGCAACGCCTTACTATGCCCGCATCGCCGAGGTGTCGCTGCGCGAGGTCGATCACGGCCTGATCGAGGCGGCCCGCGCCATGGGCGGCAACCGCTGGACGATCATCCGCGAGGTGCTGGTGCCCGAGGCGCTGCCGGGCATCGTCGCCGGCTTCACGGTGACGTTGGTGACACTTGTCGGCGCCTCGGCCATGGCCGGCGCCATCGGCGCCGGCGGACTTGGCGATCTCGCCATCCGCTACGGCTACCAGCGTTTCGAGACCAGCGTGATGATCGCCGTCGTCATCGTGCTCATCGTTCTGGTCTGCGGCATTCAGTGGATCGGCGACCGGCTGGTCGCGCGGCTGGATCATCGCGGATGAGCGACGTGCGACAAGCGGCATCGAACGCAATTTGCCGCAAAGCCCATGAATTGAGCGGAGGCTTGCTCCGTTTTCAGTGAGATTGGTCGCCACGTTTCTTCACCCGCAAAGGCGCGCATGTCATCGTGCGGCGGGGTCGCAAGTTGCCGTAAGAGGAACCTGTCCATGGCCAGAATAATCCCGGTGCTCGATCTCGACCGCCTTGAGCAGGGCCAGTCGGAACTGCGGACTTTCTTGTTTGATCTGCGCACCGCCGCCCGCGATGTCGGCTTCTTCTACCTCAGCGGCCACGGCATAACGCAACCGGATATCGACGGCGTGCTCAACGCCGCGCACCGCTTCTTTGCTCTACCGGAAGCCGACAAGCTTGGCATCGAAATGGTGAAGTCGCCGCAGTTCCGCGGCTACACACGCGCCGGCGGCGAACTCACCAGGGGCAAGGCCGACTGGCGCGAGCAGCTCGACATCGGCGTCGAGCGCGCGACTATTCCACAGGGACAAGGCGTGCCGGCCTGGACGCGCCTGCAAGGCCCGAACCAGTGGCCGGCGGCGCTTCCCGATCTGCAGCCGGCGCTGCTTGCCTGGCAGGCCAAGGCGACCGGGGTGGCGATCCGGCTGCTCAAGGCTTTCGCGCTATCGCTCGACCAGCCCGAGGACGCCTTCGATCCGATCTATCGCGGCGAGCCGAACCATCGCATGAAGATCGTGCGCTATCCCGGTCGGGACGTCACCGGCCACGACCAGGGCGTCGGCGCGCACAAGGACGGCGGCTTCCTCACCCTTCTGCTGCAGGACGAGAACAAGGGGCTGCAGGTCGAGTATGACGGCAGCTGGGTCGATGTGGATCCGATTCCGCAAACGCTGGTGGTCAATATCGGCGAACTGCTCGAGCTCGCCTCGAACGGCTATCTCAGGGCAACTGTGCATCGCGTCGTCACGCCGGCGGCCGGCGTCGAGCGGATCTCGGTGCCGTTCTTCTTCAGCGCCCGGCTCGACGCGACGATCCCGCTGCTCGACCTGCCGGAGGAACTGGCGGCCGAGGCGCGCGGCCCGGCCAGCGATCCCGATAATCCGCTGTTCCGCGACGTCGGAACGAATGTGCTGAAGAGCCGGCTGAGGTCGCATCCCGACGTGGCGAAGCGGCACTATGCCGACCTGCTGGAAAAGGCAGCGGCGGCCGGCTGAGCTTTGCCCGTGGCCAAGCGATATTTTTTCGCGTTTTTGGCATTTTTTGGAATTCTGTTCGTCGCAAACCGGCCGGCCAAGGCCCAAATAACGGGTGTCGTCCGGTGTTTTCCTCCCATTGCGCCGGACGATGTTCCCCTCTGAAGGTTATGACCTTCATTTCTTGGCCGGGCCGCTTTCGCGCCCGGCCTTTTTCTTTCCAGTGGAAACAAAGGGGTCAGGCGAAGGCGATGCGGATCGCACCAAAGGGCCCGAAATCCGAAACGAACCGGTCGCCGTGCCGGCATTCGACCGGCCGGATGAAGGAGCCCGACAGCACGAGCTGTCCGGCGTCGATTTGCATGCCGTATTGGTGAAGCCGGTTGGCGAGCCAGACGATGCCCTTGGCGGGATGGTCGAGCACCCCGGCGCCGAGCCCCGTCTCCTCGACCTCGCCATTGCGCGACACGATGGCGCCGACCCAGCGCAGGTCCGCCTCGCGCGGACCGGCCGAGCGGCCGCCGACGACGATGCCGGCATTGGCGGCATTGTCCGAGATCGTGTCGAAGAAGGTCCTGATTTTGCCGGTCTCCTTGTTCATCCGCTCGATGCGGGTGTCGAGAATCTCCAGCGCCGGGGTGATATGATCAGTGGCGTCGAGCACGTCGTCGATCGACACGTCCGGGCCGGCGAGCGGGGCCTTCATGACGAAGGCGATCTCGGCCTCGATGCGTGGCTGGATGAAGCGGCCGGCCGGCACCGTGCCGCCATCCTCGAAGAACATGTCGTCGAACAGAATGCCGGAATCCGGAATGTCGATACCCAGCGCCGATTGCATTGCCTTCGAGGTCAGGCCGATCTTCCAACCCTTGACCGTGAGTCCGGACGCCGCCTTCCGCTTCACCAGCGCCGCCTGCACGCGATAGGCGTCGTCCATCGTCGCTCGGGGAAAGTCGAGGCTGAGCAGCCCGATCTGGCGGCGGTCGCGCTCGGCTTCGAACAGCCGCTGTGCGGTGTCCTCGACTTGCTGCTCCGTCATCATCGGTCGGCCCCTTCGTCCACGACGCCGTTGCTAAGCCGCCCGATGCCGTCGGCCTCGACCTCGATGACGTCGCCCGGCTTCAGCCACACCGGCGGATCGAAACGGGCGCCGGCGCCCGTCGGCGTGCCGGTGACGATGACGTCGCCCGGCACCAGCGTGGTGAAGGTGGAGATGTAGTTGATGATCTTGCGGAAGGAAAAGATCATGCGTCCGGTGCGGTCCTGCTGGCGCACCTCGCCATTGACACGGGTGGTGAGCGATATATCGGCGATCTGCGTCTCGTCGGCGAACGGCACCAGCCACGGCCCGATCGAACCGGTTCGGTCGAAATTCTTGCCCTGCGTGACGTTGAACTTGGCGTGGCGCACCCAGTCGCGGATGGTGCCTTCGTTGCACAGCGAGAGCGCCGCGATATGGCTGAGCGCGTCAGCCTCGGCGATGCGCCGGCCGCCCTTGCCGATGACGATGACGATCTCGCCCTCATAATCGAGCTGCGGCGATTCCGGCGGCCGCACCAGCGGCGCGCCATGGCCGACGAAAGAGCGCGGAAAGCGGATGAACAGCGACGGGTTCGAGGGTGCCGCCTGCCCATCCTTGTACTCCTCGTTGCGGTCCGGATAGTTGACGCCGACGCAGATGATCTTTTCCGGGGAGGGGACCGGGATCGCGTAAGCGATGTCCTCGACCCGGAAATCGGCAGCGAGGCCTTCCGCCTCCTCAGCAAGTTTCACGAGCGCGCCGGCCTCGATCACCTCGCGCAGCGTCGGCCATTCTTTGTGGCGCGCCGAAAGGTCAACGACGCCTTTGCCAGTGATAGCGCCGTAGCGCGTCTTGCCGCCGGCGGTGAAGGTGGCGAGGCGTCCCGCGCTCATGCTGGAACTCCACATGGAAGCTGCCGATCTCCCCCCAAGTGGGGGAGATGTCCGGCAGGACAGAGGGGGGCGCGAAGGAACGCAGTCATCGCAAATTATGAACTCAAGGCGCCACAATCGGCGAGGCCGCCAGGTCGGACTGGCGTGGCGTCACGTCGGCAAAGACGCTGCCTTCCTCGAACCAGCTTCTGGGCGCCGGCGCGCCCCACAGCGTCTGGCGCTGCGGGTCCTTCAGGTCCCATTTGATCGGCTCCAGGTCCGGATCGACCGTCTGGTAGTCCGAGCAATAGATCTCGATGCGGTGGTTGTCGGGGTCGCGGATGTAGAGGAAGAAGGCGTTGGAGATGCCGTGTCGGCCGGGGCCGCGCTCGATGTTGCCGACATAGCCGGTGGTCGCCATCAGGTCGAGCAGGTCGATGATGTTGAGCGGCGTCGGCACCCAGAAGGCGACATGGTGCAGGCGCGGGCCGAGGCCGTTGGTGAAGGCGATGTCGTGCACGCCGCCCTTGCGGTGCATCCAGGCCGCCCACAGCTTCCCGGTCTCGGCGTCCTCGGTGTATTCTGTCACGCGGAAGCCGAGCTCGTTGTAGAAGGCGACCGCCTCATCGACGTTCGGCGAGAAGCAGTTGAAGTGGTCGATGCGCAGCGGCTTCACGCCGTGATAGAGCGCGTATTTCTGATGGATCGGCGGCAGCCGCTCCATCCTAGAATAGAACTCGAGCGGAATGCCGTGCGGATCGCGCGTCCGGAAGGTGCGCGACTGGTACGGCCGCTCCACCCATTCCACCGGCAGGTCCTTGGCCGCAAAGAAATGCGCCGCCTTGTCGAGGTCCTCGTCGGAAAAAACCTTGAAGCCGAGGTCGCGTGCTTCCGGCGTCGTGGCCTTGCGCAGCACGATGCAATGATGGCCGCGCTCTTCCAGCGCGCGCAGGTAGATGGCGTTGCTGGTCTCGTCGGTCACCTGCAGGCCAAGCGTGTCGACATAAAACGCGCGTGATTTCGCCAGATCCGTCACAGCCAGCTCGACATGGCTGAGCCGCACGATGTTGAAGGCAGGGTAGAGGTTGGGTTGGGGCAGGGCCATCTTGTGTCTCCGGTCAGCCGCCGAGCTTCTGGATCGAATGCGGCGCCGTGGCGAACGCGATGTTCTTGGTTTCCATGTAGAAGTCGAACGACCAGTCGCCGCCGTCGCGGCCGATGCCCGAGCTCTTGACGCCCCCGAACGGCGTCGGCAGGTGGCGCACATTCTCCGAGTTCACCCAGATCATGCCGGCGTCAAGGGCGTCGGTGAAACGGAGAGCGCGAGTGACGTCGGAGGTCCACAGATAGCCGGTGAGGCCGTATTGGGTGTCGTTGGCCAAAGCCAGTGCCTCGGCCTCGTCCTTGAACGGGATCGCGGTCAGCACCGGCCCGAAGATTTCCTCCTGGGCAATGCGCATCTTGTTGGTGGCGCCGACGAACAGCGTCGGGCTGACATAGCAGCCACCGCCAGGGCCGGCGAACTTGCCGCCGCCGGCGGCGACGACCGCGCCTTCCGATTTGCCGATCTCGATATAGGACAGCACCTTTTCCTCATGCACCGGATGGATCAGCGGCCCGACCACGGTTTCGGGATCGAGCGGATGGCCGATCCTGATGCGCTTGGCCTTCTGCGCCACCAGGTCGGTGAACTTGTCGTGGACGGAGGCCTCGACCAAGAGGCGCGACGACGAGGTGCAGCGCTCGCCGTTCAGCGAATAGATCATGAAGACGGCGGCGTCCGCGGCGCGCTCCAGGTCGGCGTCGGCAAAGACGATCACAGGGTTCTTGCCGCCGAGCTCGAAATGCACGCGCTTCAGCGTCTCGGCGCCCTGTTTCATGATCATCGAGCCGGTGCGGCTCTCGCCGACAAAGCCGATCGCCTTGATGTCGGGGTGCTCGGTCAGCGCCCGGCCGGCATCCTCGCCAAAACCGTTGACGAGGTTCCACACGCCCTTGGGAAGACCCGCCTCCTCGGCGATCTCGACCAGCAATCTCGCCGTCAGAGGCGACAGCTCCGCCGGCTTGTGCACAATGGTGCAGCCGGCTGCGAGCGCCGGCGCGATCTTCCAGGTCGACAGCATGAAGGGCGTGTTCCACGGCGTGATCACGCCAACGGGGCCGATCGGTACGCGCGTCGTCAGATTGACCTGGTTCGGCGCTCTGAGCGAGCGGCCGTCACGCGCTTCCGGCGCGCGGTCGGCATAGAAGCGGAAATTCTCGGCGCCGCGCAATGCAGCCTTGGCCATGAACTTTAATGACTGGCCAGTGTCCATGCATTCGACGAAGGCGATCTCCTCGGCTCGCGCGACGATGGCGTCGGCGATTTTGTGGAGCAGCTTCTTGCGCGCGTCGCCCGGGATCGCCGCCCAGTCACGGAAGGCGGCCTTCGCCGCCTTGGCGGCGCGGTCGATGTCAGCGTCCTTGCCGCGCGCAACGGTGGCGATCGGTTTCAGATCGATCGGCGAGATCGTCTCGTATGTCGAACCGTCGGCGGCAGGCACCGCTTCGCCGCCGATCTGGTTGAGCACGCCATTTTTCCGGAAGCGTTCGAGATAGGCTTCGGCCTTCCTCAGATTGTCGTCCAGTGCCGCCATGGGTTCTTCCTGTTGATTGCCTGCCGTGCCCGTTCACTTGCGACGCAGGCGCGGATGAATGGCGTTCTTCTTCCAGCTGAGCTCGGCGTCGATCTCGCGGATCTCGAGCGACAGCGCGAAATGTGGTGTGGCGAACAGCGATGCGAGATGATGCGTGACCGCAGCGAAGATCGCCTCGCCGGCGCGTTTCTTTTCCTCGGTGCTGCGGCCCTTGCCGATGCGGAAATTCATGTCGATGAAGCCGTTCTCTGAGAGCCGGTCGGCGATCGCGTAAGACACGGCGCGGAAGGCACGCACCCTCACCGCGCCCGGCTCGAACAGGCCGGTCTCGAGGATGGTGCGCGAGACCAGCGCGCAGAGTGCGCCCATGTCGACCTTCGCGTCGAGATTCGCCGAATATTCGATCGCCATGTGTGGCAAGGGTCTCCTCCACCTTGTAATTAACATGTGAATTACATCTTGACGACGGAATGTCAAGCGTCGTTGTCTATGCGCCGTGGCGACTTGGGAAGCAGGATTGCCGGTCCCAACGAAATCGCGGATATAACTCGCCAGCCGTCAAATTTTGTCACGAGTCGCTAGCGGAAACTGGAATTGGAGACCTGACCTTGCTACCGCCCAGCACCCGCCGTTCTTTGCCCATGGCACTTCTGCGCGCCCGCGAAGTGATCATGGCGCATTTCCGGCCGATGCTTGCCCGCCACGACATCACCGAGCAGCAATGGCGCGTGCTGCGCGTGCTTGCCGAGACAGGCCCGCTGGAGGCGACCGAGCTCGCCAACCGCGCCTCGATCCTGCCGCCCAGCCTCACCCGCATCATCAAGGCGATGGAGGAGCGGGGCTTCATCACCCGCAACAGGGTCAAGGACGACGGGCGCCGCGCGCTGCTCGCCATCAGCCCGGCCGGCGTGGCGCTGATCGAGGAACTCGCGCCCGAGCGCGTCGCAATCTACGAGGCGATCGAGAAGCGCTACGGCGCCGAAGAGCACGAGCGGTTGCTGGACATGCTGGAGAGCCTGATCCAGTCGGAGTCGACGGGGGGCTGATCCTCACCCTCCAAAACTGCCCAACGCGCTCGGCTGCATGTAGTTTCGCCCGACATAAAGCAGCGCCGCCTCGTCGCTGCCGTGGCGGATGTCGACGACGCGGCCGAACATCACATTGTGCGTGCCGACCTTATTCACCGTGCCGATCTCGCAGTCGAAGCTGACGATGGCATCTAACAGCGCCGGCATGCCGGAGGGCATGGTCTGCCAGCGCGCCGCATCGTAGCGCTCGGCCATGTCGCGGATCGCGCCTGCAAACTTCGCCGCAAGATGCATGTGCGACTGCGTGAGCACGTTGACGCAGAAGCGTTGGTTCTCGAGGAACATGCCTGTCTGCGCCGAGCGTTCGTTCATGCACACAAGCAGCGTCGGCGGATCGTCGGAAACGCTGCACATGGCGGTCGCGGTGAAGCCGCCGCGTCCCGCCGGACCATCCGTGGTGACGATGTTGACCGGCGCGCAGACCCGCGCCATTGCCTCGCGGAATTCCAGCCTCGAGACTTGTGCTTCCATGGCTCCTTCCATGGCCAGCCTCCGGTCAGTTGGCCTGGGCCGAGAGCGGCGGCAGCCATGTGTCGCCGGTCCAGCCCTTCTCGTCATAATCGGCCATGCAGGCGTCGACCAGCTCCTCCATCTGCTTCAGCCGTCCGCCACGCTCGGCGCCCTTCAGCACCTGCAGCCGCACCTCTTCCGGCGCGCCGGCATAGTTGAGTTCGTAGAGCGCGTGGCGGCCGCCAAATTCGGTGCCGGTCGCGTCCCACAACAGCTTCATAATCTTGATGCGCTCGACATGGCCCATGTCGTTGGAGCCACGCACATATTGCGCGAGATAGCGGTCGATCTCCGGATTATCGAAGTCCCGCACCGAGGAGGGCAGGTAGATCAGCCCCGATGCGATCACCCGCCGCACCGTGTCGATGACGCGCTGATAGGCCTCCGACATGAAGGTCCGGTAGGCCAGCGCGGCTTCGAGATTGGGCAGCACCGCGCCGTTGGCCCACGGAATGGGATTGTGCGCCATCGCGTTGGAAAAGCTCCAGAACATGTGGCGCAGCCCAATCACCTCGCCGAGCGCCGCCTGGTTGCCGCGGAAGGCATCGCCGCCTGTCGCGCGCAGCGCCTTGGCGAGCAGCCCGGCGAGGAAGTCGAGCTTGACGGCGAAGCGTGTGCACCCTTGGAAGCAGTAGCCGTGCATGAAGCCCGAGGCCGGATGGAAGGACAGGATCTTCTGCGCGTCGCGCAGCACCAGCACGTCCTCCCAGGGGATGAAGACGTTGTCGAGCACCAGGATCGCGTCGTTCTCGTCGAAGCGCGATGACAGCGGATAGTCGAAGGGATGACCGACGGTGTTCGCCGTCTGCTCGTAGGAGACGCGGCAGAACATCTTTATGCCCGGCGCGTTCATCGGCACGATGAACATCACCGACAGCGACGGATCCTCGGTCACCGTCGCCGAGCTCTGTGCCAGGAAATTGTAATGGGTGAGCGCCGAGGACGTCGCCACCACCTTGGCGCCCGACACCCAGATGCCGGCGTCGTTCTCCTTTGTGATGTGCACGAACACGTCCTTCACCTGCTCGGCGGGCTTGTGGCGGTCGATCGGCGGGTTGACGATAGCATGGTTCATGAACAGGACCGCTTCCTGGGCGCGTCTGTGCCAAGCGCGCGCATTGTCCTTGAACGGGCCGTACCATTCGGCATTGGCGCCGAGCGTGTTCATCAGCGCCGCCTTGTAGTCGGCAGTGCGGCCCATCCAGCCATAGGTCATGCGCGCCCAATGCGCGATCGCGCTCTGCTGTTGGGCAAGCTCGGCTGCGGAATGGGCGACGCGGAAATATTTGTGCGTGTAGCCGCCGGACCCGGTATCGCTGGGCGAGGTCAGGACCGCTTGCTGGGCCGGATCATGCAGCGCGTCGTAGAGGCGCGCCAGCGAGCGGACCGAATTGCGCATCGCCGGATGGCTGGTGACGTCGGCCACCCGCTCGCCGTTGATATAGACCTCGCGCCCGTCGCGCAGGCTCTCCAGATATTCGGCGCCCGTGAACGGCCGTTTCGTGTCGGCCCGGAAATCTTCCGATCGCATCATGATCCTCCCTTGATGATTGGAGAGTAGCCGGGCGCGGCACGATGGTTTATGGACGAAAGCGCAAAACCGCTTGGATTTTTTCCGGCAGCCAATGAGCCAGACCGCGATTCCGGAATTCTTCGTCTACGGCGAGCCCGCGCGGGCGCTCGACGTCGGTTTCCTGCATGTCGAGACCGTTCAGGCGCGCGCTTCCGTGCATCGCGGTCGGGTTCTCGCCCACAAACACCCGCAGATGGCGCAGATCACTTTCTGGACAAGCGGCAGCGGCGTCTACCGGATCGAGGACAAGACCTGGAGTTTTTCGGCACCGACCGTGAGTTTTATACCGAGCGGCGTGGTGCACGGTTTCGACATCGAGCAGGGCACGGATGCCATCGTCGTTTCGATCGCGGACGCAGCGCTTGCGGCCATCGCGGAGCATTCCGCGCTGCCGCTCGATCAGCCCGTCTTCGTCACCGGGCGGGGTGAGGTCGCGCTGTGGGAACGGCACGGCAACATGATCAAAATGATCCAGGCCGAATATGCCGAGGCGCAGGCCGGCATGGAGAAAATCCTGCCAGCGCTGGTCGCGGTGGCGCTGTCGGGCATTGCCCGCCTTGACGCCCAGTCGCATGCGGTGACGGTGCCGGCCACGGTGGCGCTCGGCGGGCGGCTCAGGCGGCTGATCGACCGCCATTTTCGCGACGACTGGCCGGTCGAGCGTTATGTCGAGGAGCTCGGCACCACCAGGCATCTGCTCGACAAGGCGGCGCACCAGGTGCTGGGATCGGGCGTGCGGCAGGCGATCGGCGAAAGACGTCTGGTCGAAGCCAAGCGCCTGCTCCTCTTCACCATACGCACGGTCGAGGATATCGCTTACGAAACCGGCTTCAACGACCCCGCCTATTTCTCGCGCTTTTTCCGCCAGGCCGTTGGCATGGCACCGGCGATGTGGCGGAGGGAGCGGCTGGGAAGAGCGAGTAGTGAGTGGCGAATAGCCAGTAGCGAGTAGGGGAAAGTTCGGCCCCTACTCGCTACTCGCTATTCCCTATTCGCTAAGCGGCAGCGGCCGTCAGGCCAGCATCCAGCGCCTCGCCGATCTTCGCCACATCGGCGGAAGAGATCACCAGCGGCGGCGACAGGATGATGGTGTTGCCGGAGACGCGCAGCATCACGCCGGCGCCGTAGGCGGCGTCCGCGATCGCCGCCATCGTCTTCTTGTCTGCCGGCTTCTTGGCGGTGCGGTCAGAGACCAGCTCGAGCGCGGCCATCAGGCCCTGGTAGCGGACGTCGCCGATAAGCTGATGCTTGGCCTTCAGCGCTTCCAGCGCCCTGCCGAGCTCGATACCGCGCGCGGCGGCGTTCTCGTTGACGGCCAGCCGCCTGGTTTCGGCGAGCGCCGCCAGACCGGCCGCGCAGCCGACCGGATGCCCCGAATAGGTGTAGCCATGGCCGATCGCGCCGAAGCTCGTCTTGTCGGCCTCGAAGACATCGGCGACTTTGGCGCCGATCAATGTCGCGCCGAGCGGGAAATAGCCCGAGGTGATCGCCTTGGCGATGGTCATGAAATCGGGCTTCACGCCGGAGAGCCGGGAGCCCGCCCAGGCGCCGGTACGGCCGAAGCCGGTCACCACCTCGTCGGCGATCAAAAGGATGTCGTGGCGATCGCAGATCGCGCGCACCATCGGCATGAAGCTCTCATGCGGAACGATGACGCCGCCGGCGCCAAGCACCGGCTCCATGATGAAGGCAGCGATCGTGTCGGCGCCCTGGAAGGCGATTTCGTCCTCGATTGCCCGGGCGCAGAGTTTTGCCAGCCTCGCCGGGTCGGTCTCGTCGAACGGGTTGCGATAGGTCCACGGCGCGGGTGCGTGGAAGACGCCGGGCAGAAGCGGCTCGTAGTTGCGACGGAAATTGGCGTTGCCGTTGACCGAGGCGCCACCGAAATGGGTGCCGTGATAGCCCTTCTTCAGCGCCAGGAATTTCGTGCGGTCGCCCTGGCCGCGGATCTTCCAGAATTGCCGGGCGAGCCGCAGCGCCGTCTCGACCGAGTCCGAGCCGCCTGAGGTGAAGAAGGCGCGCACCATGCCTTCCGGCGCGAACCATTCGGCGAGCTCGTAGGCGAGTTCGATCGACGGTCCGGTCGAGGTGCCGCGAAAGCCGGAATAATAGGGCAGGGCGTCGAGCTGCGAAGCAATCGCCTTCTTGATAGGATCGCAGCTGTAGCCGAGGTTGACGTTCCACAATCCGCCGACGGCGTCGAGCACCGTGCGGCCGTCGACGTCGGTGACCGAGACGCCTTCGCCCTTCATGATGATCTTCGGCGGCGTGGCCCGCATTTCGGCCGGGTGCGCCATCGGATGCCAGATCGGCTTGGCGTTGTTCTCGGTGAGGAAGTTTATGTCACGCATCGGGAGGACTCCGGGTTTTTCCGATTAGGAGAGCGTCAGGCCGAAAGAACCGAGCGCCTCGGCATAGCTTCGCGCCGGCTGGGCGACGTCGAAATGCACGGCAAGCATGCCGGCGGCAATCGCGCCGTCGACATTGCGCTTCTGGTCGTCGACGAAGACGCAGGCCGGGAGTGGCAGCTTCAGCGCCTCCCCGACCATCGCATAGGCTTGGCGGTCGGGCTTGAGGACCTTGGTATAGGTTGCGTCGACGATCGCATCGAACAGCGCAAGCAGCGGCAGCCGCTCGCGAAAGGACTTGCCGTAGAACAGGTCGAGCTCGTTGGAGAGGATGGCGAGCCGCACGCCGGCTTCATGCGCGGTGCGGATCGCCTGCTCGGCCTCGGGCCGGATCACGGCCTGCGGTTCGGCGCCGCGCGCCCGCTGCACCAAGGTCGACATGTCCCGCCAGTCCTCGCCGACCAGCCGGCCGACCTCGCGCGTGCGCGTCTTCCAGTAGTCGCGCTCGCTGATCTCGTCGGCCTGCATCGAGCGCCACAGCGCATCCGAGGCCGGGTCGAACGGCCCGCGCCAGTTGAGCGTGCCGGGCTTGAGGCCGAGCGCATGCTCGGTGAGCGGATGCGTTTCGAACAGCGTTCGCGTGACGACGCCGCCGAAATCGAGCACCAGCGCGTTTGGCGATGGGCCGCTCATCATGCGGCCTGCCTGCGGCCCGGCGGAACGATGCCTTCAGCCACCCAGCGATCGAAGATCTCCAGCGCCTTGTCGCAGAAGGCGGCATCGTTGATGTGGCCGGCGATCTCGTGCAGCTCCGCGTTTTCAGGCACGCTTGCCCGCATCTCCTCGACAAAGGCGGACAGCGCCTCCGGCTCGTAAAGCGGCTCGCCCTCCTGGTCCCATTGCTGGATGCCGCCGGCGGGCAGGATGAAGGCGGTCGGTCCCGTCGCCGCGGCAAGCTTGTCGCCGATGGCGCGCGCGATCTCCTTGCGCGTCGCGCCGTCCGAGGTCACCGAGGCGAGCAGCCGGTTATGCGCATGGTAGGGCCGCTCGGTGAAGCGGGCAGGCACGGCCTGCCATGTCGGGAAATCCACCATGTCGATGGCGCCGGGCGCGACGATCTGCGGGATGCCCTGGCGTCCGGCATTCTCCAGCCGGTCGGTGCCCGAATTCACCACCGAGCCGGTCAACTGATTGGCGAGTTCCTGCAGGCTGAAATCCAGCACCGCGACGAAACCCTTCTGCGCCGCGATCGCCTCAAGCGCCCGTCCACCCATGCCGGTGGTGTGGAAGACGATCACCTCATAGCCGCGCTTTTCCAATTCCGGCTTCAGCGTCACCATATATTGCAGGCAGCTTTTGCCGAGCGAGCTCATGCCGATCCGAGGTCTTGCCTCGTCCGGCTTGACGACGGCGCGCGCCGCCCCCACCACCGCGCCGCAGGCCTGCGACAGCACCGCCTCGCAGGCGCTGTTCAGGCCATAGAGGCCGCCCGCCCACAGGATCATCATCAGGTCGGTGGCAATGCGCTCCGGCGGCAAGAGATGCGAATAGGCAATCGTCGAGACGACGAATTTCGGCACGCCGAGCGGCAGCGCAAGCGCCACATCGAGCGCAAGGTCGGTGCCCATCGAGCCGCCAAGCGCGATGACGCCGTCGATCTCGCCTCTGTCATGCAGCGAGCGGGCAAGCCGCGCCGCACCCAGAGCCATCAGCGTCATCGCCGTATTCTCGTCGCCGCTGGCGATGATCGCCTTGATCGTCGTGTCGGCGGCGTGCGCCACCGCATGCCGGTCGTGTTCCGGCCGGTAGGGCGGGTCGCCAAGCACGCTGACGTCCATCATAACCGCGATGCCGCCGACCGCCTCGATGCGCTCGCGCATGAACAGAAGCTCGTCGGCCTTGGTGTCGCCGGTGCCGATAACCAGGATACGGCGCGTCTCCTCCACAGTCAGTCTCCCTACAGTGATGTTGTTGCTATGCGCGCTTTCGGCCCGGCAGGCCGTGTCGCCCGAAAAGCCGCTCGCTGATGTCACGCGCCGCCACCGCGACGCCAGCGCCGTGGCGCTCGATGTCGCCCGCGTGGACGCGCGCCCTGGGCGCGGCGACCGCGATGGTGCCGATGGCGAAGCCGTCAGCGCCGAGGATGGGCGCGGCGACGCTGAGCACCCCTTCCTCATAACCTTGCGAGCCGGTCGAATGGCCGCGCGCGCGGGCGGCGGCGATATGCTCGGCGAGCGTTCCCGCATCACCGATGGTGTGGGGCGTGAACGCCGGCAGCGGCCCGGCCAGGACCGCTTCGCGGATGCGCTCTTCGCTGAACGCCAGGAAGGCGATACCCGAGGCCGTCGCATGCATCGGCAGCACGTCGCCGAGCTGCACGCTGACACGGTTGGCCTTGGCCGATTCGACGACGTGGACGGTGATCAGGCCGCGCTTTGAATATTCCGAGAGATGCACGGTCTCGCCGGTCTCCGCCGCCAGCGCCTCGACCACCGGCGCCGCGATACGCAGGAACGGAAACTGCCCTTCGCGCATCAGCGCCAGCCGCGCGATGCCGGCGCCCAGCCGGTAGAGCCGCGTGGTTTCGTCCTGCTCCACCAGCCCATGCGCAATCAGGGACACCAGCAGCCGGCGGGTCGTCGCCTTGTCGAAACCGGCGCGCCTGGCGAGATCGGCAAGCGTCGTCTCGGGCGCGCCGCTGCCCAGCATTTCCAGCAGCGAAACGGCTTTGGCCACCGTGCTCATCGTGTCTCCGATCCTCCATCAGATACTTAACGTGCGAATTAACTTGACAGCAAGTCGATTCCTTTGCAAGTCTAATATCGAAATGCCGTTACAAATAATGAAATGATCATCAGGCCCGCCAGAAGGCCATCGGCATCTCAGGGACACTTGGCTTCCGCAGCGCGGAATGGAGGGAAAAATGACGACTATTGAAGCCGCCGAGGTGAACCGGCTGAGGAAGAACAGCCTCGGCGTCGGCGCCATCACTTTCATGGTGATCTCGGCCGCCGCGCCGCTCACCGCTGTCGCCGGCGGCACGCCGCTCGGCATGCTCATGGGCAACGGCGCCGGCTTTGCCGGCACCTATCTCATCGTGACGCTTCTTCTGCTGCTTTTCGCGGTCGGCTATGTCGCCATGTCGCGTCATGTCGGCAATGCCGGCGCGTTCTACGCCTACGCCGCGCGCGGCCTCGGCGGCCTCGCCGGCGGCGCCACCGCGCTGATCGCGATCCTGTCCTACAACGCCATGCAGATCGGCGTCATGGGCCTTCTGGGTGCTGCCACCGCCGGCCTGTTCGCCGGCTGGGGCATCAATCTGCCCTGGTGGGTGTGGAGCTTCATCGCCATCGCCATCGTCGCCGTGCTCGGCTACCGCCAGGTCGACCTGTCGGCCAAGATCCTGACGGTGCTGGTGCTGGCCGAATATGTCGTGGTGCTGATCCTCGACCTGGCCGTCCTCAAGACCGGTGGCGACAGCGGCTTGTCGGCGGCACCGTTCAGCTGGAGCCAGATAACCAGCGGCGCGCCGGCGATCGCCATCCTGTTCTGCTTTGCCGCCTTCATCGGCTTCGAGGCGACGACGATCTATGCCGAGGAGGCGCGCGACCCCAAGGTTACCATACCGCGCGCCACCTATTTCTCCGTCGTCCTGATCGGCCTCTTCTACATGATCACCGCCTGGCTGATGGCAGTGGGTACCGGCATCGATAAGCTCTTGCCGTCGCTGCAGGCGCTGCAGGATCCGACAACCTTCCTGTTCGGCCTGTCGGACCGCTATGCTGGAACGCTGCTCACCCACGCCATGAGCATCCTTTTCGTATCGAGCCTGTTCGCCGGCGTGCTGGCGTTCCACAACGCGGTCGCGCGCTACATCTACGTCGCCGGCCGGGAAAAACTCCTGCCGCAGACCATCGGCGTGACGCATTCGGCGCATCAGAGCCCGCATGTCGCATCGGTCATCCAGACCGTGCTCGCCGTCATCGTCGTCGGGCTCTTCGCCGTGCTCGGCCTCGATCCGGTTCTGGCGCTGTTCTCATGGCTCACCAACGTCGCCACGCTCGGCGTCATCGTGATGATGGCGGTGGCTTCGCTCGCCGTCGTGATGTATTTCCGCGCCAATCCGTCCGCCCATGAGAATGAGTTGAAGACCACGATCCTGCCGGGGCTGACCTTCATCGCCTTCGTCATCATCATCTACCTGATCGTCATCAATTTCGGCAGCCTGTCGGGCGCGGGCGGCTTCCTCGGCGTGTTCCTGCCGGCGCTGGTGCTGATCGCGGCCGTGGTCGGACTGCTGCTGGCGAGCGGGTTGAAGAGCCGGGATCCGGTCGCCTTCGAAAATCTCGGTCTGCCGCTGAAGGATTGATGGACAGACGGGGCGGCGGCGACGCCGCCCCTTCCCACCAAACGGGAGCAGCGGCATGAGCTTTGCCGAGAGCATCACTGTCGAGGCGCTGGAGGCCGATCCTTATCCGATCTATGCGCAATTGCGTCGCAGCGCCCCTGTTGCTTTCGTGCCGGCGGTCAACCTGTGGTTCGTCACCCGCTGGAAGGACGTCGAGAGCGTCGCGAAATCACCCGAGATATTCTCGGCGGTTGTCGGCACCTCACCGGTCGAACGCTCCTTCGGCAGGCCGACCATCCTGACCACCGACGGCGAGGTCCACAAGCAACTGCGGCAGGGCGTCGACCCGAAATACCGGCCGCGCACCGTCGCTTCCTATGCCGGCGAGCTCGTGCGCTCGATCGCCGAGCCCTATCTTGACAAGATCGCCGCGCAGGGCTCGGCCGAGCTGATGGCCGACTATTTCGAGCCGGTGTCGACGCTGAGCCTGGCGCGCTCGCTCGGCCTTGCCGATGTCGACATGCCGACCCTGCGGCGCTGGTTCTACGGCCTCGCTCAGGGCGTCATCAATTTCGAGAACGATCCCAAGCGTCAGGAGATCGCAGACGCGATCAGCGCCGAAGTCGGCGCCGCCGTCCAGCCGACGCTGGAGAGGCTCACCCGCGAACCCGACGACTCGGCCTTGTCGCACATGCTGCATGACGGCATACCGGAGGGCTCGGCCCGTTCGATCGATTTCCTGATGCCGACCATCAAGGTCATCCTGCTCGGCGGCATGCAGGAGCCGGGCCATGGCGCCGGCTCCATTCTTGTCGGCCTTCTTACCCATCCCGAGCAGCTGCGGCAGGTGCGCGGCGATCTGGAGGCCTTCGTGCCGAAGGCCGTCGACGAAGGCCTGCGCTGGGTGGCGCCGATCGGCACCCAGACGCGCCAGACGACACGAGACGTCGAGCTCGGCGGCGCCATCATTCCCGCCGGCGCGCCGGTCGCGGCGCTGGTTTCCTCGGCCAGCCGTGACGAGAGCCGCTTCAGCGATCCCGACCGGTTCGATATCGCCAGAGACGAGGGCAATCACGCCGCCCTTCGGCTTCGGCCATCATTTCTGCTCGGGCCGTTTCTTCGCGCGCGAGCAGATGTGCCTTGCGGTACGCTTGCTGCTGGAGCGCTTTCCCGATCTGCGGCTGGTTCCGGGCAAGGAGCCGGTCTTCCGCGGCTGGGAGTTCCGCGCGCCGGCGATACTTCATGTAGCCTTTGGAGCCAATCGACGATGATCAGCCAGGATACCATCGACACGCTGAGCAAGGCGGAGGTCGGTGCGCGGCAACTGTTCATCGATGGCACCCAGATGGACGCGCAGGGCGGCGCCAGCCTGCCGGTGATCTCGCCGATCGACGGCCGCTCCTTCGCCAGCATCGCCGACGGCGGCGCCGCCGATATCGACCGCGCGGTGGTCTCGGCGCGCAAGGCCTTCGAGAAAGGCTCCTGGTCGCGCGCGACGCCAGCCTTCCGCAAGAAGGTGCTGACGAAATTCGCCGAGCTGGTCGAGAAGCACGCGCCGGAGCTGGCGGTGCTCGGTGTGCGCGACAACGGCACCGAGATCAACATGGCCTACAAGGCTGAACCGCTCTCGGCCGCCGGCACCATCCGCTACTATGCCGAGGCGATCGACAAGGTCTATGGCGAGATCGCGCCGACGGCCGACAACGTGCTCGGCCTGATCCACAAGGAGCCGCTCGGCGTCGTCGGCGTCATCGTGCCGTGGAACTTCCCGCTGATGATCGGCGCCTGGAAGATCGCGCCGGCTTTAGCCGCCGGCAATGCGATCGTCGTCAAGCCGCCGGAAATAGCCTCGCTCACCCTTCTGCGTCTTGCGGAACTCGCCGCCGAGGCCGGACTGCCGGAAGGCGTCTTCAACGTCGTCACCGGCAGCGGCTCGGTCGCCGGCGAGGCGCTCGGCCTGCATATGGATGTCGACGCCATCGCCTTCACCGGCTCGGGACCGGTCGGCCGCCGACTGCTGGAATATTCCGCCCGCTCCAATTTGAAGCGCGTCTTCCTCGAGCTTGGCGGCAAGTCGCCCAACATCGTCTTCGCCAATGCGCCGGACCTGAAGCAGGCGGCGGTCGTCTCGGCCAACGGCATCTTCCGCAATTCAGGACAGGTCTGCGTCGCCGGCTCGCGCCTGCTTGTCCAGGCCTCGATTTACGACAGCTTCATGGATGAGCTTCTCAAGGCCACCACGAAGCTGAAGGTTGGCGACCCGCTCGACCTCTCAAGCGACATCGGCGCGGTGTCGAGCGCCGAGCAATTGACCAAGAATCTCGGCTTCGTTGCGAAAGCTGAAGAGGAGGGCGCCCGCCTCGTCACCGGCGGCGAACGTATCCTGACCGAGACCGGTGGCAGCTACATGGCGCCGACGATCTTCGACAACGTGACCGAGGAGATGCAGCTCGCCCGCGAGGAGGTGTTCGGCCCGGTGCTCGGCGTCTTGCGCTTCGAGACCGAGGAAGAGGCGGTGCGCCTCGCCAATGCGACCGTCTATGGCCTTGCGTCTGCCGTATGGACATCGAACCTGTCGACGGCGCATCGCATGGTGCGGGCCATCAACGCTGGCGTCGTCCACGTCAACACCTATGGCGGCGCCGACATCACGGTACCGCTCGGCGGCTTCAAGCAGTCCGGCTTCGGCCGCGACAAGTCCCTGCACGCCATCGAGAAATACACCGACCTGAAGACGGCGTGGATAGCGCTGGGTTGACCCTTCAAGGGTTGCCAAGAATGAAATCGCCGCATCGGTCGCCGATCATGATTGCCGGCGCGTTGGTGTTGCCGCTGGTCAGCCCCGGCATGATCGAGGCGTCCGCGATGCGCAGGCGCGGCACGCCGCGCACGCGAAGCTGCGGGTCGACAACCGCCCGGTCGTCCGTTCCCATCTGGCAGGTGCCGCAGGGATGGTAGACGGTCTTGGCGTGGCGGATGATGTGGTCGACGATTGCCTCGTCGCCGAGGTCGTCGGCGTTGCCAGGCGCGATCTCCTCGGCGACCACCTCACGCAGCGCCGGCTGGCGCAGGATGGCGCGCGCCACTTTCATGCCGGCTAGCAGCAGGGCGAGGTCGTCCGGGTGCGATAGGAAGCCGGTGGTGAAACGGATCGGGTCGCGCGCATCGCGCGAACGCAGCCGTACCGAGCCGCGCGATTTCGGCCGCAGCACGCATGGGTTCAGCTCCATGCCGTGGCGTTCGATCGAGCCGTGCTCGGCGCTTTCGATCATCACCGGCAGCACATGGAACTGCACGTCGGGCCGGCCGTCGCCGTCGGTGTCGAAAAAGCCGCCGCTCTCGACCACGTTCGAGGTGAGCAGGCCGCGGCGGAACAGCAGATATTCGATGCCGTGCCGCAGCGCCTTCAGCCCGCGATCCTCGCCGAGCAGCGAGACCGGCTTGCGCGTCAATGCGTAGAGGGGTGCTGCGACATGGTCCTGCAGGTCCTGGCCGACCGCCGGCATGTCGCGGATGACGGGGATGCCCATCTCGGCGAGATGCGCGGCCGGGCCGAGGCCGGAAAGCATCATCAGCTTCGGCGTGGCGAGCGCGCCGGCGGTGAGGATGACTTCCCCTTTCGCCGAGGCCGAATGGCTCTGCCCGTCCGGCGTCGTGTAGGATAGGCCCGTCGCAGCGCCGTTCTCCAGCGTCAGCCCGGTCACCAGCGCGTCGGTGACGACCTTGAGGTTGGCTTTGCCGGCGAGCGGGCGCAAAAACACCTTCGCCGCCGACTGACGCTCACCGTCTCCTGTCGTCGTTTGGTAGAAGCCGACGCCTTCCTGCCGCTCGCCGTTGAAGTCGTCATTGTAGCGGTAGCCCGCCTGCTGCGCGGCCCGCACATAGGCGAGCGACAGCGGATGCCGGTAGCGCGGATCCGAGACCGGCAGCGGGCCTTGATTGCCGTGCCTTTCGCCGGCCAGGCGCTCGTTGCGTTCCAGTCGTCTGTAGACCGGCAGCACGTCGTCCCAGCCCCAGCCCGGACAGCCAAGGTCGCGCCAGCCGTCATAGTCCTCCGGCTGGCCCCTGATGTAGAGCATGGCGTTGATCGACGAGCCGCCGCCGAGCGTGCGGCCTTGCGGGATTGGCAGCGAGCGGCCGCCGACGCTGGGCTCCGGCTCCGACTGATAGATCCAGCTGCGCGCTGTGCCGATCACCTTGGCGAAGGTAGCGGGCATGTCGATCAGCCTAGTGTTGTCGGCCGGCCCGGCCTCGACCACCAGCACGCGCTTGCCTGCGGCGACCAGCCGGCTTGCCAGCGTGCAGCCGGCCGAGCCCGCGCCGGCGACGATGTAATCGTAAACTTCGGTCATTTCGGTCAGGCGTAGCGCATGATGGCGGTCTTGGTCTCGAGGTAACCCTCGATCGCCGCGCGGCCATGCTCGCGGCCGATGCCGGACTGCTTGAAGCCGCCGAAGGGTGCGGCCGGGTCGAGCGTGTTGTGCGAGTTGACCCACACCGTGCCGGCCTTGAGGCCGTGGATCGCCGTCATCGCCTTGCCCATGTCGCGGGTCCAGATCGAGGCCGACAAGCCGTAGCGCGTGTCGTTGGCGATGCGGATCGCCTCGTCGAGGTCGGCAACGGGCATCGCCGCCACGACAGGGCCGAACACCTCCTCGCGCACGATCTCCATCTCGGGCTTGACCTGATGCAGGATGGTCGGCGCCACATAGTGGCCCCTGGCCGGCACCGGGCGCGCGCCGCTCACCCGTTCGGCGCCGGCCGCCAGGCTACGCTCGACAAAACCCTGCACACTCTGCCGGTGCTTGGCCGAGACCAGCGGATTGATCTGCGCCTCGGCATCCCGGCCGGCGCCCATCGTCATGCCGTCGGCGATCTCGGCCAGACGCGCCAGCGTGCGGTCATAGATCGACTTCTCGATCAGCAGCCTCGCCGCCGAGGTGCAGACCTGCCCCTGGTTGAAGAACATTCCGAGCCCGGCAAGCAGCGGCTCGATGCCGTCCTCCATGTCGGCCAGCAGGATCATCGGCGACTTGGAGCCGAGCTCCAGCGTGAAGCGCGCGACGCGATCCACCGCGGCGTGGCCGACACGCTTTCCCACTTCCGTCGAGCCGGTGAAGGTCAGCTTGTCGATGCCGGGATGGCGGATCAGCGCCTCACCGGTAACGGCGCCGCTGCCTGTGACGATGTTGATGACGCCGGGCGGGAAGCCCGCCGCCTCGATCAGCTCGGCGAGCCTCAGCAGGCCGAGCGGCGTTTCCTGCGGCGGCTTCAATACGATCGTGCAGCCGCAGGCCAGCGCCGGCGCGATCTTCCACATGCCGATCAGCAGCGGGAAGTTCCAAGGCACGATCGCGCCGACCGCGCCGACCGGCTCCATGACCGTCATCGCATGGTGCTTGGCGCCGGGCGGCACGGGAATGGAGACCTGGAAGGTCGAGCCTTCGATCTTGGTTGCCCATCCCGCATAGTAGCGCAGCCAGTCGACCGTGCCGCCGGCGCTGAGCATGCGGGCGACGCCAAGCGACTTGCCGTTCTCGATGCTCTCGATTTCGGCGAGCAGATCCGCATCGGCATCGATCGCGTCGGCAAGCTTCAGCATCAGGTTCTGGCGGTCGACCGGCCGCATCGACGCCCATGGCCCTTCGAGTGCGGCGCGCGCGGCGCTGACCGCCTGGTCGACCAGCTCAGCGCCGCTCTCCGGCACATGCGCGACGATCTCTCCGGAAGCGGAATCGTCGATCGCCAGCCCGTCGCCGGCGAGACCGTCGACGAAGCGCCCATTGATGAACGGCCGGTGCGGACGCGACAGGAATGCGGCGGCGGCGGCGCTGATCGGTGGCACGGTTCTCTCGTTCACGCCATCCTCCTCGAAGCTGATGAACATTTTTAGAGACGGTTACGGAGCGCACCGACGCGCTTCAAGCCGCCGGATGCGCGAGTGCGCGCTCAGTCAAAACAAAGTTCCCGCTCGGACAAGACTGCCCCCGCCTTGCCGGTCAAGATCACACTCTCATCGAATTGCGCAGACCGCGCGCGGTTCTGGCTGCAGATTGTCACGGAGGTGGCTGCGATTGAGCGCGTTTCTCGGCAATCCGATGGTCACCACGGCCGCGCTGCCGCTTGTGCTCGGCATCGCGCTTGCTCTGCTTTCGCGTTTTGTTGTGCCGGCGTCGTCGCCGGTGCTGACGCTGCTTTGGGCGGCGCCGCTTCTGTTCTTCTACTGGGACACGCTTGGCCCGCCGGTGGTGCCGCCGGTCGCCGCCAGCCAGAAGCTGATCTATCTCGCCTTTGCCGGCATCATCATCGGTCTGTTGCCCGCGCGCGTGCTCGGTTCTCGGACGTCCAACCTTCTTGCCGTTGCCACTCTCGTGGCGGCATTCCTGTGGCTCGGCTGGCGGCGCATGGCCTCCGGCTCGCTCGACCTGCCGATGATCGCCACTGTTGTCGTCGGCCTGTTGACGATCATCGGCGCCGCGAGGCTGATCTCCACGCAAGCCGCTCCGTCGCCCTCGGCCGAAGAGCCGTTCCTGGCGCCCGCGGCCGTGCTCGCCCTGTCGCTTTCCGGTGCCATCGTCTCGGTGCTCGGCGCCTCGATCGTCACCGGACAATTGCTCGGTTCGCTTGCCGCGCTGACCGGCGGCTGGTGTCTTGTGCAATATGTCGCGACACTGCACGGCAGAGCGGCCGGTGGATGGAGCAAGGGCGTCGAATTCCTGCTGCTCTACGCTGCCGCCACCGTGCTGATCCAGGTGGCGCTGCTGGCGCCCAAGGCCAATCCCGCGGCGCTCATCCTGTCGTCCTTGCCGCCGACCGTGGCCGTGCTGATGCGCGGCCGGCTGCAAGGCCTGCTTCCCGGCATGCGGCCCTTGCGGCCGCCGATCGCCGGCCTCCTGATCGCCATCCCGGCGATGCTGGCCATGCTCGCGGCGATCGTCTGGGCGCCGCACGGGGCAGCCCTCGGCTTTTCATGAGCCGGGTCCGACAAACAGAACCAACAACAGGGAGAAACATGTGACGACGAAAAAACTGATTGGCGCGCTCGCTTTCGCGGCCGCTTCCATGCTGGGATCGGCCGCCTGGGCGGACAATTACGAGATCGACGGCCAGCACGCCTGGGTCACCTTCACCGTCAAGCACGGCATCTATGGCATCGCCCATGGCCAATTCGACGCCGTCAAGGGCACGATCGCGCTGGACAAGGCCGATGTCTCGAAAAGCAGCGTCAAGGCCGAGCTCGATGTCGGCTCGGTCCACACCGCCTTCGATCAGCGCGATAGCGACCTGAAGGGGCCGGACTTCTTCAACGCGGCCGAGTTCCCGACCATCAGCTTCGAAAGCACCAAGGTCGAGAAGGTCGACGACAAGACCGGCAAGGTCACCGGCAATCTCACCATCAGCGGCGTTGCTAAGGAGGTCACCCTCGACGTCAAGCTGCTCAACGAGGCGCCGGCGCCGTGGGATGCGACGCTGACCAAGGCAGCTTTCAGCGCCACCGGCAAGATCAGCACCGCCGACTTCCCGATGGCCAAGGCGGCAGACGGCTTCGGCCTCGGCCCGGACGTCGACATCGTCATCGATCTCGAAGCGATCAAAAAATAGCCGCCCGAGGGTGGGCGGTCGCCGCGCGGCCCGTGAAGGTCGCGCGGCACTTTGCAAGACCGGCGGCGAAGTGCGCGCTCAGTCAAAACAAAGTTCCCGCTCGGACAAGACGGCAAAACCTAGCCGTCGCACACTCCGCATCGACGATCGACGACATTGGGCCTCTCGCCTGCAAGGGCGGCAACCCCGCTAGGACGGCAGCAATGAGATTTTCCGGCAAGACGGCATTCATCACCGGCGGCGGCACCGGCATTGGTGCTGCGGTCGCCCGCCGCATGGCCGGCGAGGGCGCCAAGGTGGTGCTGATGGGCCGGCGGCGCGAGCCGCTCGAAGCCGTCACCAGAGACATAGGTGGGCTGGTGGTGCAGGGCGACGCCGCCGACGCGAAAGCAGTGCGCGCCGCCCTCGCCGAGGTCCATGCGAAGGTCGGCCCGGTCGACATTCTGGTCGCCAATGCCGGCGGCCATGGCGTCGGCCCGACCGCGACGATGAGCGACGAGACCTGGGCGCTGGCGACGCGCACCAATCTCGATACCGCTTTCGTCTGCGCCCGCGAATGCCTGCCCGACCTGATCGCGCGAAAGGGCAATATCGTCGTCGTTGCCTCGATCGCCGGCCTGTTCGCCGGACCTGCGGCGGCCGGCTACGTGACCATGAAACATGCCTGCGTCGGCTTCGGCAAATCGCTGGCGCGCGATTATGGCCGCCAAGGCGTGCGCACCAACATAATCTGCCCGGGCTGGGTAGCGACCGCCATGGCCGACGAGCAGATGCAGGTGATCGTCGAGAAGCACGGGCTGGGCTCGATCGATGAGGCCTACCGCCTCGTCACCAAGGACGTGCCGCTCGGCCGCCCTGCGACGCCCGAAGAGGTATCCAACGTCATCTGCTTCGTCGCCTCAAGCGAGGCGGCGATGATGAACGGATCGATCCTGACCGTCGACGGCGGCGCCACTGTCGTCGATCTGCCGACGCTCGCTTTTGTCGATTGATTTGGAGATGGCGATGAACGACCAGAACAGACCCGCCGATTGGAAGCATTTCGACGACTTCGCCGCCGGCATCGCCACCAACCGGCTGCCGACGACCGATGCGCTGCGCGGCCAAACCTTCAAGATCACGCTGAAGACCGGCCGCGTCATCGATCTCGCCTTCACCGCCGCCGATACGGTGGCCTGGAGCGAGGCCAGCGAGGCCGGCGCCGACTGGTACGAGGCTCTGGAAGTGGCGCCGCAGGTCTTCTTCATCAACATGACCTTCGCCGCAAAGCCGACAGAGGATGAGGCTTTCATCGTCAACACCAAGACGCGCCGCGTGCTCTCGGTGCGCGAGCGGGTGCGCGAGCCCGGCGAAGCGCCGGGCGAGCCGCGCGTCGCGCAAGTCTACGCGGCCGGCGTGCTCGGCGATCTGGCGGTTCCGCCGAGCGGCGGCGAGCCGGCGCCGACGCGCGACCTGATCGGGCTCACCGCGCACTACACCTACAGTCCCAACCACATCTATGAGCACATTTACCTGAGCTCAGAACGCTATGCCTGGCAGAACCTCGTCGGGGTGCAGCGCGGCCATGGCGACGTCGATCTCGCCACCACCTGGAAGTTCGACGAGAACCAGTATTTGTTCGGTTTCCGCGAGTTCATCATCCCGGTCGCCTCGCTGTTCTTCTACAACTGGGACACGATGCGCTCGACCGGAAAATTCCTCGGCGTGACCAGCCACGGCAAGGTCGAGAACAAGCCGGCTGGCGCCTTCATCGAGAAGAAATCGAGAACTGCCTACGACGCCGACAGGGCGCCGGTCTGAGCGCGCGGAGCAGGATGATGAGCAACAAGAACTACGATGCCATCAAGGCCCACTATGCCGGCTCCGACGCCAAGGATCTTGCAGCGATGATGGCGCCGATCACCGGGCGCACCGCCTGGACCGAGATGGCCGGCTTTCCTTATGCCGGAACCTATGTCGGTCCCGATGCCGTCATCGCCGGCGTCTTCAAGCGCATCGGCGAGGACTGGGACGGCTACACTTTCGCGCTCGAAAAGCTGGTCGATGGCGGCGCGACGATCGTCGGCATCGGCACCTATTCGGGCACCTACAAAAAGACAGGCAAGAAGATGACGGCGCGCGTCGTCCATGTCTGGGAGATGCAGGACGGCAAGGCCGTCAGCTTCGAGCAGTTCACCGACACCAAGCTGGTCGCAGACGCGATGAGCTGAGGCATCGGCGCAGTGGATGCGGGCTCGCCCGGAGGAGGCGGCCCGATGAAAACCTGGGAGGATGGAATGGAAATCAGTCTGAAGGGAATGCTGGCCGGCTTGCTGCTGACCACCGCGCTTGGGCTTGGCGGCACGGTCGTCGCCAATGCCGCCGGCGACGAGATCGTCATCGGCGCGCCGATCTCGCTGACCGGGCCTCTCGCCGGCGACGGCAAGGAGCAGAAATGGGCCTATGAGCAGGCGGTCGCCGACATCAACAAGGCCGGCGGCATCATGGTCAAGTCAGCCGGCAAGAAGCTGCCGGTGAGGCTGGTTGTCGCCGACGACGAAAGCTCCGAGGGCAAGGTGGCTTCGGCGTTGGAAAACCTGATCAAGGTGCAGAAGGTGGACGCGCTGCTTTCGACCCATTCCGGACCGATGAACATCGCCGGCGCCATCGTCGCGGAAAAATACAAGAAGTTCTACATGATCACGACGGCCTTTCCCTTCGAATGGCAGCCGCTGAAGCTGAAATACTCGGCCTTGTTCTTCTTCCATCCGGGCCCCGGCGCCGAGGTGCCGTTCCAGATCTGGGGCAAGCTGCCGGCCAGTGAAAAGCCGAAGCATCCGGCGCTGGTCTCGGAAGACTCGCCCGACGGCAAGGGCTTTGGCGGCGCCTTCGAGGCGGCGGCGAAGAAATACGGCTACGCTTTCGCCGTCGACGATCCCTGGGCGATCGGCGCCACCGACTATTCGGCCCTGATCACCAAGCTGAAGGCTTCCGATGTCGACGCCATGCTGGTCTTCGGCTCGCCGGCCGACACCATCACGCTGCTTCGCCAGATGAAGGAGCTCGGCTTCTCCGTGCCTTACCTGCATGGCTGGAAGGGCACCTGGACCGGCGAGTTCCACGAAGCGCTGGGACCCGACTCCGACTACATCCTGACCGACGGCTTCTGGTCGGCGAGCTATCCTTACAAGGGCGCCAAAGAGCTCGGCGACCGCTACGAGGCCGAGTTCAAGAAGGACTCCGTCACCGTCGGCGCCTTCTACGCCAACGCGCAAGTGCTGGCGCAGGCGATCGAGAAGGCCGGCAGTACCGATGCGGTGGCGATCCACGACGCGATCTTCGGCCAGGAGTTCAAGGACACTGTGGTCGGCGACCTGAAGTTCGACGACACCGGCTTCGCGCTGATCCCGAGCGTCGCCACGCAATGGTGGCAGGGCAAGCACCAGCTCATCTACCCTGACGGCGACTGGACCTACAAGCCGGCTCCGGCTTGGGACAAGCGCTGACGAAATAGAACTGGCGGGCGAGGCGGTCGCCATGGCGCGGCCGCCCCGACATCGTCACCAGGGAGGGATAGAAGCACGATGCAGGCGGACGACACCTTGCTGCGCCTCGAGGCGGTCAAGAAGCGCTTCGGCGGGCTTGTCGTCCTCAACAACATCGACATTGCCGTCGGCGGCAACGAGCTGATCGGGCTGATCGGCCCCAACGGCGCCGGCAAGTCGACGCTCTTCAACGTCATCACCGCCATCTATGCGCCGAGCGAGGGGCGAGTGCTGTTTCGTGGACAGGACATCACAGGCACGGCGCCGCACCGCATCTGCCGTTTGGGCGTCGCGCGCACCTTTCAGCTCGTGCGCACCTTCCTCACCATGACCGCCTTCGAGAACGTCATGGTCGGCACCGTTTATGGGGCAGGGGGGCGCGTGAAGCATGCGACAGAGGCGGCCAATGCGGCGCTCGAGCTGGTCGGCCTGACGGCAAGGCGCGACATGCGCACCGCGCATATGACCCTCTCCGATCGCCGCATGCTGGAGATCGCGAGGGCGATCGCCTCCGAGCCGGCGCTGCTTCTGCTCGACGAGCCGATGGCCGGCCTCAACCCGACCGAGATCCAGCGCATGGTGGACGTCATCCGCCGTGTTCGTAGCGAGAAGGCCGTCTCGATGCTTTGGGTCGAGCACAAGGTCGACGCCATCATGAAAGTGTGCAGCCGGGTGATCGTGCTCGACCATGGCGAGAAGATCGCCGACGGCACGCCGCACGAGGTCGCACAAAACCGCAAAGTCATCGAGGCTTATCTTGGCGAACCGGCTGCTTGAAGTGAGCGATCTTGAAGTCGCCTATGGCGATGTCGGCGCGCTGTGGGGCGTGTCGCTCCATGTCGATCCCGGCACGATCGTCGCCATCGTCGGCGCCAACGGCGCCGGCAAGACGACGCTGCTCAGGACCGTGTCCGGCCTGCTAAAACCGAAAGCCGGTGACATTCGCCTGGCCGGCGACTCTCTGGTCGGCAAGGCGCCGCAGGAGATCGCCCGCATGGGCATCGCCCATGTGCCGGAAGGGCGCGGCTTGTTCCGCCAGATGACGGTGCTGGAAAACCTCGAGCTCGGCGCCTTCCAGCCCAAGGCGCGGTCGCGCACCAGGGAATTGCTCGACAAGGCCTACACGCTGTTTCCGCGGCTGAAGGAGCGCGCGCATCAGAAGGCTGGCTCGCTTTCCGGCGGCGAGCAGCAGATGCTGGCGATCGCGCGCGCCACCATGTCGGAGCCGTCGCTGCTCATCCTCGACGAGCCGTCGCTGGGCCTCAGCCCGCTGGTCGTGCAGCAGATGTTCGCGCTGATCCAGACCTTGCACCGCCAGGGCGTCACCATTCTGCTGGTCGAGCAGAACATCCACCAGGCCCTGAAGGTCGCCGGCTATGCCTTCGTGCTGCAGACGGGCTCGCTCGCCATGCATGGCACCGGCGCCGAGCTTCTCGCCGATCCCGAAATCCAGAAGGCCTATATGGGCGTGTTGGAGTAGAAAATGTTCAATCTCCCGCCACCCGACATCCTCTTCCAGCTGTCGCTCAACGGCGCGCTCGGCGGCGCCATGTATGGCGTCGCCGCGGTGGGCCTCAGCCTCATCTTCGGCACCATGCGGCTGATCTTCCTCGCCCAGGGCGCGATGATCATTTTGGCCGCCTATTTCGTGCGGGCGCTGTTCTACGGCCTCGGCATCGATCCGTTCCTATCGCTCCTCATCGTGGTGCCGGTCGGGCTCGGCGTCGGCTGGCTGATCTATCAGGGCCTGTTCCGCAAGGCGGCGGCAGAAGAGGACCGCAACGTCTCGCTGCTGATCGCCGTCGGCCTGATGTTTTTGGTCCAGAACCTGATGACCGTCGTGTGGGGCGGCAACACTGCCGGGGTGGTGACGAGCTACACGGCGAGCGGCATCGAGCTCTTCGGCGTGCGCACCTCCTTCACCCGCTCGATGGGCTTCCTCATCGCGCTCGCCGGCACCGGGCTGGTGATGCTCTTCCTGCGCAAGACGATTGTCGGCAAGGCGGTGCGCGCCGCCTCCGAGGACATGGACTCAGCAATGCTGATGGGCATCAGCCCGCACCGCGTCAACGCCATTGCCTTCGCCATAGGCATTGCGCTGGCGGGTGCGGCGGGTGTCGCGGTGGCGACCACCTTTCCGTTCAACCCCTTCGCCGGCTTCATCTTCAGCCTGAAGGCGCTGGTGGCACTGGCGCTGGGCGGCATCGGCAACGTCACCGGCGCGCTCGCCGGCGGCATCCTGCTCGGCCTGATCGAGGCCTACGTCCAGTATTTCATCAGCGGCGGCTGGACGAATGCGATCGCCTACGGAGTGTTCCTTTTGGTGCTGATGTTCAAACCGGAAGGTCTATTCAGCCGGCCCTACAAGAAGGCTTGAGACGATGAGCCGAGCCCTGCAATGGATCGCAATCGTCGTCGTCGCAGCGCTGGCGCTGCTGCCGTTCCTGCCTGGCGCCGTCGACGCCTACTATTTCTCCTTTCTGTTCTTCGTCTTCCTCTACGCTGTCATGGCGCAGAGCTGGAACCTGGTCGCCGGCTACGGCGGCCAGATCAGCCTCGGCAGCCATGCCTTCTTCGGGCTCGGCGCCTACACCACCGCGATCCTGTGGAGCGGCAACTATCTCTGGGGCTCGCTCTACGACGCCTACCCCGGCATCTATTATTTCGATCCGGTGACGATGCTGCTCGGCGGCCTAGTCGCGGCGCTCGCGGCGGTGCTCATCGGATTGCCGCTTCTGTCCAAGCTCCATGGCGACTATTTCGCGCTGGGCACGCTCGGCTTCGGCGAGATCGTCAAGGTGCTCTTCGTCAATGGCGGCGACTTTACCGGCGGCGCCTTCGGCATCGTCGCGCCCGCCAGCAGCTTCGACACGCTGCGTCCCCATTATTGGGTCGGGCTGGGCTTGATGGTGGGGACCGCGCTCGCCATCCGCGCGCTGATGCGCTCGCGCTACGGTCTGGCGCTGATCGCTGTGCGCGACGACGAGATGGCGGCCTCCGCCAACGGCATCGATATCCTCAAGGTCAAGGTCGCGGCCTTCGCCGGCAGCGCCTTCATCGCCGGCGTCGCCGGCAGCCTCTACACCTACTACATCTTCCATGTCGGGCCGGACTCGGTGTTCCACCTCGACTGGATGCTGTTGCCGCTGATGATGACGGTGGTCGGCGGCACCGGCACGCTGCTCGGCCCGATCCTCGGCGCGCTGGTGATGTATGCGGTGTTCGACCTGGCGCGTATCGTCGTGCCCGACTATCACCCGGTGATCTCCGGCCTGACCATCATCCTGGCGATGCTGTTCCTGCCGAAAGGGCTGACGCGGCTGGGTGTGATGCGGCGCCTGAAGTCGGCCTGACGATCGCCTAGCTCATCAGTCTCGGCAGCCCCGCCGCCAGCGCATCGACGGCCAGCCGCACCTTCAGCGGCAGATGCGGCGTCTGCAGCCAGAGCGCGTGGCAGTCGTAGAGATAATCCGCCCGGTCCGGCAGCAGCCGGACAAGCCTGCCGGCGTCAATCCGCGAGCGGACCAGCCAGAAGGGAAGCCAGGCGAGCCCCATGCCGTCGGTCGCGGCGTCCGCGATGGCGTCGAGGTCGTCGAGCCGCAGCCGTCCGGCCGGGGCGATCTCCGCGACAGCGCCGTCGACGCGCGGAAACAGCCAGGGCTGGAGGACATGGCCGAGCCGCCGGTAGATCACCGCCTGATGGCCGGCGATATCCTCCAGGCCGGCCGGCTGGCCGAATCTTGCGATGTATGACGGCGAAGCGCAGACGATCATGCGCTGGCGCGCCACGCGGCGCGCGATGATGCCGGCCCGGTCGTCGAGCGTTCCGGTGCGGATCGCCAGATCGAAGCCGTCCTCGACAAGATCGGCGAAACGGTCGCTGAGCGACAGGTCGAGCTCGAGCGTCGGATAGCGGCGCGCAAGCTCGAGCAGGATCGGCGTGACGCAGTGTCTGCCGAAATGCGCCGGCATCGTCACCCGCAGCTTGCCGCGCGGCTCGGACAACTGCTCCGCCGCCAACGCGTCCGCGGCTTCTGCTTCCGCCAGCACGATTCGGCAGCGCTCGTAATAAGCACGCCCGAAATCGGTCAGGCTCTGCCGGCGCGTCGTGCGGTTGAGCAGCCGCACGCTGAGCCGCTCTTCTAGGAAGCGGACATGCTTGCCGACCATCGGACCCGACAGGTCGAGCGCCGCCGCGGCGGCGGCGAACGAGCCGAGATCGACAGCCTTCACGAACACTTCCATGCTTTCGAGGCGATCCATATTCCAAACCGTTGGTTTCTACTGTTCTCCCTAAAGCCAGATTTATTGGGCAGAAAGGCGTCTGCATAGTCATTCCGTCACCTAGATTTGGAGTTGAACGGATGGCACGGGTAGTTCGCTTTCACCGGCACGGCGGTCCGGAGGTTCTGCGCATCGAGGATGTCGAGGTTCCGCCGCCCGGTCCGGGCGACGTGCGGATCCGTGTCAAGGCGCTCGGCCTGAACCGCGCCGAGGCCTCGATGCGCAAGGGCACCTACATCGAGACGCCCACGCTGCCCTCGGGCCTCGGCCTTGAGGCGGCCGGGATAGTCGAAGCGATCGGCGACGGCGTCGACGGCTTCGCGCCGGGCGATGCGGTCAGCATCATCCCGCCGCGCTCGATGCCGCGCTGGCCGGCCTATGGTGAACTCGTCACCTTTCCGGCCGAGCTCGTCGTCAAGCATCCGCCGTCGCTCGGCTTTGAAGCGGCCGCCGCGACATGGATGCAGTATCTCACCGCCTATGGCGCGCTGGTCGATATCGCCCGTCTCGGCCGCGGCGAGCCCGTCGTCATCACCGCCGCTTCGAGCAGCGTCGGGCTGGCAGCCATCCAGATCGCCAACAGCGTCGGCGCCGTGCCGATAGCCGTGACGCGGACGTCCGCCAAGAAAGAGGCGCTGCTCGCTGCGGGCGCTTCCCATGTCGTGGCTTCCGAGGAAGAAGACCTCGAAGCGGGGCTGAAGGAGATCGCGCCGGCGGGCGTGCGCGTCGTGCTCGACGCTGTTGGCGGCCCGATCTTCACGCCTCTGACGGCCGCGATGTCGCGCGGCGGCATCCTCCTCGAATATGGCGGCCTGAGCCCCGAGCCGACGCCGTTCCCGCTGCTCGAGGTGCTGGCCAAGACGCTGACGTTGCGCGGCTACCTCGTCCACGAAATCACCGGTGATCCGGAGCGGCTGGAAGCAGCTAAGCGCTTCATTCTCGACGGCCTCGCATCGGGCGCGCTGAAGCCCGTGATTGCCAGGACCTTTCCGTTCGAGCGGATCGTCGAGGCGCACCGCTTCCTCGAATCGGGCGAGCAGTTCGGCAAGATCGTCGTGACGGTTTGAGCCCTTCGCGGCCTTAACCGATCCGCTCGCTCATGTGACAAGGCGCGCTCGGCGCGGCCCGCCTGAGGAACTCTGCGTGCCCAGGGATGATGGGCGGCGCGCCGCCCTCGTCTAACGCTGCTGGATCAGCACCCGCGCCGCATCCTTCCCTGCCGCAAGAATGCGATCCGACAATTCCGTCCCTTCCAGGGCGCGCGCCAGTTGCAGCGCGCCGATGAGCGCAGCAAAAATGCTCAACGCAGCGCCCTCGGGGTCTTTGGTCTGCGGAAGAGCTTCAGCTATCTGGCGCACCAAAGTGTGTAAGCGCTCAGCATAGAGTTTCCGCGTTTCAGGCGGCTGACGCGCAATTTCCGGCAACAGCGCGGCTGAAGCGCAGCCCTTTCCCGGACTGTCCCGGTGCTCGGCCGACAGATACGCCTCTATGGCCATATCCAGGCCGCCAGAGGCCAACGCTTCCTGCAATTGACGCGACTGAGCCTCCAGGGCCTCCGCCACGCTTTCCCGGACAAGCTCCGCCTTGGACTGAAAATGCGGATAGAAGGCCCCGTTCGTCAGCCCGGCGTCGCTCATGATGCTTGCAAGCCCGGACGCAGCGATGCCGTCGCATCGAAAACGTTCGGCGGCGACCTCCATGATCCGGCTGCGTGACGCGTCCTTCCGTCCTTTTTCGTAGCGCATGTTCTCACTTCCGATTTGCTATTGCATTATGATCATAATCTGATATTACAATCATAATTCAATCAATGAAAATAAGCTAGCCCCCTGAGTTTGGAGCATCAAAATGAATGCGAATTCTGGAAAAACCGCAATCGTGACCGGAGCCTCCTCGGGCATAGGCCGCGCCAGCGCCGAAGCCTTGGCGCGGGCGGGGTTCACTGTCTTCGGAACAAGTCGCCGCGAGGCCGGCAACGGCCCGGATGGGGTGACGATGCTGGCTTGCGACGTGACTGACGATGTCGCCGTCAACACGCTCGTTTCGACCGTGCTATCGCGAACCGGCAGGATCGACCTGTTGGTCAACAACGCCGGCGTCGGCCTGCTTGGGGGTGCCGAGGAATCCTCGGTCGCCCAAGTTCAAGCCCTGTTCGACGTCAATCTGTTCGGCGTCATGCGGATGACCAACGCGGTATTGCCGTCGATGCGGCGGCGCGGCCAAGGGCGCATCATCAATATCGGCTCGATTCTGGGATTGGTACCCGCGCCATACTCAGCTCATTACTCGGCGGTCAAGCACGCGCTTGAGGGCTATTCGGAATCGCTCGATCACGAGGTTCGTGCCTTTAATATTCGCGTCTCCGTCATCGAGCCGGCATTCGTGCGTACCGTCTTCGACCAGAACGGAATCGAGCCGGATTCCCTGTTGAAGGAATACGATAATGCGCGGGCCGGGGTCGCTGCGCTCCTTCGCGATGTGATGCCGATAGCCGACCGGCCGGAGGTGGTGGCGGAGGTGGTCGTCAGGGCAGCGACCGATGCCCGTCCGCGGCGGCGTTATACCGCCGGCAAGGCGGCGCGGCAGGTCAGCATGCTGCGCCGTTTTGCCCCCGCAGGGATATTCGACAAGAGCCTGCGCAAGCAGTTCCGCTTGCCGGTCTGAACAACAGCAAGGCAGAGGATTTCACGCACATGAGACTGGCAACCACAACACAATTGGTCAGGCGCCATAGGACGGAAGTGGCAAGCATGACGCATACATTCAATCAGGCCCCCCATTTCCGCGCATTGTTCCGGGACACTCCGACCCGCTCTGTCGATGTCGGTGGTACGGCATTTGTCTACCGGGAACTCGGGCCCAGGACCGGCGTGCCGGTGATCCTGCTCAACCACCTCGGCGCTCAGCTGGACAACTTTGATCCACGCATCGTCGATGGCCTCGCCGCGACACGCTGGGTGATCACCGTCGACAATCGCGGCATCGGTGCTTCGGGTGGCAAAACGCCGTCCACCATACCCGAGATGGCGCGGGACGCGGTCGCCTTTATCCGGGCCTTGGGAATCGAAGAAGTCGATCTCTTCGGCTTTTCACTCGGCGGCTTCGTGGCGCAGGATATCGTTCTGACTGAGCCTAGGCTTGTGCGCAAACTCATCCTGGCCGGCACAGGGCCGGCAGGCGGTGAAGGCATCGACAAGGTGACGCCGCTGACGATCGTGGACATGATCAAGGGCTGGCTGACTTTTCGAGACCCGAAATACTATCTCTTCTTCACAAGGACGCCGAATGGTCGCCGCGCCGCGAACGCATTTCTGGACCGGCTGAAGGAGCGCAGGACCAACCGGGACAAGGCGATATCGCTGCGCGCGCTCAGCGCGCAATTCAAGGCGATCAAGGCCTATGGACTGCAGGCGCCGCAAGACCTGAGCGCCATCCGCATTCCCACTCTGGTTGCGAATGGGGATCAGGATAGGATGGTGCCGAGCAGCAATACCTATGACCTCGCCCGGCGCATCCCGAGGGCGCATCTGGTGATCTACCCGGATGCCGGGCATGGCGGGGTCTTTCAGAATTACACCGATTTCGTCCCCAAAGCAGTGTCCTTCCTCGAGGCCTGACGCCTTTCTCACATGCGGCGTTGCAGCCGAAACGCTGGGGCTTGTTCCGTCCCGGAACACCCAACAGACAATCATAGAAAGTAACTGCCATGAAGGCATTCGTTGTCGATAAGTATAATAAGAAGGGCATTCTGCGGTTGGCCGAGATGCCGGAGCCGGAGCTTCAGGACAACGATGTCTTGGTCGAGGTCCATGCTGCCGGGGTGAATCTGCTGGATTCCAAGATCAGAACCGGCGAATTCAAGCTCATCCTGCCGTATCGCCGGCCGTTCATCCTGGGCCACGACGTGGCTGGGCGGGTCGTCCGGGTCGGATCAAAAGTTCGCAAGTTCAAGCCCGGCGATGAAATCTACGCACGCCCGCGCGATGGACGGATAGGGACGTTCGCCGAATCCATCGCCATCAATGAAGCCGACGTTGCCTTGAAGCCCAAAAACTTAAGCATGGAAGAGGCAGCCTCGATCCCTCTGGTCGGTCTGACCGCCTGGCAGACGCTCGTCGAAAGGGCAAGCCTGAGGAAAGGGCAGAAAGTCTTTATCCAGGCCGGATCCGGCGGCGTTGGATCAATCGCCATTCAGTTGGCCAAGCACCTCGGCGCGACCGTTGCGACAACGGCCAGCGCAGCGAGCGCCGATCTGGTGAAAGGTCTCGGCGCCGACACCGTCGTCGACTACAGGAAGGACGACTTCGAGAAAGTTCTGTCGGGCTACGACGTCGTCTTGAACAGTCAGGACGCCAAAACGCTTGAAAAATCCCTGAATGTGCTGAAACCAGGCGGGAAGCTCATTTCCATCTCCGGTCCACCGGATCCCGAATTTGCCAGGGAAAAGGGACTGAACGTGATGCTTAGGATGGTTCTGCGCCTTCTAAGCCGCGCTATTCGGACCAAAGCCAAGCGCCGTGGCGTGAACTATTCGTTCCTCTTCATGTGGGCGCAGGGCGATCAGCTGGGCAAAATCACTTCCCTGGTCGAGTCCGGGGCAATCCGCCCGGTCGTGGATCGGGTCTTTCCATTTGAAGCGACCAACAAGGCTCTGGCTTATGTCGAAACAGGACGTGCCAAGGGCAAGGTCGTTATCAAGGTCAGGTAGCCATTTCCTGTTTGTGGGAAGCAGGAAGGCTTCATTCGATGCCTGCTCGTGGCGCTGTCTGCTCGTCTGGCAGTCGCCCCAGCGGCTGCTTTCTATCGAGCCGGCCGATGCGACAGGTCATGCGTTCCTGCCCTCAATGCACCACAGCCCGCACCCGCTCCCTCAGTTCCCGTGGCGCCACGTCATACTTGCTCTTGAACGCCCGCGAAAAATGCGCGCTGGAATTAAACCCGCACGCAAACGCGATTTCGGAGATCGAGGCTGAGGCGCGCGCGGGCGAGAGCAGCTCTTCCTTGCTGCGCTCCAGCCGCCTGTCCCAGACGAAGCGCTCCAGTGTGGCGCCTTCGCCTTCGAAGGCGCGGTGCAGGTAGCGTCGGGAGCAGCCCATATGGCGGGCGATGTCTTCCGCCGACAGGCTGCTGCGGGCGAGATTGGCGTCGATATAGGCGACGATCCTTTCACGAAGAGCTTCCAGCGGCGAGCGGCGGAATTCCGGCGCCATCGGCTTGGCCTGGATCAGTCCGTTGACGAGCTGAATCAGGCTTTCGCCGACGCGGCGGCAGCCGGCCTCGTCCAGCTTGTGCGCCTCGCCGATCGCCATCTGCATCAGGCCCGACACGATATGCGTCAGGCTGTCGTCCTCGCCGGGCAGCGGCACCGGCGCCGAAAGGCGCGCCAGCGTCTCGTCGCCGAAGGTCGAGCGCGGCACCTGCAGGATAAGCTGGTCGACATCGGAAAGGTTCTGCAGCGAATAGGCGCGCACCGGATCGTAGATGATCGCAGCGCGCGGGCCGAGGTCTATCGCCGTCTGCTGCTGCTCGAAGCGGCTGCGGCCCTTGAGCTGCATCAGGATCTTGATCGCGTCGGGGTCGAAGCTGCGCCAGAAGGCGCGATCGTTGACGACCAGATGCGATTTCGCCCTGATCTCGGACAGGCGGCAGGAGCCCAGATTGACCGAGACCAGCTTCGGCAGCGACGGTGCTTCGCCGCGCGAAAAGCGCTGGGTGATCGGACCGAACAGCATCCGCGACGCGGACAGGAAGGCCTCGCCGTCGGCGACGCTCACATGGTGGGCGGCAGCATGCATCGTTTCCTCCTCCAGAGCATGATCCCGAAATGTCGAAACCGGTTTTCGGAAAGATCATGCTCAAACCAGACTTCCCGTCTTTGTCGCGGGATTGTGGCGCCAGGGCAATGCCCGAAGCGTCCAGCTCGGAAGTTAACACGCTAACCATCTCTGCCGCAACGGCAGAGATGACGTTATGCCTCGCCGGTCAGCCGTGCAGTGATCAGCCTGGCCGCCCTGACCGCCGCCTCGCCCTGGCCGGCCGCCACCTTGTCGTCGACGCGTGAGACGGGGGAGGCGATCGACAACGTGCCGATCGGCTGGCCGTCAGCGCCGAGGATCGCGGCACCTATGCTGTGCACGCCTTCCTCATAACCCTGCGAGCTGCGCGAATAGCCGCTTGCCGCTGCAAACGCGATGGCTTTTGCCAGCGTGTCCGGCCCTGTCATCGTATGCGCGGTGAAGGCCTGCAAAGGCTTCTCAAGATAGGCGCTGACCACTTCCAGCCGCGAGGCGGCGAGGAAGGCAATACCCGATGCCGTGCCGTGCAGCGGCAGCACCTGGCCGACATCGACATTGACCCGGTTGGCCTTGGCCGACAGTTCGACATGCACGGTGAGCAGCGCGCCGGCGCTGAATTCCGACAGATGCACGGTCTCGCCGGTCTCGAGCGCGAGTTCCCGGATCACCGGCGCCGCGAGGCGCACGAAGGGGAAATGCGCGTCGCGAATGCGTGCGAGCCGCGACAGGCCGGCGCCCAGCCGGTAGCGGCGGCTCCGCGGCTCCTGCTCGATCAGCCGGTGGGCGGCGAGCGCCATCAAGAGGCGCCGGGCGGTGGCCTTGTCCAGCCCAGCCCGGCGGGCGAGATCGGATAGCCCGATCTCCGGCTCGTGCAGCGTGAACAGCTCCAACAGCGACACCGCCTTGCCCACTGTGCTCATGATGCCTTCTCCGAGATACTTCGCATGTGAATTAACTTGACAGAAGCCGATCCAGCTTGCAGTGTGCATATAACATACAAAACAATGGTTCAAATAATGAACCGACTGGGAACGGTTAAGCGCCCCGGAATTTTGCGCGTCAGGGAGAGTTCAGCGCCGTGATGGCCGCCAGCAGAAACGATTTGCAACCCGCGACGATTGAACACCTGCTCGACCGCCAGCAGGCGCGCTTCCTCGACACGCATCCGCGCTCGGCGGCGGCCTGGGAAGAGGGCAAGAAGCACTTCCTCTATGGCGGGCCGTCGCACTGGATGCGGCGCTGGGCCGGCGGCTTCCCGGTCTATGCCGCTTCGGCGCGCGGCGCGCATATCCGCGACATCGACGGCCACGACTATGTCGACTTCGCGCTCGGCGACACCGGCGGCATGTGCGGCCACGCGCCGGAGGCGGTAACCCGCGCGGCGCTTCATCAACTGCAGAACGGCACCACAATGATGCTGCCCACCGAGGACAGCCTCTGGGTCGGTGAAGAACTCACGCGGCGCTTTTGCCTGCCTTACTGGACGCTGACCACCTCGGCCACCGACGCCAATCGCGGCGCCATCCGCATCGCGCGCATGATCACCGGCCGCGACAAGGTGCTGGTCTTCTCGGGCTGCTATCATGGCGGCGTCGAGGAGGCGCATGTCGAGATCCGCGACGGCCGCGTCGGCATGCGCAACATGATCCATCCGAACGGCGTCGACCATTCCGCCGTCTCCCGGGTAGTCGAATTCAACGACGTGGCGGCGCTCGAGGAAGCGCTGTCGCATGGCGACGTCGCCTGCGTGCTGACCGAGCCGCTGATGACCAATTTCGGCATGATCCCGGTCGCCGACGGTTTTCACCAAGCATTGCGCGAGATCACGCGCCGCACCGGCACGGTGCTGATCATCGACGAGACGCACACCATCTCCAGCGGCCCCGGCGGCTACACCGCGCTGCATGGGCTGGAGCCCGATATGCTGGTCGCCGGCAAGGCGATCGCCGGCGGCATCCCGGTCGGCGTGTTCGGCGTCTCGCAGGAGATCGCCGAGCGGCTGTGGACAATCGTGCCGATGGTCAATCCGCGCGTGCGCCAGTCGGCGCATCTCGGCATAGGCGGCACGCTTGCCGGCAACGCGCTCACCGTCGCCACCATGCGCGCGGTGCTGGAAGAGGTGCTGACGCCGGCGAACTTCGAGCTCATGATCGCCAACGCCTCGCGGCTTGCCGACGCCGCGTGGGGCATCATCCGAACCAACAAATTGCCCTGGCATGTGACGCAGGTCGGCGCCCGCACCGAGATCATGTTCATGCCGAACCCGCCGCGCAAAGGCGCCGACGTCATTGCCGGCCGGCGCGGCGACCTCGAGACGCTGCTGCACGCCTTCTACATGAACGAAGGCATACTGGTGACGCCGTTCCACACCATGTTCCTGATGTGCCCGGCGACCGCACCGGCCGATGTCGATCGCCATACGGACGTCTTCGCCCGCTTCGTCGACTTGGTTCGCGGCGCGGGCGTCGTGTGAAGTGATGGCGGCCCCGTTCGACCTCACGGGCAAGGTGGCGCTGGTGACCGGCGGCGGGCGCGGCATAGGTGCGGCAATCGTCACGCGCTTCGCCGAAGCCGGCGCCTCGGTCGTTATCGCCAACCGCACGCTCGATGTCGCACAGGCGCTTGCTGCCGATCTCTCGGCGCGCGGCTTTGCCGCTCGCGCTGTTGCGCTTGCCGGGCTCGACCGCGCCGCGATTCACACACTCGTCGGCGACGTCACGCGCGAGGCCGGCCGTCTCGACATCGTCGTCCAAAACGCCGGCGGCTGTCCCTGGGCCTCGGTCGAGGAACTCGACGAGGACAAGCTCGAAGAGGCGCTGGCCGTGAACCTCAAGGCCTGCTTCTGGCTGGCGCAGGCGGCGGCGCCGGTGATGCGCGCCAACGGCTTCGGCCGCATCCTCGTCACCTCGTCGGTGTCGGCGCGTGTGGCGATGGCAGGCGGCGCGCATTATTCGGCGGCCAAGGCTGGCGTCAACGCCTTCATCCGCGGCGCCGCCTTCGAATTCGCGCGCGACGGCATCACCGTCAACGGCGTCGAGCCGGGCTTCATCGCCAAGCCCGGCCGCGGCACCATGAGCAAGCCGGACGTAGCGGACCGGCTCGGCCAATTCATTCCGATGGGTCAGCTCGGCGAGGCCGACGACATCGCCTATGCCATGCTCTATCTCGCTTCCGAGCAGGCGAAATACTTGACCGGCCAGACCATCGTCGTCGACGGCGGCTCGACCCTGCCGGAGACCGGCTATGCCGTCGAGCGGCATTGGGGGCTGTCATGAGCCGCCGCCTCGAGGGCCGCACGGCCATGGTCACCGGTGCCGCCACCGGCATGGGCCGCGCCACCGCCGAGCTGTTCGGCCGCCACGGCGCCAGGATCGTCCTCTTCGGCCATGGCGGGGACGTGCTGGAGGATGCGGCGAAGGCCAGCGGCGGCATCGCCGTGCGCGGCGACATCACGGATGCCGCCGATATCGCCCGCGCCATCGACGCCTGCGACGGCCGCCTCGATATCGTCGTCAATGCCGCCGGCGTAATGATCTTCGACGAGCCGGAGACGCTCAGCGACGAGACCTGGGCGAAGAGTTTTGCCGTCAACGTCACCGGCTCGATGATGGTCTGCCGCGCGGCGTTGCCTCTGCTGAAGGAGCGCGGCGGCGCGATCGTGAACATCGCCTCGGTCGGCGCCTTCAACGCCAGCGGCCAGAATGCCTCCTATTCGGCAAGCAAGGCGGCACTCGTGTCCTATACGCGATCGCTCGCCTTCGCGCATGGCCCGGACGGCATTCGCGCCAATGCGGTGGCGCCCGGATGGGTGCGCACGCCGATGAGCGTCTACGAGATGAAAGTGGCCGCAGCCGCCAACGGCTCGACACCGGAAGACGAGTTCGCGGCGTTGACCAACCGCATCGCGCTGCGCCGCGTCGCCGAGCCCGAAGAGATCGCCTCCTGCTGCCTGTTTTTGGCGTCCGACGAAGCGTCCTTCGTCACCGGCGCGGTGCTGGTGGCGGATGGCGGCGGTCGCGCGCCGACGCAGAACAGGGCGGTGTGACGTGACCTGGAGTTAGTCCGTTCGGCCGGCGTGAGGGCGCCGGTCGAAGGGAGAGGAGAGGAAAAAAATGCCGGACAGAAGCGCCGACCTGGTTTTCACCAATGGCCGCATCTACACGCTCGACCGCAAGCGGCCCTGGGCCTCGGCCGTTGCGGTCAAGGGCGGGCGCATCGTCGCGGTCGGCGAGGCGGCGGATGTTTCAGGGTTGACCGGCGCCTCCACGCGCGTCGTCGACCTCAAGGGTGCGATGATGATGCCGGGCATCGTCGATGTGCACGCGCATCTGATGATGGGCGGCCAGGCGGAATTGTTCGAACTGCGCTTCCCGCCGACGGCGAGCTTCGAGACGCTGATTGCGCACGTCGGCGAGGCGGCAGTCAAGGCGCCCGAGGGATCATGGATCATCGGCGGCCAGTGGGGCAGCGACCTGCTGCCGAAGCTCAACCGGCTGGAAGCGCTGGCGGCGCTCGACCGGGTCAGCCAAGGCCGGCCGGTCATGCTGCGCGACGACACCTATCACAACCGCTGGGTCAATTCGCAGGCGCTTGCTCTGGCCGGCCTCTCCGCCTCCTCGCCGGACCCGGAGAAGGGCTCGATCGGGCGCGATGCGGGCGCCGGCGCGCTGACCGGCATGATGATCGAATCCGCCGCCGGCATCGTCGAGCGCACCATCGCGCAATCCGGCCATTACACGCAGGAGATGGACCGCGCCGCGATGGCGCGCTCGATCGCGACCCTCAATTCCTACGGCGTCACAGCCTTCCTCGACGCCGCCGCCATGCAGCCGATCCTTGCGGCGCTGAAGGGCCTCGACGATCGCGGCGAGCTCACCGCCTGGTCGGTGTCGGCCATGCCTGCCGTGGAGCCCTCCTTCATGTTCGGCATCGCCGGCGACGAACTGATCGCCTTGCGCGAGCAGTATCGCGGCGCCCATGCCAAGCCGGATTTCGTGAAGATCTTCCTTGATGGCGTGCCGGGCGCCCGCACCGCCGCTTTCCACGAGCCCTACACCAAGGATCCTGTGCTCGGCTGCTGCTTCCACGGCTCGACCATCGTCACCGTGCCGGAGCTGATCCGCTGGGTCGGCAAATGCGAGAAGCTCGGCCTCGGCGTGAAAATCCACTGCGCCGGCGACGCCGCCGTCAGCCAGGCGCTGGACGCCATCGACGTCGTGCGCTCCTTCAACGGGCCGACGAAGCTCAAGCATCACATCGCGCATGCGAGCTACATCGCGCCGACCGACATTGCCCGCTTTGCCGAGCTTGGCGTCGTTGCCGATCTCTCGCCCTTCCTGTGGTATCCGACGAGCTTCCTCGAAGGCCACAAGCAGACCATGGGCGAGGCGCGCGCGCTGCGCTTCTGGCCGAACAGGGACCTGCTTGCCGCCGGCGCGCTGCTTGCCGGCGGCTCCGACTGGCCCGTGATGCCCAACCCCGATCCGTGGGACGGCATCGAGGGGTTGGTGACGCGCCGCAACCCGAGCGGCGCGTTTCCGGGCGCGTCGCTTTGGCCTGAGCAGGCGATCGATGTCGCCACCGCGCTCGAGATATTCACCATCAACTCGGCGCGCGCCATCGGCCTTGCCGACACGGTCGGCTCGATCGAGATCGGCAAGTCGGCCGACCTCATCGTGCTCGATCGCAACGTGCTGGAGACGCCGGCCGAAGACCTCGCCGACACCAAGGTGCTGACGACATATTTCGAGGGGAGGGTGGTCTATGAGCGCGCCTGAACCCTCAAACGACGCCAAGATCCCGGTGACGATCCTCACCGGCTTCCTGGGCAGCGGCAAGACCACGGTGCTCAACCGCCTGCTGCGCAAGCCGTCGCTGGCGGGAGCCGCGGTCATCGTCAACGAGTTCGGCGCCGTCGGTCTCGATCACCTCCTGATCGAGGCCAGCGAGGAGCAGTTCACGCTGCTCGACAATGGCTGCGTCTGCTGCACGGTGCGCGGCGATCTGGTCGCAACGCTGAAGGAACTCGACCGCAGGAGCGAAGCTGGGGAAACGCCGCCGCTTAATCGTGTGATCATCGAAACCACGGGGCTCGCCGACCCGGCGCCGATCCTGCACACGCTGATGGCCGAAGCTGAGCTGATGGCTCGTTTTCGCATCGGCGGCATCGTCACCACGGTCGATGCGGTCAACGGCGCGGCGACGCTCGAACGCCATGTGGAAGCTACCAAGCAGGTAGCGGTTGCCGATCGGTTGTTGGTCACCAAGACCGATCTTGTATCTGATGATGCTCTAAACGCGCTGCTGCACCGGCTCGATCATCTTGCGCCGACGGTCGAGCAGACCGTCGCACGCAACGGTGAAATCGAGCTGGATCTGCTGGCAAGCCTGCCCGCCGACGCCGCGGCGGCTGTGACGCGCATCGCCACGCGGCTCGAAGCGGTTGCGCATCACGACCATCATTGCGGTCCGAACTGCCAACACGACCATCGTCATGATGCGCATCACGGCATCCAGTCCTTCAGCTTCGTCATCGACAAGCCGGTGGAATGGGACGCCTTCGCGCGCTGGCTCGACTATGTCGCGGCGCTGAGGGGCGAGGACCTTTTGCGCTTCAAGGGCCTCGTGCATGTCGCGGACGAGCCGGAGCGGCCGCTCGTCCTGCATGGCGTGCAGCATGTCTTCCACCCGCCGGCGCGGCTCGACCGCTGGCCGTCCGCCGACCGCCGCACCCGGCTGGTGTTCATCGTCCGCGACATCGAGCGCGAGACCATCGCGCGCACGCTGGTGAAATTCGCGTCGATAGACGCAGACAGCATCGCATCGCCGGTGCTCGCCGCCGCCTGAACCGAGAAACGCATGACAAAAATGGGAGAGCAAAACATGCATTGGAAATCGAGACTGCTCGCGGCGGCACTGGCCGGCATCGGCCTTTCTGCCACGGCCGGCACGGCATCGGCCGCCGGACCGACCTGCAAGGATGGCGCCATCAAGGTCGGCGCCGTATCGACCGTCACCGGCCCGGCCGATTTCTCGGAAGTGCCGAAGGCGACGCAGGCCGCCTTCGATGCGGTCAATGCCGCCGGCGGCATCAATGGCTGCAAGATCGACTACACGATCGCCGACGACAAGGCCGATCCGGCGGTGGCAGCGCAGGCCGCGCGCGACCTGATCGACAACAAGGAGGCGGTGGCGCTGGTCGGCTCGGCGAGCCTGCTCGACTGCGCCGTCAATTCCACCACCTACAGCCGCAAGAAGATCCTCTCGGTACAAGGTCTCGGCGTCGACGCCGCCTGCTTCTCCTCGCCCAATGTCGCGCCGGTCAATGTCGGGCCTTACACGCTCTCGACCGCGATGGCCTACTACGCCGCCAACGAGCTGAAGACGAAAAAGCTCTGCGCCTTCTTCATCATCATCGGCGGCACGCAGGAGGCCTACAAGAAGGCGATCGAGAACTGGGAGAAGATCAGCGGCCAGAAGATCCATCTGATCGACCTGACGCTGCCCTTCCAAGGCGATCTCACACCCTACGCCATCAAGGCGCGTGATGCCGGCTGCGACGCGGTGCTGACCAACCAGGTCGAGCCGCAGGTGGTGCAGCTGATCAAGACGGTCGATGCGCAGAAGATCACCGGTATCAACTGGCTGTTTCTGGCGCCAGGTTACACCGAGCAGGTCGCCAAGGCGCTGGCCGACACCAAGCAGCCGATCTATGTCGGCACCGAGTGGGAGCCTTACACCGAGAAGAACTCGGCCGCCAACGCGCAGTGGATTGCCGACATGCAGAAGGCAAACCGGCCGCTCACCGCCTTCTCGCAGGGCGGCTATCTTGCCGCCGAGCTGTTCCTCAAGGTCGTCGCCTCGATCGATGGCGAGGTGACGCGCGAAAGCGTCGCCAAGGCATTGCACAACATGCAGCCGCTCACCAACCCGCTCGCCGGCAGCGCTTACGTCTTCGGTAAGGCCAAGACGCATTCGCCGATGCAGGCCACCAAGGTGATGAAGCTCGAGAACGGCGCCTGGAAGGTCGAGACGCCGGACTGGCTGATGCTGCCGCAGGCCAAGTGATGGTCGCTTAAATCGGACGGCGCGGCGGCTGCCGTGCCGTCCTTTGGATCGGGATATCAGATGAACGCATTGCTCACATCCGCCGTGGCAGGACTGACGGCCGGGGGCACCTATGCCTTGCTCGGCGTCTGCGCCGTCTTCACCTACAGGCTCGTCGCGGTGGTGAACTTCACCGGAGCCGCGATCGGTGCCGCCGGGACCTTCGTGCTCATCGCGCTCTATGAAGCCGGCTTCCCGATCTGGCCCTCGGTGCTGGCGGGCATCGCGGCGGGCACGCTGACCGGCGTCGCTGTCGGCTACATCATGACGCGATCGTTCGGCGAGGCGAGCGCCTCGACCAAGGCGGCGGTGACGGTCGCGCTGCTCGTCGGCCTGATCGCCATCGGGCTGCGCCTCACCGGCGGCCAGCATCCGCACAACATGCCGGAGCTGTTCCCGGGCTCCGCCTTCCGTCTCGCCGGCGTCGAGGTGACCATCGCCTCGGTGCTGACCATTGGACTGGCGGTGCTCTTCACCATCCTCTCCGACCTCTTCCTCAACCGGACCAAGGTCGGCCTCAATTTGCGCGCGCTGGCGGACCGGCCGATGGCGGCCGAACTGCTCGGCGTGCGCGTGCAGCTCCTGTCGCTTCTGGTGTGGGGCATGACCGGCGCCTTCACCACCTTCGCGCTGATGATCATCGCGCCGCAGCGCTCGCCGAATTTCATGACGCTGAGTCTGCTTGTCGTGCCGGCGCTCGCTGCCGCGCTCGTCGGCGTCTTCCGCAGCTTCTGGTGGACGCTTGCCGGCGGCATCGCGCTCGGCGTCGTCGAGGGGCTGGCAAGCTCCATAGACAGCGTCAGCCAGTACCGCAGCGCCATTCCCTTCCTCGTGGTGCTTTCCGTTCTCCTCTGGTCGCAGCGGGAGGCCCGTTGGGATGAAGCGCGCTAGTCTCCGAGCCTCGTTGAGCCTCGTCGTCGTGGCGCTGGTGGCCGGTGGTGTCGCCTATGCCGGCCTGCTGCCGTCCTACTGGGTCTTCCTCGCCACCTCGGTGCTGATCACCAGCGTCGCGCTGCAGAGCCTCGGCCTCGTCGCCGGCCGCACAGGCATGATCGCGCTTTGCCAGATGTCGTTCGCCGGCGTCGGCGCCTGGACGGTCGGCTATCTCAACCTCGCCGAGGCGCCGGGCGGCCTGGCCGTGTGGATCCCGATCGGCGGCCTGGCGGCGGTGCCGCTCGGCATCGCCATCGGCTTGCCGGCACTGAGGCTGCGCGGCATCAACCTCGCCATTGTCACGCTCTCCTTCGCCACCGCTTTCGACACCATTCTGGCGACCATGACCTATCCCGGTCAGACCGACTTCCTGCAGGTGCCGCGGCCGGAGCTGTTCGACAGCGACGAGGGCTATTTCGTCTTCGTCCTGCTGTTCTACCTGGCGATCGCGGTTGCGCTCGAATTCGTCGGCCGCTCGCGGCTCGGCGCCTCCTGGCTGGCGGTGCGCCATTCCGAGCGTGCAGCCGCCGCGCACGGCGTCAGCATCGCCACCGCCAAGCTCTCGGCCTTTGCCATCAGCGCCTTCGTCGCCGGCATTTCGGGGGGCTTGCTCGCCGGCTATCTCGGCACGCTGGTCTCCGAGAACTTCAGCATGATGCAGTCGCTGTCGCTCTATGCGGTGTCGGTGATGACCGGCGCGCATTTCGCCGAGGGCGCGATCATCGGCGGCCTGCTGGTCGTCATGTTCCCGGAAATCCTGCGCCGGCTGGACTGGCCGCAGGACATCGGCAATGTGCTTTTTGCCGTCGGCGCCACCCAGGCGCTGTCGACCGGCGAGACGATGAGCGAGACGTTTCGGCGCCAGTTCCGCAAGCTGCTGCCTGGCCGCGCGTCGAAGGCCGCCGTCGCATCCGCGTCGGCATTGCCGGCGCCAGTCGAGCGCGCCGCCGGCCCGGCGCTCGCCATCGACGGGCTCACCGTTCGCTATGGCAGCGTGGTCGCGCTGAACAATGTCAGCCTGACGGTTGCGGCCGGCACCGTGGCCGGGCTGATCGGCCCGAACGGCGCCGGCAAATCGACCTTCATCGATGCGGTCGCCGGCTTCCTGACCTCCTATCAGGGCAGCGTCCGGCTGGATGGCAGGCCGCTCGAAGGCATGCCGGCGCATCTGCGGGCCCGCGCGGGCGTGCGCCGCACCTGGCAGACCAACCGCATCGCGCCGGAACTCACCGTCGGCGGCTATCTGGCGCTCGCGGCCAAGGGCCTGTCGGCAAGCGAGACCAAGGCGATGCTCGACTGGCTGGACTGCCCGCATCCCGACACGCTGGTGGCCTCCGTCGACGCCGGGACCAGGCGGCTGCTCGATGTCGCCGGTGTGGTCGCCGCCCGTCCGGCCGTCGTGCTGCTCGACGAGCCCGCCGCCGGCCAGTCGCATGAGGAAACGCTGCGGCTCGGCCGGCGCATCGCCGAGATCCCGACGCTCTTCGGCTCGGCAGTGCTCCTGGTCGAGCACGACATGGACCTGGTGCGGGCGGTCTGCTCGGAGGTCACCGTGCTCGATTTCGGCCAGGTGATCGCATCCGGCCCGCCGGCCAAGGTGCTGGGCGAGCGCGCGGTGAAAAAAGCCTATCTCGGCATCGAGGAAGAAAGCGTGGCGGCATGAGCAGGCTCGTCGTTTCCAACCTGTCGATCAACCGGGCCGAGCTTCCCGTCGTCACCTCGGTCGATCTCATCGCCGAGAGCGGCGCGATCAGCGTCGTGCTCGGCGCCAACGGCGCCGGCAAGACCACGCTGCTCGAAGGCCTGTCCGGCATCATCCCGGTCGCCGGCGGCACCATCGCCATCGACGGCCGTGAGCTGCAGAACGCGCGGCCGGGGACGCGCTCGCGCGAAGGGCTCGCCCATGTCGAGCAGGGCCGCACCGTCTTCCGCCAGCTGACGACGGACGAGAATTTGCGCGTCAGCCTGCATCCGGGCGCCGATATGGCGGAGGCCTATGCGCTGTTTCCCGAGCTGCTGCAGCGCCGCGCGGTGAAGGCGAGCCTGCTTTCCGGCGGCGAGCAGCAGATGCTGGTCATCGCGCGTGCCTTGCTCACCCGGCCGAAAGTGCTTTTGATCGACGAGATGTCGGCAGGCCTCGCTCCGGTCATTGTCACGCGGCTGATGACGGCGGTTCGCAAGCTCGCCGACGACGGTCTCGCGGTGCTTCTGGTCGAGCAGTTCGCGGCGCTCGCGCTGTCGATCGGCAATCGCGCCTATGTCATGAGCCGCGGTCGCGTCGTCTATGACGGCGACTGCGCGAAGCTTCGCCAGTCGCCGGACGAATTGCACCGGCTCTATCTCGGCGGGACGGAGGTCCCTGCCGAGGCGAACTAGGCATCATCCCAGAACGCCAAAAGTCACTAACCGGCGATAGCGCCGTCATCGGGACAGTGAGCCGCGGCGAGAAAGATTTAAAACGTTTGCAATTTTGCAAAAGGCAATTACAAACGTTTCAACGTTGCATTCGGGAGGAATGATTGCCGGCTCGTGTCACCACGCTGAAGGAGCTTGCCGCGAGCCTCGGCCTGTCGATCACGACAGTGTCGCGGGCGCTTGCGGGCCATCAGCAGATCGCGCTGAAGACGCGCGAGCGTGTCGCCCGGGCGGCGCGCCAGGCCGGCTATGTTCCCAACACCGCGGCGCGCGCACTGGTTTCCGGGCGCAGCGGCTTCGTCGGCCTGGTGCTGCCGATCCGCGGCCCCAATCTTGTCGATTCCTTCCTCGGCGAGTTCGTCACCGGGCTCGGCGAGGGGCTGGTGTCGCATGGCGCCGATCTCATCCTCGCCACCGCCGCGCAGGATCAAGCCGAGCTCGACGTGCTGCGCCATGTCGTCGAATCCGGGCGTGCCGACGGCGTCGTCGTCACCCGCATCGCCGAGGTCGACGAGCGCCTCGCCTACCTGCGCCGGCGCGGCTTTCCCTTCGTCGCCCATGGCCGGCTGCTCGACAGCGACTTTGCCTACCACTGGCTCGACACCGACGGCGCGCACGCCTTCGGCGAAGCCTTCGACATGCTCTACGATCTCGGCCACCGCCATTTCGGCCTGGTGACGATTTCCGAGCCGATGACCTTCAGACACCTCAGGCAAGACGGTCTTGCTGCTGCCATCAGTCGCCGCGGCGACCCGTCTGTGCGGCTCGATGTGGCGACCGCGCCGCGTTTCGACCGCGGCGCCCGCATCCAGGCCGTCAACCGGATGCTGCAGGGGCCGGACCGGCCGACGGCCATCGTCGCTCTGTTCGACGAGCTGGCGCTGACGGTGATGGAAGAGGCAGCCCGCGCCGGGCTCACCGTCCCGCGCGACCTCTCCGTCATCGGCTTCGACAACATCGTTGCCTCGGCCTATGCGCCGCCTGGCCTCACCACATTCGACGCCTCGATCCGCCAGTGCGCGCGCGAGATCGCCGACATGCTGCTCACCGTCATCGCCGACAAGCCCGCCGAGCCGCTGACGCGGCTGATCCGGCCGATGCTGGTGCCGCGGGCAAGCCATGGACCCGCACCAAGGAAAACAAGCTGACGCCGCGATGACGGCGCCCACCCAGGGAGGAAGAGCATGACGAATGCGTTGAAGAAACTGGCCGGCGCCGCGCTGGCGCTGTCGCTTGCCGCTGGAGGCGCCTACGCCCAGCAGGTGCTGTTCTGGTCGACACAGGCGCGCCCGGTCGAGGAAACGCAAAAGATGCGCGACCAGGTGCTGAAGGGCTTCGACGGCCCGGTCGACTACCAGGTCGCCGAGGACGGTCCCTGGCTCACCCGCCTGCAGGCCGAATTGCAGGCCGGCTCCGGCACGATCGGCGTGCTTGGCGGCCTGCATGGCGACTTCTCCACCGTCGGCGCCAACCTTGTCGACCTGTCCGCTGTCGATATCGGCCAGGCGAAGGTCAACGAGGTCTACAAGAAACTCGGCATGCTCGGCACCGGTGAGCAGAAATACCTGCCCTGGATGCAGGCCACCTTCCTGATGGCGGCTAACAAGCAGGCGCTGCAATATCTGCCCGCCGGCGTCGACCTCAATAAGATCACCTACGACCAGCTGATCGAATGGGCGAAGAATATCGCCGAAAATACCGGCTCGCCGAAGCTCGGCTTCCCGGCCGGTCCCAAGGGGCTGAAGCACCGTTTCTTCGAGGGCTTCCTCTATCCGTCCTACACCGGTTCGATGGTGACGAAATTCCGCTCGCCCGAAGCCGAGACGGCCTGGAACAAGTTCAAGGAGCTGTGGCAGTACACCAACCCCAACTCGACCAACTACGCCTTCATGCAGGAGCCGCTCCTGACCGGCGAGGTCTGGATCGCCTTCGACCATGTCGCGCGGCTCGCCGATGCCTTCAACCAGAAGCCCGACGACTTCGTCGCCTTCCCCGCGCCGGCGGGCCCGGCGGGCCGGGGCTTCATGCCGGTCGTGGCCGGCGTCGCCATCCCGATGACGTCGCCAGATGTGGACAAGGCCAAGGCGCTGGTCGCCTATATGCTGAAGCCGGAAACGCAGATCGCCACGCTGAAGGCGACCAATTTCTTCCCCGTCATCGACGTCAAGCTGCCCGACGACATGCCGGCCTCGGTCAAGGCCTTCAGCGTGGCGATCGCCGCCATGACGGGCGCACCCGATGCGCTGCCGGCGCTGCTGCCGATGGGGCTCGGCGATCTCGGCGGCAAGTTCAACCAGATATACAGCGACAGCTTCGAGCGCATCGTGCTCGGCGGCGAGGACGTGCACGGCGTGCTGGAAGAGCAGGCGGCTGCGCTCAAGGCGATCATCGACCAGGCCAAGGCGCCGTGCTGGGCGCCCGACAAGCCGTCCGAGGGCGCCTGCCCGGTGGAATAGGTCGCAATCAGGATCCTCCCGAGGGGGCGCCCGGAGCTTGTTGCGCTCCGGGCGCCCAGACCGCAGCACACTCGACCGCGGCACTCGAGCCGCAGCGCGCAAAGGACACCACATGAACGGCAAGGCTCTGCCCTATCTGCTGCTGATGCCGGCGACCTTGTTCCTGTGCGTCTTCTTCCTCTATCCCTTCGCGCTGGTCGCTTTCGAAGCGGTGACGCGCGACGGCGCCTTCACGCTCGACAATTTCCGCACCATGGCGGGCAGCTGGAAGTTCCCGGCCACGGTGCGCAACACGCTGCTGCTTGCGGCAATCGTCGTGCCGATCCAGCTCGCCATGGCGCTGCTGATGGCGAGCGTCGTGTCGCGGCTGGAGACCGGGCGCAGTGCAGCGCTCTACATCTTCGCCATTCCGCTCGGCATTTCCGATCTTGCCGCCGGCCTGATCTGGCTTGCGATCTTCGACCAGTCCGGCTTCCTCAACACGCTGCTTTCCGGCCTCGGCATCGTCGACCGGCCGATCATGTTCCTCGGCTATCAGAGCAAGCTGACCATCTTCATCGCCGTGGTGCTGGCCGAGATCTGGCGCGCCACCGCAATCATGATGGTCATCCTCGTCGCCGGCATGGGGCTGATCCCCAGGGAGTATCACGAGGCGGCGGAGGTCTTCGGCGCGAGCCCATGGAAGCGCTTCGTCCGCATCACGCTTCCGCTACTTCGCCCCTCGCTGCAGACGGCGATCATCCTGCGCGTCATCCTCGCCTTCGAGGTCTTTGCCGTGGTCGCCGCCCTTGGCGGCACCAATCTGCCGGTGCTGATGGGCGAGACCTACAACTGGCAATTCACCCTGCAGGACCGCAATGTCGCCGCCGCCTCGGCGCTGCTCATCCTCGCCATCTCGATCGGCTTCACGCTGTTCTTCCTCAGGGTTCTGCGCGTACCCAGGGAGGCGCGCATATGAGCGCCGTCGCCGAAGCGCCTGTCGCCGCCGCGACCGCCGATGCGCGCAAGGCCGGCGACTGGCTGCTCGTCGCCACAGCTATCCTGCTTTGCATCTGGGTGCTGCTGCCAATCTATCTCCTGATCGTCAACGCGCTGTCGTCACCGCAAGAGGTGACCGCCTTTCCCAAGCGCTTCTTCCCGTCCTTCGATGTCGGCAGCCTCGCCTTCTTCATCAATTTCGCCGGCGTCGCCAGGGCGTTGTGGAACTCGGTCCTCGTCGCCACGCTGACGATGGTCCTTTCCATCGGCTTCGGCGCGCCGGCCGGCTATGCGCTGTCGCGCTTCGACTTTCCGGGCAAGGAAACCTTCCGCTTCCTGGTGCTGATGACCCGCGCCTTCCCGCTTCCGCTATTGGCTTTGCCGCTGGCGGTGATGTTCATCCGCACCGGGCTCGACGACACCGCGCTCGGCCTGGCGCTGGTGCACACCACGCTGGCGCTGCCCTTCGCGGTGCTGATCACCTTCTCGCTGTTCTCCGGCATCCCGGTCGAGCTCGAGGAAGCGGCCTGGACGCTCGGCTGCACCAGGCTGCAGGCCTTTCGCAAGGTGATCCTGCCGCTGGCCCTGCCCGGCATTGCCGCCTCGGCCGTCTTTGCCTTCACCATCTCCTGGAACGAGGTGTTCGCCGCCGCCGTGCTCACCATCGAGAACCGCACGCTGACCGCCTTCCTGCTGCAGAGCCTTGGCGAGTCGCCGCTCTATCTCAAATTCGCCGGCGGCGCGGCCCTGGTCGTGCCGGCGCTGATCTTCATCTTCGCCGTCAGGAAATATCTGTTCGCCATGTGGGGGATCGCCAACCGATGACGCGCGAGACGGAGAACGCTCATGGCTGAAATCGTCATCAAGGGAGTGGCCAAGCGCTTCGGCGGCTTCACCGCGCTGCATCAGGTCGACCTCACCATCGCCGACCAGGAATTCATGGTGCTGCTCGGCGCCTCGGGCTGCGGCAAGACCACGCTGCTCAGGATCGTCGCCGGGCTGGAGAGCCCGAGCCAGGGCGAGGTCTGGATCGGCGGCCGCCGCGTCGACCATCTGCCGCCGCGCGACCGCGGCATCGCTATGGTGTTCCAGAACTATGCCGTCTTTCCGCATCTGACCGTGTTCGAGAACATCGCCTTCGGCCTGCGCATGAAGAAGCTGCCGCAGGTCGACGTCGAGCGCCGCGTCAACCGCACTGCCGAGCTGATGCATATCGAGCAGCTTTTGAAGCGCTATTCCGGCCAGTTGTCCGGTGGCCAACGCCAGCGCGTCGCGGTTGCCCGCGCGCTTGCCATGGAGCCGGACGTCATCCTGATGGACGAGCCGCTGTCCAACCTGGACGCTTTGCTGCGGCTGGAGATGCGGGCCGAGCTCAAGGGCGTGCTCGCAGCCTCGAAGACCACCACAATCTACGTCACGCACGACCAGGTCGAGGCGATGAGCCTCGCCGACCGCATCGCCGTCATGCATCAGGGCCGCATCATCCAGGCGGCCTCGCCGGTCGAGGTCTACCGCAATCCGGCCGCGCGCTTCGTCGGCTCCTTCATCGGCAACCCGCCGATGAATTTCCTGCCCGCGGTGAAGGCCGCGAACGGAAGCTGGAGCGTCGCCGGGTTGACGCTGCCGGGACCGAAGTCGGACAGGCAGGCGATCGAATTCGCCATCCGGCCCGAAGATGTCGAAGCCGGCGAGGCCGGCTTACCCGCCACCGTGCGCGTCATCGAGCCGCTCGGGCCGCACACGCTGGTCACCTGCGATGTCGAGGGCGGCCTGTTCCGCGCCGTGCTGGACTCCAATGTCGCCGTTACCGCGGGCGACCGCTTGCGGCTCGCCCCCAAGCCCGACCGCATCCGCTGGTTCGATCCCGAAACGACGCATGCCATCTGAAAGATCTGAAGCCGCCATGACCGCATCCGCCAAAGATATCGTCGCCCGCGCCGTCGAGGTGCTGAAGGAGAACGACCACGGCGCCTACACCATCCCGACCAAAGGCCTCTACCCCTTCCAATGGAACTGGGACTCCTGCCTGACCGCGCTCGGCCTTGCCCACTACGACGAGGCGCGCGCCTGGACGGAGATCGAGACCTTGTTCGCGCATCAATGGCCCGACGGCATGGTGCCGCACATCGTCTTCCACGTTTGGAGCGACGGCTATTTTCCCGGGCCCGAAGTCTGGCGCACCGGCCGACCGACAGCGACTTCAGGCATCACCCAGCCGGCGGTCGCCGGTTTTGCCGTGCGCCGCCTGTTCGACCGCGCCACGGACAAGGTTCTGGCAGCCGAACGTGCCCGCGCGCTGCTGCCGAAGATCGATGCCTGGCACCGCTGGTTCTACGAGAACCGCGACCCGAGAGGCGAGGGGCTGGTCGCTATCATCCATCCCTGGGAGTCCGGCCGCGACAATTCGATCGATTGGGACGATGCCTTCGAGCGCGTGCCGACCGAAGGTGTCGAGCCTTATACGCGCCGCGACATCCTGCATGCCGATCCGGCGCATCGTCCGACGCAGGCGCAATACGACCGCTACCTATGGCTGGTGCAGCATTTCCGTGGGCTCGGCTGGGACAATGCCAGGCTGCACGACGCCTCGCCCTTCCAGGTCGTCGATCCCGGCTTCAATGCCATCCTGATCCGCGCTTCGGCCGACCTTGCCGATCTGGCCGAAGAGCTGGGCGAAACGGAAATCGCCCGCGCCAACCGCGCCCGCGCCAAAAAAGGCCTGGCTGCGATGGAGCGGCTGTGGAGCGAGGCGCACGGCCAGTATCTCTGCCTCGACCGCATCACCGGCAAGCTCGTCGACGGCGCTTCCGTCGGCGGCATCCTGCCGGTCTTCTCTGCCATCCCGGAGGCGCGCGCCGCCGCGATCGCCGCAAGCGTCGAGCGCCTCGCCGGCAAGGCCCGCCACATCGTGCCCTCGCACGATCCCGACGACCCTCGCTTCGACGCCAAGCGCTACTGGCGCGGCCCGGTCTGGCTGGTGGTCAACTATATGATCGCCGACGGGCTTCTCGCCGCCGGCCATGCGGAGGTCGCCCGGCGCATCACTCATTCCAGCCTCGACCTGATCACCGAAAGCGGCTTCGCTGAATATTACGACCCCCTCACCGGTGAACCGCTCGGCGGCGGCCGCTTCACCTGGACGGCGGCCATGGTGATCGAGTTCTTGCGCGGGGTGTAAGCGTGCCGCCAGGGCCTCGGCCACGGCACCGAAATTCGGCACGCTCAGGACATCTTCTCGCCGATCATCTCCAGCCGTTCGACCTCGCAGTGCCGGCCGACCAGCGCCAGAACGTCCGTGGAAGGCTCGACAGCTTCGGGCTGTCTCCATCCGAGCTTGAAGGAAAACACGAAGCGGTCGCGGCCGATGTCGTGCTCCATGCCGATCAAGCGGGCATCGTAGCCGAGCGGGCTCACCATCTCCTGGAGATCGGGCGGAGAGGCTTTCGGCCATGAGACCGAAATGATGGCGTGGTGGTCGCGCCGGATCTTGAGATCGACCCATTTCAGCGCCTGCAACGTCACCAGGGTCAGCACCGTCGCGATCGCGCCGAGACTGAACTGGCCGCCGCCGAAGGCCAGCCCGATCATGGTCATGATCCACATGGTGGCGGCGGTGGTCACCCCGGTGACGAGGTCGCCGCGCCGCAGTATGGTGCCGCCGCCGATGAAGCCGACGCCGGTCAGCACGCCGAGCGGGAACCGCATCACGTCCATGCGCACGAAGGAATCCGGCCCCTTGCCGGTCAAGTCGAGCAGCATGTTGGCCTGGACCATTGCTATGCAAGCCGCCAGCCCGACCAGAATGGTCGTGCGCAGCCCGGCGGAGTGGCCGCGCGCTTCCCTGTTCAGGCCGATGAGGAAACCCGCCACAAGTGTTGCCAGGAGTCGCGCCAGGAGGTCCGGCCAGGTCGGATGAAGCGGCATGTCGCAGCAAAGCGGCTCGAACATCGTCCGTCAGGGCAGCGTGACCGCCCCTCCGTTGCGTCTGGGACGTTCAACTATGCTCGGCCGCGGATGGTTCCGTGGCCACGCCCCTCCATCACCGGATGGCGAAGCTCAGCACCAGCGCCAGCACGACGATGCCGACCAGCCCGGCGATGAAGATGATGCGCCGGGTGCGCGTGCGCAGGATGATTTCGCCCTGTCGCGCGTCCTGGCCGGAAAAGACCGGTCCTTCTCTGTCGCGATCCTTGCTCATGGTCTGCTCCTTCCCGGCGGGCGAGCATCAGAGGTGTCAGAGCAGGAACCGATTTGCCGAAATGAAGTTCCGCCGAATTGAAGCTGCTTGGGCGATCGGCAAGCAAGCGGCGGGCTTCCCCGCGGCCGGGTTTCAGTCGGCCGCGGGAGATGGCTTTTTCAGCCGAATTTCGGATCGAGGCTGCCCAACTTGTATCGCTTGGCCATGTCCGACAAGGGGATCGGCTTGATCTTCGGCGCGTTGCCGGCGGTGCCGAACTGCTCGAAGCGCTCCTTGCAGAGCTTCTTCATCGCCGCCATGGCCGGCGTCAGATATTTGCGCGGATCGAACTCTGACGGATTCTCGGTCAGCACCTTGCGGATCGCGCCGGTCAGCGCCATGCGGTTGTCGGTGTCGATGTTGATCTTGCGCACGCCGTGCTTGATGCCTCGCTGGATCTCCTCCACCGGCACGCCCCAGGTCGGCTTCATCTGGCCGCCATATTTGTTGATGATCTCCTGCAGCTCCTCCGGCACCGAGGACGAGCCGTGCATGACGAGATGCATGTTGGGCAGGCGGCGGTGGATCTCCTCGATCACGTTCATCGCCAGCACCGCGCCGTCCGGCTTGCGCGAGAATTTGTAGGCGCCGTGGCTGGTGCCCATGGCAACGGCCAGCGCATCGACATGGGTGTCGCGCACGAACTGCTCGGCCTGGACAGGATCGGTGAGCAGCTGGTCGTGGCTGATCGCGCCTTCGACGCCGTGGCCGTCTTCCTGCTCGCCGCCGCCGCTCTCCAGCGAGCCGAGCACGCCGATCTCGCCTTCCACCGAGACGCCGCCCCAATGCGCCATGTCGACGACGCGCCGGGTGATGCCGGAATTGTAGGTATAATCGGCCGGCGACTTGCCGTCCTCCTTCAGCGAGCCGTCCATCATCACCGAGGTGAAGCCGTACTGGATCGCGGTGACGCAGGTCGCTTCGTTGTTGCCGTGGTCGAGATGCATGCAGACCGGGATGTCGGGGTGGATCTCGACCAGCGCGTCGATCAGCTTGGCCAGCACCACGTCATTGGCATAGGCGCGGGCGCCGCGGCTGGCCTGCAGGATGACCGGCGACCTGGTCTCCTCGGCCGCCTCCATGATGGCGAGCCCCTGTTCCATATTGTTCATGTTGAAGGCAGGCACGCCATAGCCGTGTTCGGCGGCATGGTCGAGCAATTGTCTCAGTGTGATGCGAGCCACCCAATAGTCTCCCGTATCTGGTTTCGAGCCGTGCTAAGGCCGCCCGCTTGTCGGCCGGCCCCGATGCTTCTGGCCGGAATTCCGCCGAACCGCAACCGTCGCCGAAGCAAATCTTGTTACGGCATGGTCGCAATGCCGGCGAGGAGGGCGTTGCCGGTTGTGGCGCCGGCAACGCCCTTGTTTCAGGCGGCGATCCGCTCGCGCGCAGCGAGGATCTCGACACAGGCCTTCGCGGCTTCCTTGCCCTTCGCCTTGAAATGCTCGTGGAAGAAGCGGTGGTGCTCGGCGCTCTCATGGTAATTGTGCGGCGTGAGCACGGTCGAGAGCACCGGCACGCCGGTTGCAAGCTGTGCATTCATCATTCCGTCGATGACTGCGCTGGCCACGAAATCGTGCCGGTAGATGCCGCCATTGACGACAAAGGCGGTGCCGAGGATCGCGGCGTAGCGGCCGGTCTGGGCGAGCGTCTTGGCGTGCAGCGGGATCTCGTAGGCGCCGGGCACGTCGAAGATATCGACGGCAAAGCCGCCGACAGCGCCAAGCTCCGCCTCGAAGGCCGCGACGCACTGGTCGACGATGTCGGCATGCCAGCGCGCCCGGATGACGGCGACGCGGCGGGTCTGTTGGTCTTTGGGGAAATGCTGATTCATGGGTCCTTCCTTCCGTTTCGAACCAGAATCAGGACGCACGACGCAAAAACCGGCCCGCGCGAGCGGACCGTCCTGCGTACGTTCTCTTCCATCCGGACTGTGACCGTCGGCTCCGGAATCGCACCGGATCTGCTGACCCTCCTGTTGCCAGGAAGCGCTCGCGGGCTTGGGCCTAGACCCTTACCGCCGGTGGGGACTTTCACCCCGCCCTGAGAACATTGACGCGGCCTGTATGGAAGGGCGGAGCGGCGCTGTCAATTGCCGGTGCGAGTAATCCCCCACGAGGGACCCAAGTGGGAGAGATGTCGCCGCAGGCGACAGAGGGGGGCGCTGCGCGTGGAGCGCAACGTCCTTCGCGGCGGACAGACGAAGTCGGCGATCTATGCGAGGCGACCCCCTCTGACCGCTTCGGGCCATCTCGCCCTCGAGGGGGAGATTACCCCCGCTCCGGAAACATCGCCTTCAACCCCTCGCGCGAGGCCTTGGCCACGCCGCGCTCGGTGATCAGGCCCGTTACCAGTCGCGCGGGCGTCACGTCGAAGGCCGGGTTCGCCGCCGGCGTCGCGTCGGGTGAAACGCGCACCTGGGCGATCTTGCCGTCGGCCGTCTTGCCCCAGACCAGGGAAACCTCGTCACTCGCGCGCTCCTCGATCGGGATCTCGGCGAGCCCGTCGGCGACCGTCCAGTCGATGGTGGGTGAGGGGAGCGCAACATAGAAGGGCACGTCGTTGTCGGCGGCGGCGAGCGCCTTGAGATAGGTGCCGATCTTGTTGCAGACGTCGCCATTGGCGGTGGTGCGGTCGGTGCCGACGATCACCATGTCGATGTCGCCACGCTGCATCAGGTGGCCGCCGGCATTGTCGACGATCAGCGTGTGCGGCACGCCGTGGCCGGCCATCTCCCAGGCCGTCAGCTGGGCGCCCTGGTTGCGCGGCCGGGTCTCGTCGACAAAGACATGCACCGGGATGCCGGCCTCCGTCGCCAGATAGATCGGCGCGGTGGCCGTGCCGTAGTCGACCGTCGCCAGCCAGCCGGCATTGCAGTGGGTGAGGATGTTGACGCTCTCGCCCGGCTTCTTGCGCGCCGCGATCTCCTTGATGATGGCAAGGCCGTTCTCGCCGATGGCGCGGTTCAGCCCGACATCCTCGTCGGCAATCTCGGCGGCGCGCCGGTAGGCGGCCTCGGCGCGATGCTCCGGCGCGAGCGGCTTGAGAAAACGTCGCATCTCGTCCAGCGCCCAGCGCAGGTTGATTGCCGTCGGCCGCGTCCCGTGCAGCGTCTCCCACACCGCGTCGAGCGCTTCGTCCGACGCATCGTCTGTCATCTGGATGGCGACGCCATAGGCGGCGGTGACGCCGATCAGCGGCGCGCCGCGCACCCACATGTCGCGGATCGCGGTGGCGATGCCGGCGACGGTTCCGACCTTTTCGATGCGGAATTCATGCGGCAGCCAACGCTGGTCGATGATCTCGATCGAACGCTTGTCGTCGCTCGGCCAGATGCTGCGGTAGTGGCGCTCGCCGACGTTCAAATTCTGCTCTCCTGCTCGATCAGCGCGGCCAGGGTGTTGACCTCATCGATGCTGTGGATCTGGCGCCGGTTGACGGCGATGTGGCGGCCGAAGCGCAGCGCCTTTGTCTCACATTTGGCGCGCAGGTCCTGATCGGCAATGGTCTCGAAATCGGCATTGTGGGCGAGGCCGAGGATGCGCCGATGAACCTCGATGCCGGCAAAGCCGAGCAGGTCGGTCCAGATGCCGGAGAGCATATGGTCGAGCGCCTGTTCGGCGCCCAGCCTGTCACCTTGATCCTCGAACAGGCTCCGCTGATAGAGCATGCCGGTGCGCTCGGTCCGCCACAGATGCGAGAACTCGGCGCGGAAGACGGCCCAGGTCTCGGCGGTGACCTTGAGCAGATAGGCGCGCATTGAATCCCGGCTGCCGTTCTCCTCATGGCCGCGCTGCGAGAAGAAGGCCATCCAGAAATTGGCAAGCAGCATGCCGACATCGAAGGCGATCGGGCCGTAGAAGGCGAACTCCGGATCGATCATCCGGGTCTCGGTGTCGGTGACCATGATGGAGCCCGAATGCAGGTCGCCATGCAACAGCGTCTCGGCATTGGCGGCGAAAAGATGCTTCAGCCGCTGCGCCTCGACCTTGAGGTCGCGGTCGGCGCGCAGCTCGGCCACCAGGCCGTCGAGTTGCGGGCTGGTGTGCCGGTTCATCCTGGCGTCGAAATAGGGGTCGGAGAACACCAGGTTCTCGGTGATGTCGCAGAGCTCGACATTATCGGCGAACAGCGCCAGATCGGCCTTGCGCTCGCGCGCCACCATCGACAGGTCCGAGCCTCGGAACAGCGTGCGCGCCATGAACAGGCCGATGTCGCGCGCGAGGTTCGGCAGCTCGCGGCCGTCGATCAGCGCCCGCCGCAGGATGATGTACGGCGGCGACAGATACTCCATCACGATCAGCGCTTGGGTCTCGTCGAAATGGTAGATCGCCGGCACCGAGCCGGGCGCGCGCGCCTGTTGCCTGGTCAGCGCATGATATTCGAAGAAGGAGCGCTTGAGCGGCAGCGGCCAGCTGTCGCCGACCAGCCGCACATAGGGCAGCGCCTGTTTCACCACCGCCGCGCCCTTGTCGCCCTCGACGATGAAGACGAGGTTCAAATTGCCGTCGCCGACCTCGCGTACCTTCCAACGGCTAATATCCTTGCCGATGCGCTCGGTCAGCGCCTCGTTCTCGCCAAGGCGCTTCGGCAGCGTCTCCACCGACAATGCTTCGAATGGCTTGTTCCCGGTCATCCTCACCCTCCTGCTCGCGGTTTCCAACGATAGCGGAGCCACGGCGGCGGGGCCAAGCTAGGGAGCGCTCTGGCAATTGTCAATCGTGTTGACAATTGCCGAGCGAGCCCATAGCGTCACGATCAGGGAGGAACGAATGGGCGCAGATGCCGTGTTCCGTGTGGAGGGCCTGAGGAAATCCTTCGGCCAGAACGAGGTGCTTGGCGGCATCTCGGTGGAATTGCATGCCGGCGAGGTCACCGTGCTGATGGGCGCCAACGGCGCCGGCAAATCCACCCTGGTCAAGATCGTCAGCGGCGTCTACGAGCGCGGCGCAGGCACCATGCGGCTCGCCGGCCAGGCGTTCGATCCCAAGTCGCCGGCGGAGGCGATCCGCGCCGGTGTCGTCACAGTGCATCAGAACATCAATGACGGCGTGGTCGCCGATCTCGACGTCGCCACCAACCTTACCCTCGACCGGTTGAGCGGCAAGGGCGCATCGTTGCTGTTCAAGCCTGCCGCTATCCGCGCCGAGGCCAGGGCGGTCGCCGATCGCATGGGGCTTGCCATCGATCTTAGGGCGCGCGTCAGCGACTTGTCATTGGCCGACCGGCAGATGGTGGCGATCGCGCGGGCCATGGCGCACCAGCCGAAAGTGCTGATCCTCGACGAGCCGACCTCGTCGCTGTCGAGCGCCGAAGCCGACCGGCTGTTTGCGCTGATCGACCGGCTGCGCGGGCAGGGCGTCGCCATCCTCTACATCTCGCACCGCATGTCGGACATCAGACGGCTCGCCGATCGCATCGTCTCGATGCGCGACGGCATCATCTCCGGCACCTTCGACCGGAATCCGCTCGACTATGAGGGCGCGGTCAACGCCATGCTCGGCCGCAAGATCCACCTCGACCGGGTCGTCGCCAGAAACTCGGCGCGTGCGGTCTTCACCGCCGACGGCCTGCAGCTGGCGCAGGGCGCGAGGCCGATCTCGATCACGCTCGGCGCCGGCGAGGTGGTGGCGATCACCGGCCTCGTCGGCGTCGGCAAGACGGCGCTTGCCGAAACCCTGTTCGGCGTGCGCAGGCCGCTCGCCGGTACCATGCATATGGACGGCAAGCCCTATACGCCCGGATCAGCGCGTGAGGCGATCGCCGCTGGCGTCTTCCTCGTCGCCAAGGACCGCGCGATGAGCGGCATCGTCGGCGGCTTCAACATCGAGCGCAACATCAGCCTGCCGTTCCTCAAGCGCATGTCGGGCCTCAGTGTCATGAAGAAGCGCGCAGAACGCGCTGCCGCGCGCCGCCAGATCGACGAGCTCGGCATCGTCTGCCGCTCCGAGAAGGACGAGCTCTCGGCGCTCTCCGGCGGCAACCAGCAGAAGGTGATGGTGGCGCGTTGGATGTCGCAGGCCTCGCGGCTGTTCATCCTCGACGAGCCGTTCCAGGGCGTCGACATCTCGGCAAGGCGCGACATCGCCGCGAAGCTCAGGGCAAGCGCCGACGGCCGCGCCACGCTTCTCTTCGTCACCGAGCTCGACGAGGCGCTGGAGACCGCCGACCGTATCTTGGTGATGTCGGAACACACGATCGTCGGCGAGCACAGGAACGTCGATATCGATCTCGACCGGCTGCTGGCGCAAGTGGCCGGCGGGCCGCTGCACAGTGCGGCGTGAGATCGCACGAAATGACGAGACTTGGAGTAAAGGCATGAGTTCCAGTTTGGCGGAGAGGGCGACAGCGCGGGAGCGTTCGATGACATTGCGTGACCATGCCATCCGCTATGGCTTCATCGTGCTTTTGTTCGGGCTGATCGGCTATTTCGCGATCGCCGCCGACGGTTTCGTCTCGCCGCAAAGTGCCGTCTTCATCTTCCAGTCGGTGGCGATCACCGGCGTGCTGGCGCTCGGCGTCACCGCGACGCTGGTCGTCGGCGGCTTTGACCTGTCGATCGGCTCGGTCGCCACCAGCGCCATGATGGCGGCCTCCTACGCCATGGTGGTGCTGGAGCAGAACGCCATCGTCGCCGTCATCGCCTGCCTGGCGATCGGCGTGGTCGTCGGCCTGATCAATGGCTGGCTGATCGTCTATATGCGCGTGCCCGATCTGCTCGCCACGCTCGGCATGATGTTCCTGCTGCTCGGCCTGCAGCGCATCCCGACCGAGGGCCGCTCGATTGCCACCGGCATGACCATGCCCGACGGCTCGGTCGCCAACGGCAGGTTCAGCGAGGCGTTCCTGGCGCTCGGCCGCCACCGCATCGACTTCTTCATCCCGAACCTGATCCCGGTGTCGGTGGTGGTGCTCATCGCGCTCGCCGTGCTGATCTGGTTCTTCCTCGAATACACCCGCTTCGGCCGCATGATGTATGCCGTCGGCAGCAACGAACGCGCCGCCGAGCTCGCCGGCGCGCCTGTCAAGGCATACAAAATCTGGGCCTACGTCATTTCTGGTGTTTTTGCCTCGATCGGCGGGATTTTGCTTGCTGCCCGGCTTGGACGCGGCGACATCGCCTCGGGTAATAATCTGCTGCTCGACGCAGTGGCTGCGGCGCTCATCGGCTACGCGGTGCTCGGCGCCGCCAAGCCCAACGCCTTCGGCACGGCCGTCGGCGCGGTGTTCGTCGGCGTCCTGCTGCAAGGCCTGACGATGATGAACGCCCCTTACTACACGCAGGATTTCGTCAAGGGCGCCGTTCTCGTCGTTGCCCTTGTCTTCACCTTCGCCCTTTCCGGCAGGGGCAGGACATAGGATTTCGACCGGGTTGGATTTCAACAAGTGGAGGAAACGACGTGAGCATCACAAGAAGACTTTTGGGCAAGGCCGCACTTGGCCTTGCAGGCGCGGCGCTGCTGATGCAGGGCACGGCCCTTGCGGCCGACCGCCCGGCGCCGTTCGACAAGCCTGGCGTCAAGATCGCGCTGGTGCGGTACCTTTCGACGGGTGACTTCTTCCAGGCCTATCTTTCCGGCGTCGAGGCACAGGCCAAGGCGCTCGGCGTCGACCTGCGCGTGCTGGACAGCCGCCAGGACGCGGCCCTCCAGGCCGACATGGTCGACCAGGCCATCGCGCTCGGCGTGCAGGGCATCATCATCCAGCACGGCCTGACCGAATCGATGAAGGACGCAGCCCAGCGCGCGGTCGATGCCGGCATCAAGGTCGTCGCCTTCGACGTCAATGTCGAGAACCCGAAGATCCCGCAGATCGAGCAGTCCGACCGCGATCTTGCCCGCCTCGCTCTCGAGCAGGCGGTCAAGGACAATGGCGAGAGCTGGAAGGCCGGCTATGTCTATGTCGCCGGCATCGCGCCGCTCGACCGCCGCAACGAGACCTGGGTCGACGTGAAGAAGAAATATTCGGGCATCAACGAAGCGGCCATGTTCGGCACGCTCGACAACCCGATCGCCAATTCCGTCGCCAACCAGGCGCGCTCGGTGCTGCAGGCGCATCCCGACATCAAGGTGATGTTCGCGCCCTATGACGAGTTCGCCAAGGGCGTGAAGATCGCCGTCGACGAGGCGGGGCTTAACAAGGGCATCAAGATCTACTCGGCCGACATCTCTACCTCGGATATCGCGGCAATGCGCGAGCCGGACAGCGCCTGGGCCGCGACCGCCGCCACCAACCCGGCCGTCGTCGGCCAGGTCTCGGTGCGCGCCCTGGCGCAACTGCTCGCCGGCGAGGATCCCGGCCATAACGTCATCGTGCCGCCGACGCTGATCACCCAGAAGGAGCTCATCGACAAGGACATCAAGAACATGGAGGACCTGTCGGCCAAGCTGCCGCAGTTCGCCCACGCCGATGTCGCCATGCCCGCCTGGATGCCGAACCCGAACGCCAAGTAGGCTCGGGCGTGCTTGCAAAAGACAAGAGCGGCTCTCGGGCCGCTCTTTTTGCTTATTCGGCCTGTTCTTCCCCTACCTCAGACCGATCGGGCGGCACGCGCCAGCCCGTGCGCCACCAGCCGGTCGATGACCTCCGGATAGCTGATACCGCTCGCCGCCATTGCCTTGGCGTACATGCTGATGTCGGTGAAGCCCGGAATGGTGTTGAGCTCGTTGATCAGGAATGTCATGTCCGGCCTGACGAAAAAGTCGACGCGGGCCATAGCATCGCAGCCCAGCGCCCGGAACGCTTTCGCGGCCGTCTCGCGGATATCGCCTTCGATCTTTTCAGGCAGTTCGGCAGGCACCTTCAGTGCTGCTCCATCCTTGTCGACATATTTGGCGTCGTAGCTGTAGAAGCCGTGGCTTTCGGCCGGCACGATCTCGCCGGGACGGGAGACGAAGAGGCCTCCTGCCACGTCCTCCAGAACGCTGCATTCGATCTCGCGGCCGCGGATGAACTCCTCCGCCAGGAGCTTGCCGTCGTGCTTGAAACCTTCGGCGAGTGCTGCCTGGTAGTCCTGTTCGCCGGAAACCTTGCTGACGCCAACGGAGGAGCCTTGGCGGGCCGGCTTGAGGAAGACCGGAAGCCCGAGCGCCTGCTCGATCTCCGCAAAGGCGGGCGCGGCTTCCGGCAGTATTGTGACGGACCGTGCAGCCGGCAGGCCGGCCGCTTTCAGCAGCCGCTTGGCGATGTCCTTGTCGAGGGCCGTGGCCGAACCCAGGATGCCGCAGCCGGCAAGCGGCACACGTGCCACTTCCGCCAGTCCCTGCGCGGCGCCGTCCTCGCCATGCAGGCCGTGCAGGACGGGAAACAGGATGTCGATTGCAGGGAGTTCGTGAGGCGGCCCATCGGCCGGGACGGCGAGCATTCGTCCATGCCCGCCCGGTACGAGACAGATCTCGGCGCCGCTTGAAGGTGTCGCCAGCGCGCCGTCCTGGAAGCTGCTCAGCAGCCATTGCCCCTGGCGGGTGACGAAGATCGGAACGGCATCGTATTTCGCGGGGTCAAGCGCGCGCATGACATTGGTCGCCGAAAGCAACGAGACCTCATGCTCGGCGGAGCGCCCGCCAAACAACACACCGATACACAGTCTTTTCTCGGCCATCGATATCTCCGGAATGGTCAGGACTGGAAACCGACGGCGATGCCGCGCCGGGCGAAAAAGCGGTCGAAACTGGCGAGCGGCAGCGTGACGTCCGCTTGGCTTTGCCGGTCATGGCCGGACGGGTTGTGGAAGCGGATCGTCTCCGGCGAAGCTGCCGTCACCAGCACCAAATGCCCGCCCTTCGATGGCGGTATGCGCTCGGGCCAGCGGATGCCGGGATGCACCGAAGCGATGAAATAGCGCCACCGCGAAAGCAGTCCGGACACCACGGCGATATCGACGTCGGTCATTGTCTGGGCGGGCAGGCCGAACCGTTCGTGGACGAACCTGACGAAGGGCGCGTAGATCAGCCCTTCGATCGAGCCGTCCCCGTCATTGACGACATAGCCGCCATAGGTCGTGCAGGCGCGGGCAAGTTCCAGCGTGGCATGGATTTCACCGCGCGCGGCAAGGATCATCTTCAGGCAGGCCATGCCGCAGACATTGACAGCCCAGCGCGCATAGTCCTCGACCGTATCCGCGCCGGAGTTGCGCCATAGCGGATCGCGATGCAGAGCCGATGGTCCCTCCGCCAGGAGCGGCAAAGTCATGCCGGGCGATTCCCACTGGCTGAAATAAGGCACTTCCCTGGATTGCATACCGGCTCCAGCCCTTGTGTCTCGCATGCGAGGCGCAAGGCACCCCTTAAAGCTGTTCGAGCAATAAGCGAAGGATTTGAGCGGATTTTGACCAGTTAGCCTGAATATCTCAAAGTAAGGGCTGCATCGGCTCTGCGAATCTGTAAAACTGCTTTTGCAACAAAGGCTTAACGGATTCACGGAACAGAGCCGATGCAAACAGACTGTATCTGCGAACAGCTCGAATTTGAAGGCTTCGACGGCCACAAAGTTGTCGCCGGTTTCGACGGCGGTGCCATCACCTCGGACGCCGGCATGCTTCTGTTGCGCCATACCGACAAGGCCATTGGCCTGTTCG
>NZ_RQXT01000238.1 GCF_003863365.1 Mesorhizobium tamadayense | reverse complement strand
CCGGGCTCGGGGCAAAGCCCGAGCCTGGCTCAGTCCTGGTGACTAGTTAAGGGCGTCGATAGCAGTGCAGGCCTTGCCGGCTGCCTTCTGCGGCTCCATTCCGGAAAATACATCCTGCGCTAGGGTCACCTCGATGTCGGCGACTTCGAGATAGCGAGGCGACAACGGCCGGGGTGAGGCACTCTCGAGATGAGGGATGATGAGATCCGCACCCTTGCGGTTTGCCGCCAAAAAGCTCTTTGCGGCCTTCATGTTTGCCGGAACAAGCTCGACAACATCGCCGTTCACGTCTTCGCGGGTTAGGAACTGGATGAGTTTCCAAGCGGCTTCCTTGTGCTGGGAAGCTTCAAAGACGGCAAGGTTCCACCCGCCGTAGGTGCCAATCGCCGTCTTACCTTCGGGCGCATTCCCTACAACGAAATCCCAGTCAAGTTTGGACTTCTGCAGGGTTGGCTGCTCCAGCGCGGGCCAGAACTCG
>NZ_RQXT01000237.1 GCF_003863365.1 Mesorhizobium tamadayense | reverse complement strand
TCGGGCTCGGGGCAAAGCCCGAGCCCGGCTTAGTCCTGGTGACTAGTTAAGGGCGTCGATAGCAGTGCAGGCCTTGTCGGCTGCCTGCTGCGGATCCATTCCGGAAAATACATCCTGCGCTAGAGTCACCTCGATGTCGGCGACTTCGAGATAGCGAGGCGACAACGGCCGGGGTGAGGCATTCTCGAGATGAGGGATGATGAGATCCGCACCTTTGCGGTTTGCCGCCAAAAAGCTTTGTGCGGCCTTCATGTTTGCCGGAACAAGTTCGACAACATCGCCGTTCACGTCTTCGCGGGTTAGGAACTGGATGAGTTTCCAGGCGGCTTCCTTGTGCTGGGAAGCTTCAAAGATGGCAAGGTTCCACCCGCCGTAGGTGCCAATCGCCGTCTTACCTTCGGGCGCATTCCCTACAACGAAATCCCAGTCAAGTTTGGACTTCTGCAGAGTTGGCTGCTCCAGCGCGGGCCAGAACTCC
>NZ_RQXT01000236.1 GCF_003863365.1 Mesorhizobium tamadayense | reverse complement strand
GAAAACCTGGAAGCGTAGCACGCAACGCGTTTCTCGGTTTTGCGAAACGGGCCGGCATATTGGAAGATTCAACCTCCGCCATGCAGTGGCTCGCTGCCTGCAAGTCGGGCAGTGGAAAAGTGCGAGCCTAGGCCGTCAGCGACGCATCTGACGCTGGCGCGGGCACATCGAGAAGGCATTGCGTCGACATTTCGCGATCGCGGCCGGAATTGCGCTCGGCTCGGGAAGAAGGCGAACTTTGCCTGTTGCCGCATAATCGCCTTGAGGGCGCAGAGATGACTCGCTTGAGCGGATTTGAGAGACGAGATGATTCAAAGCGGATTTCTCGCTTAAGCGCTTTATTCAAGTTTTGGCCGTAGATTTCTCCCCAACGGGTGATCATCCTGCCTGGGGACGAGCATGTTGAAAGTCTACACTTGCATTGCGACGCAGCATGATTTGCGTCTGGTTGCGCTGGCGGCCTTTATCTGCGCCCTGGCCTCC
>NZ_RQXT01000235.1 GCF_003863365.1 Mesorhizobium tamadayense | reverse complement strand
CGAGGCCAGGGCACAGATAAAGGCCGCCAGCGCAACCAGACGCAAATCATGCTGCGTCGCAATGCAAGTGTAGACTTTCAACATGCTCGTCCCCCAGGCAGGATGATCACCCGTTGGGGAAAATCTACGGCCAAAACTTGAATAAAGCGCTTAAGCGGGAAATCCGCTTTGAATCATCTCGTCTCTCAAATCCGCTCAAGCCGGTCATCTCTGCGCCCTCAAAGGCGATTATGCGGCAACAGGCAAAGTTCGTCTTCTTCCTGAGCCGAGCGCAATTCCGGCCGCGATCGCCAAATCTCGACGCAATGCCTTCTCGATGTGCCCGCGCCAGCGTCACATGCGTCGCCGACGACCTATGCTCGCACTTTTCCACTGCCCGTCATGCAGGCAGCGAGCCACTGCATGGCGGAGGTTGAATCTTCCAATATGCCGGCCCGTTTCGCGAAACCGAGAAACGCGTTGCGTGCTACGCTTCCAGGTTTTT
>NZ_RQXT01000234.1 GCF_003863365.1 Mesorhizobium tamadayense | reverse complement strand
AGGAACGGATGAAGCTCTTGACCTTGAGCGTGTCGGCGCGGTGGCAGGCGATGCCGGCGCGCAGGCACTCCTCGAGCAGCAGGGCTTCATGACCTCCGGTCGGTTCGCACACGGCGAGGTCTGCGTGTTTGTAGCTCTTCAGCAAGGCGCGGATGGCGCGGCGCTGGTTGGCGATGGTGCGGGTGGTGGCACCGTCGGACATGGTGATGGTGTCCTTGGCGATGTCGAAGCCAAGGCACAGCTGCGGTTGTTGGTGCAAGAAGGCCATGCTGGTGGTATCCTTAAAGGGCTTCGGATTGTTTGCGGGCGTGGCTCAGGCCAGCGGCCAATCAACTCTCCAAGCGATGGCGGACAAGACGGCAGGGACCATGATGACGTCGGGTGCTACCCGGTCCTAGGGACGGTCGCCTGCCGCCGGGACTGCGTGGCTGTTATGGGCCTGCAGTCCCGGCCGCCAGCCTACCCGATCCTTCTCAAACAATCCT
>NZ_RQXT01000233.1 GCF_003863365.1 Mesorhizobium tamadayense | reverse complement strand
CGGCATAGTGTTCGATAGGGTAAACCGGCCTCAGCAACCGTGCGAGCGGCGCCAATCCTGGAAGCCGCAGCTTGTCCGACACTTGCGGGCTCGCTACCTTGCCTTCTGCCCCGACAGGCTGCGCTATCGGCAGAGCGCTGCGCAGGAAGGGAGCGATACCCAAATCTTGAATTCTTCGCGTGTCGGTTCTTCCTGCACAGGGAAGATGTCTTAATTCTTCCGGGCTCCGGGTGAGGCGCGCGCTGGGCGGATTCACTGGGCTGAGCTGTGAGAGAAGATGCTCGCGCGCCGCAGCGACGCCCAAGATTGCACGGCAGGGTTGCATATTGGGTGATCTGTGATAAGGAAATGTGAAGTCAGAAGAGGCCTATTGAAATGAAGCGCATGCAAGAAAAGGACATTCCCGCGTTCGTGCAGGACGTGGTCGCAACCGGCTGCGATATCTGCGCCGTCGGTCCGAGTTGTTACTCCCTGGGCGATACCGATGTTCCGCGCGACAAGCGTC
>NZ_RQXT01000232.1 GCF_003863365.1 Mesorhizobium tamadayense | reverse complement strand
TACGCTTGTCGCGCGGAACATCGGTATCGCCCAGGGAGTAACAACTCGGACCGACGGCGCAGATATCGCAGCCCGTTGCGACCACGTCCTGCACGAATGCGGGAATGTCCTTTTCTTGCATGCGCTTCATTTCAAGAGGCCTCTTCTGACTTCACATTTCCTTATCACAGATCACCCAATTTGCAACCCTACCGTGCAATCTCGGGCGTCACTGCGGCGCGCGAGCACCTTCCCTTACAGCTCAGCCCAGTGAATCCGCCGCGCGCGCGCCTCACCCGGAGCCCGGAAGAATTATGACATCTTCCCTGTGCAGGAAGAACCGACGCGCGAAGAACTCAAGATTATGGGTATCGCTCCCTTCCTGCGCAGCGCTCTGCCGATAGCGCAGCCTGTCGGGGCAGAAGGCAAGGAAGCGAGCCCGCAAGTGTCGGAGACGCTGCCGCTTCCAGGATTGGCGCCGCTCGCACGGTTGCTGAGGCCGGTTTACCCTATCGAACACTATGCCC
>NZ_RQXT01000231.1 GCF_003863365.1 Mesorhizobium tamadayense | reverse complement strand
ACATCTCGGCCTGCCCGTCTTCAACACCGTCAAGGGCGCGGTGCGCGAGACCCGCGCCGAAGCCAGCATCGTCTTCGTGCCACCGCCGTTTGCCGCCGATTCGATCATGGAGGCGGCGGATGCCGGCATAAAGCTTTGCGTCTGCATCACCGACGGCATCCCCTCGCAGGACATGATGCAGGTCAAGCGCTACATGCGCCGCTACCGCTTCGAGGACCGCATGCGGCTGGTCGGCCCGAACTGCGCCGGCGTCATCACGCCCGGACAGGCGCTGATGGGCATCATGCCGGGCAGCATCTACCTCCCCGGCCGCGTCGGCATCGTCGGCCGCTCCGGCACGCTGGGTTATGAGGCCGCCTCGCAGATGAAGGCGCTCGGCATCGGCGTGTCGACCAGCGTCGGCATCGGCGGCGATCCGATCAACGGCTCGTCCTTCAAGGACATCCTGAAACTGTTCGAGCAGGACGACGAGACCGACGCGGTGGTGATGATCGGCGAGATCGGCGGC
>NZ_RQXT01000230.1 GCF_003863365.1 Mesorhizobium tamadayense | reverse complement strand
GCATCTCGGCCTGCCGGTCTTCAACACCGTCAAGGGCGCGGTGCGCGAGACCCGCGCCGAGGCGAGCATCGTCTTCGTGCCGCCGCCGTTTGCCGCCGATTCGATCATGGAGGCGGCGGATGCCGGCATCAAGCTTTGCGTCTGCATCACCGACGGCATCCCGTCGCAGGACATGATGCAGGTCAAGCGCTACATGCGCCGCTACCGCTTCGAGGACCGCATGCGCCTAATCGGCCCGAACTGTGCCGGCGTCATCACGCCCGGACAGGCGCTGATGGGCATCATGCCGGGCAGCATCTATCTTCCCGGCCGCGTCGGCATCGTCGGCCGCTCCGGCACGCTCGGCTACGAGGCGGCCTCGCAGATGAAGGCGCTCGGCATCGGCGTGTCGACCAGCGTCGGCATCGGCGGCGATCCGATCAACGGCTCGTCCTTCAAGGACATCCTGGAACTGTTCGAGCAGGACGACGACACCGACGCGGTGGTCATGATCGGCGAGATCGGCGGG
>NZ_RQXT01000229.1 GCF_003863365.1 Mesorhizobium tamadayense | reverse complement strand
AGACAAGATTCCGCTTGACAAACTAGGAACGTTCCAATTGTTTGGGGCATAGTTTGAGAAGACCGAGGTTGCGATGTCAAAGGCGAGACTGACTGTCATCGACATCGCCAAAGCCGCAGGCGTTTCCAAGTCCACGGTTTCGTTGGTCTTGCAGGGCTCGCCTCTGGTGAAGGAAGCGACGCGTTCCAAGGTCAACGCGACAATGCGCGAGTTGGGGTATGTCTATAACCGGGGTGCCGCGAACCTGCGACAGGCGAGCGCCAGATCGGGCATCATCGGTGTCGTGGTGAACGATCTTACAAACAGCTTCTTTGCAGAGTTGGCCGTAGGGGTCGACACGGTCGTCCAGTCGGCGGGCTTCGTCCAGTTCCTCTCAAACACGAGTGAAAATACCGACCGGCAGCGAGAGGTGGTTGCCTCGATGCGTGAGCATGGAATTTCGGGGCTTATCGTTTCGCCGGCCCGCGCCACCGATGCAGCAGACTTCAAGCCGCTCGTGGCGTCAGGGAT
>NZ_RQXT01000023.1 GCF_003863365.1 Mesorhizobium tamadayense | reverse complement strand
GTCTACACGGCCCTGCATCGCCTGGCGCTCGGCGGTGATTTGCCCTTCGCCGACGGCGCCTATGCCGGCATCGTCTTGGCCGGCGTCTTCACCTCGGGCCATGTCGGGATCGAAGGCCTGGATGAACTGATCCGCATTTGCCGTCCAGGCGGCATCATTGTGTTGACGGTCAAGAACACGCTGTGGCAGGCCGGTTTTGCCGAGCGGATTGCCGAGCTGGAGAAACAGGGCGTCATAACTCGCGTCGAGGAGACGCGACCCTACGCCTCGATGCCCGGCGAGGCCGACACAGTGCCGAGCAGGGGTCTGGTGCTGCGCGTCGGCTGACCGCCCTCCGTGGATCAGGCCCTGATCTTCTCTCCAGCCGGATCATACATCGGCTCGAGACGGATTTTGGCCAGCGTCCGCTCCATCGCCACCACCAGCTCGTAGTCGCCGGAGGCGAGGAAATCGTCGCTGACGCCATCGGCGTTGCGCACATAGCCATAGCCGATGTTCTTGGCCAGCGTGTAGCCATAGCCGCCGCTGGTGAGATAGCCGACCGGCTCGCCGTTGCGCAGGATCGTCTCGCGTCCGAGCAGCACGATCTCCGAATCGTCCACCGTGAAGCCGGCAAAGCGTTTTGTCAGCGGCTTGCCGGCCGCCTTCTCCAGCGCCCGCCGTCCGACGAAATCGGTGTTCTTCCGGAGCTTCACCGCCCAGCCGAGGCCGGCTTCCTGCGGCGTGTCGTTCGGCGTGATGTCCGACCCCCAGGCGCGATAGCCTTTCTCCAGCCGGAGCGATTCCAGCGCCCGGTAGCCGACCGGCCGGATGTCATGCGTCTTGCCCGCTGCCATCAGCACATCGAAGATCTCGCCCGTGGCGGCGATCGGCACATGCAGCTCCCAGCCGAGCTCGCCGACATAGGTCACCCGCAGCGCCCGCACGGTATGCCCGGCGATGTCGATCTCGCGCGCATGGCCGAAGGGGAAGGCGGCGTTGGAGACATCGGCATCCGCTACTGCACCCAGCACGTCGCGGGCGCGCGGCCCCATCAGCGACAGCGTGCCGAAATCCTCGGTGACGTCCTTTAGCGTCGCGTCGAGCCCCTGGCCGATATGGTCGCCGATCCACGAAAAGTCGTGCGTGCGGAAGCCGGTACCGGTGACGATGTAGAACCGGTCCTCGCCGAGGCGTGCCACGGTGAGGTCGGCTTCGATACCGCCGCGTGTGTTGAGAAGCTGCGTGTAGGTCAGCCGCCCGACTGGCTTATCGATGTCGTTGGCGCAGATCCAGTCGAGCGCCTTCAGCGCATCGGCGCCGGTCATCTCATATTTGGCGAAGGAGGATTGGTCGAAGATGCCGACGTTCTCGCGTACGTGCCGGTGCTCGTCGCCGACCGGGCCGAACCAGTTCTGTCGGCCCATCGAATGGACGTCGTCAGGCTCGACGCTAACGGGCGCGAACCAGTTCGGCCGCTCCCAGCCGAGCTTCGAGCCGAACACGGCGCGGTGTGTCTTCAGCCGCTCATAGAGAGGCGAGACGATGCGCGGCCGGCCTGAAAGATACTCCTCATGCGGGAAGCCGATCGTGTAGTGCTTGCCATAGGCTTCCAGCGTGCGGTCGCGCACCCAGTCGCGGTCGCGGTGCAGGCCGGAAAAGCGCCTGATATCGACCACCCAGAGGTCGAGCGGCGCCTCGCCGTCGACCACCCACTGCGCCAGCACCCAGCCGGCGCCGCCGCCCGACGCGATGCCGAAGGCGTTGAAGCCGGCGCCGACGAACATGTTGGAACATTCCGGTGCTGCGCCGAGGATGAAATTTCCGTCCGGCGTGAAGCTTTCCGGCCCGTTGATCATCTGCTTGACGCCGGCGTTGGCCAGCGCCGGCACTCGCTCGATCGCCTGCGTCATATGCTGCTCGAAGTGATCGTAGTCGTCGTCGAACAGGCGGAACTCCCAGTCGTTGGGCACGTCACCTGTCATCCAAGCCTGCGGATTCGGCTCATAACCGCCCATCACCAGCCCGCCGACCTCTTCCTTGAAATAGGTGCGGCGGTCGGGGTCGCGGATCGTCGGCGCGTCGTTGGCGAGCCCCCCGATCTTCTCGGTGATGATGTACTGGTGCTTGACCGGTTGCAGCGGCACGTTGATGCCGGCCATCGCACCGACCTGCCTTGCCCATTGTCCGGCGCAGTTCACCACCTTGTCGCAGGCGATGTCGCCCTTATTGGTCTTCACAGCGGTGATGCGGCCGTCCTTCATCTCGAAGCCGGTGACGCGCACCTCCTCGAACAGTTTTGCGCCATACATGCGCGCGCCCTTGGCGAGCGACTGCGTGATGTCGGAGGGGCTGGCCTGTCCGTCCGTCGGCAGCCAGGAGGCGCCGACAAGGTCGCTTGTTTCCATCAGCGGCCACATGCGCTTCACCTCGGCCGGCGACAAGAGCTGCATGTCCATGCCAAAACTCTTCGCGGTCGTCGCCAGCCGCTTGAATTCGGTCCAGCGGTCGGCGTTGGTGGCGAGCCTGAGGCAGCCGGTCATCTTCCAGCCGGTCGCCAGTCCGGTCTCGGCCTCGAGCCCCTTATAGAGATCGACGGAATATTTGAGCACGCGCGTGATCGAAGCCGAGGAGCGCAACTGTCCGACCAGGCCGGCGGCGTGCCAGGTCGAGCCCGAGGTCAGCTTGCCCTGTTCGAGCAACACCACGTCGGCCTTGTGGTCGCGCGCCAGGTGATAGGCGGTCGAGCAGCCGATGATGCCGCCGCCGATGACGACGATGCCGGCATGGCTGGGCAGGGTCATGATCTTGTTCCGTATTTCGTCCGGTAGTTCTCCAGCGCTGCGTCGAGCCGCACGAGGTTTTCCTCGGTGTAGGCGACGTAGTCGATGCCGGGCGCGTCGAGATAGAGCTCGGAGACCATGCTCCACATCGCTTCGCGCAGCAGTGAGGCGCATTGCATGGCGGCATGCGACCGGCGGATTTCGTTGTCCGGCTCCTTCATGAAATAGGCGGTCAGGAAGGCGAAGGATTCCTCGTCGCTCATGCCGGCATTGGAGGCGGCGCCGGCGAGATCGAACATGGCCGTGTTGAAGCCGGCATATTCGAAATCGATCAGCCACAGCCGCTTGCCGTCGTCGAGAATATTGGCCGGCAAAAGATCATTGTGGCCGAAGACGATCGGCAAGAGCTTCTGCGCCCGTTCGAGCTCGTCGGCTAAAGCCAGATAGCGCGGCAGCTGGTCCTTCTTGCGGCTGCCGCCTTCGTCCAGCGTGCGGGCGTAGTCGCGGATGACGTGGAACACCCAGAACATGAAGCCGGCGCCGGAGACATGGTTCGGCATCTCGCGATGGAAGCCGCGCAGCAGCGCCGCCACACGGCCGAGATCGGCGCGCACATCCTCGGCAAGGAAGGTCCGGGCGCCGAGAAACTCGGTCACCAGAATTCCGGGCTCGGCATAGTGCACGGCCGGCGCGAAGCCTGCGGCATGCGCCGCCCGCGCCGTCATCACCTCGCGCTCGCGAAAGACATGGTGGAACGGGAAGTCCTGGCCGAAGCGCACCACATGCCGCCCGGCGGCGTCCGTGACCACGTAGTTGGCGTTGCTGAGGCCGCCCGGCAGCGGCTCGATCTCGACGCTGCCGCTCCAGCAGGGCAGGGCGCGGATGCGGTCTTCGGCAATTACGGGGGCGCTCACGGGTTTGTTCCTGCTTCAGCCGGCTTTCGACAAAGCGCCGGTTTCTGACAAAGCGATGAGTGAGAACAGACAAAGCCTCGTCGGTGCGGGACGCCGGGATCGATATCCCGCACCGCACCGACGAGCCCCTTGGCCAGGTTTAGGATCCCGGCATCCGCCCCCGCGGATTCGAAAAAACTCGCGCCAGGCACGTTCCAGAAAATCTGGTCGGTCGATTGTGGCTCTGCCATCAGCCTCCCGTGGCAGTTCCGAGCCTGTCATCGGAACCAATCTCACGCCAGCGTGATGGTGCTGTCAACAAAAAGCTGTGACCTTTTTTGGGTGTTTTGCCCGAAAATATAAGCAATTCCTTTAAAAGCGTTAGGAATGCCTTAGAATCGGTCAAAATCCCGGACATCCACATGATCCATTCGAAACGGCATGGCGAGATCCTGCGGCTCCTCGGCGAGGAGGGCACCATCACCATTGCCAGCCTGGCCGAGCGGCTGGGCGTGTCGCTGGAGACGGTGCGGCGCGACGTCAAGCCGCTGACCGACGACGGGGCGTTGCTCAAGATGCATGGCGCCGTCAGCCTGCCGTCGATGGCGGGCGAGGCGCCGTTCGAGCGCCGCATGCGTGAGAACGCCGAGGCCAAGCGCCTGATTGCCCGCATGGTCGCGGCCACCATCCGCGACGGCGAGTCGATCATGCTCGACACCGGCACCACCACGTCCTTCCTGGCGCGCGAGTTGCTCGGCCATCGCCGCCTGACGGTGGTCACCAACTCGTCCGACATCGCGCGTACGCTGGCGACCGTGAACGGCAACAAGGTCTATATGGCCGGCGGCGAGCTGCGCAGCGATTCAGGCGCGGCCCTCGGCGTCACGGCGATCGAGTTCGTCAGCCGCTTCTCGGTCAGCCACGCCGTCATTTCCATCGGCGCGGTCGACGCGGACGCGGGCCTGACCGACTACGAGTTGGAGGAGGCGGAGTTCGCCCGCATGGTGCTGTCGCGCGGCCAGCGTTCGCTCGTCATTACCGACCATACCAAGTTCGGCCGGCAGGGGCTGGTTCAGGTCTGCGGCTTCGACGGTTTTTCCGAGCTCGCCACCGACCAGCCGCCGCCGCGCGACATTGCCGCCGCGCTCAGCCACGCCGGAGCGCGGCTCAGCATCGCGGCGGCCTGACGCTGGAGCCGCCAATGCCTTCCCTTCCAGGCCGCGCCGGTGTTTAGTCCGGCCATGGCCTTCACCATCCGCCAGCTCCAGTTCTTCGTCGCCGTTGCCGAGCAGGGCACCGTGTCGGGCGCCGCGCAGAACCTCTCTATCTCGCAATCTTCGGTCACCGAGGCGATCAAGGAGCTGGAGAGCGATCTCGGCGTCGAGCTGTTCGAGCGCCATCCGCGCGGCCTCAACATCACCCACAAGGGCCACCAGTTCCTGCGGCACGCCACCAAGATCCTGGCGGACATCTCGGATGCGCGCCGCGCTTTCCTCGGCGATCAACTGACGGCGGGCGGGCGGCTGCAGCTCGGCGTCACCTCGCTGGTCGCCGGTTACGTGCTCTCCGATCTGCTGGCCCGCTACCGCCGCGCCTATCCGAGCGTCGAAGTCTCGGCCATCGAGGACAATGGCGACTATCTCGAGCATCTGCTGGTCGGCGGCAAGCTCGACATCGCCGTCATGGTCACCTCCAACCTGCGCGACCGCACCGCGCTGCAATCCGAAATCCTCGAGGTCTCGGCCTATCGGCTCTGGCTGCCGCTCAGCCACAAGCTCGCCAGCGCCGACATCATCAGTATCGGCGATATTGCGTCCGAACCGCTGATCATGTTGACGGTGGATGAGATCGAGGAGAACACCGGCAAGCTGCTGTCGGCGATCGGCGCCAGACCGCATGTCGCCTTCCGCACCCGTTCGGTGGAAGCCGTGCGCAGCCTCGTCGCCACGGGAGCCGGTGTCGCGCTCCTGCCCGATCTCGTCTACCGCCCCTGGTCGCTGGAAGGCGACCGCATCGAATCCCGCGATATCTCCGGCTCGCTTCCGGTCGTCCAGGTCGGCATGGTCTGGCGCCGCGGTTCCGGCCTGCCGCAGGCCGCGCGCGACTTCATCGGCCTCGCCCAGTCGCAGCGCATGGTCCGGCAGCGGCTCTGAATCTATCGGAAAAACCGATATCGTCTTTCTGATAAATGAATTTGCGAAACCGGAATTTTCACAGCACTTTGGGTTGCAGGGAACAAAGCCGCTCGGGAACGCGGCTGTCGGCGCAAGAAGCGCTCCGACGTTCGAGTTTGCGCATGACCCTTTCCGAAAACCGGAGCGGTTTCGGGGTCATACGCCAAAATGGGAGATCGACGATGAATGCATTCCTGAAGTCATGCACGGCGTTGACGGTTGCGCTGACCTTCTCGGGTCAGGCGGTCGCCCAGGTCAAGGAACTCGGCAAAGGCGAGGGCGAGCTGAATATCGTCGCCTGGCCGGGCTATATCGAGCGCGGCGAGACCGACAAGAACTACGACTGGGTGACGGCCTTCGAGAAGGAGACCGGCTGCAAGGTCAACGTCAAGACCGCCAACACATCGGACGAAATGGTCTCGCTGATGAACGAAGGCGGCTTCGACCTGGTGACGGCTTCGGGTGATGCATCGCTGCGCCTCGTCGCGGGCAAGCGCGTGCAGCCGATCAACACCGATCTCATCAAGAGCTGGAAGACGGTCGACGACCGCTTGAAGGACGCGCCATGGTTCACCGTCGACAAGGCGCACTACGGCGTTCCCTATCAGTGGGGCCCGAACATCCTGATGTACAACACAGATGTCTTCAAGGAAGCGCCCAAGAGCTGGAACGTCGTCTTCGAGGAGATGAAGCTGCCCGACGGCAAGTCGAACAAGGGCCGGGTGCAAGCCTATGACGGCCCGATCCACATTGCGGACGCCGCCAACTACCTGATGTTCCACAAGCCGGAACTGGGCATCAAGGACCCTTACGAGCTCAACGAGGACCAGTACAAGGCGGCGCTCGATCTGCTGCGCACGCAGCGCACGCTGGTCGGACGTTACTGGCATGATGCCGCCATCCAGGTCGACGACTTCCAGAACGAAGGCGTGGTCGCTTCCGGCTCGTGGCCCTATCAGGTGAACACGCTGGTCGCCGCCAAGAAGCCGGTCGCCTCGACCGTGCCGGAGGAAGGCGTCACCGGCTGGGCCGACACCACAATGATGGAAGCGGACGCCGCCCATCCGAACTGCGCCTACATGTGGCTCGAGCACTCGCTTTCGCCCAAGGTCCAGGGCGACGTTTCGTCCTGGTTCGGCTCGCTGCCGGTCGTGCCGGCCGCCTGCAAGGGCAACGAGTTGCTCGGCGGCGAGGGCTGCAAGACCAACGGCTACGACAATTTCGACAAGATCAAGTTCTGGAAGACGCCGGTGTCGAAATGCGCCAGCCAGAACGACCAGTGCGTGCCTTACTACCGCTGGGTGTCGGACTATATCGGCGTCATCGGCGGGCGGTGAGTTCTTCTACCCTCCCCCTCGTGGGGAGGGTCGACGCGCAGCGTCGGGGTGGAGGTCACCCCACCCGCGGCTTCGCCGCGACCTCCCCACAAGGGGGAGGTGGGGCGCCGCGCGACCCCGCGTTTCATTCGATCCGGCAACTGACTGACAGGGCCCATGATCTCCGCCGTTTCCTTCAAACAAGTCTCGCGCCATTTCGGCAGCGTGCGCGCCGTCGACGCGGTCGATCTCGACATCGTCCCCGGCGAGTTCTTTGCCATGCTGGGGCCGTCCGGTTCCGGCAAGACGACATGCCTTAGGCTGATCGCCGGCTTCGAGCAGCCGACGGCAGGCTCGATCTCCATCTTCGGCGAGCGCGCCGAAGGCGTGCCGCCCTATCGCCGCAACGTCAACACCGTCTTCCAGGACTACGCGCTGTTCCCGCATTTGAACGTGCTCGACAATGTCGCCTACGGGCTGATGGTCAAGGGCGTCGGCAAGACCGAGCGTCAGAAGGCGGCCGAGGAGGCGCTGTCGCTGGTGCGCCTGCCGGGCTACGGCGCCCGCCGTCCCGGCCAGCTCTCCGGCGGCCAGCGCCAGCGTGTCGCGCTTGCCCGTGCGCTGGTCAACCAGCCCAAGGTGCTGCTGCTCGACGAGCCGCTCGGCGCGCTCGACCTCAAGCTGCGCGAGAACATGCAGGAAGAGCTGAAGTCGCTGCAGAAGGCGCTCGGCATCACCTTCGTCTTCGTCACCCACGACCAGGGCGAGGCGATGTCGATGGCCGACCGCGTCGCCGTCTTCAACGACGGCAGGATCATGCAGGTCGGCACGCCGGAGGAGATCTACCAACGGCCGAAGACACGCTTCGTCGCTGATTTCGTCGGCTCGTCCAACGTGCTGCCGCCGGATTTCGTGCAGCGCTATTCCGGCCAGCACCGCTGGGGCAGCCTGCGTCCCGAATCCATTCGCGTCACACGCGCGGCAAAAGGCGATGGCGTGGCGGCGCGCCTGGTTGGAACCAACTATCTCGGCGCCACCACAAGGCTGGCGCTCGATGCGGATGGCTTGCGGCTGCATGCGGTCGTGCCCGCCGGCGTCGCGCTGCCGGTGGAAGGCGAGACCGTCATGCTCACCTTCAACCGCGAGAGCCTGCATTTGATGGACGAGCCGGCATGATAAAGGTTCGCGCAGCGTACCCCCCTCTGTCCTGCCGGACATCTCCCCCTCAAGGGGGGAGATTGGCTGTCACCACTGGCTTCGCCAATCTCCAACGTTGCAGAACGGGCGAGGCAGACAAGCTGCTGATCTCCCCCCTTGCGGGGGAGATGTCCGGCAGGACAGAGGGGGGTGTGAAGGATCGCGGCCTTGCCGCAATTGATCCAATCGACGCCGTAGGCGCGTCATGACAACCGCCGCGCTCAACTCAACCAGCGCCCCCGCCGTCCTGCCCCGCACTGGCGGCATGCGCGGCGCGCTCTCGGATATCCTCTGGCGCCGGCCGCAGCTCCTGCTTTTGCTGATGCTGCTGCCGCCGGTGCTGTGGCTGGGCATCGTCTATATCGGCTCGCTCTTCGCCCTGCTGCTGCAAAGCTTCTTCTCGATCGACGAGTTCTCCGGCCTCATCAATCGCGAGTTCACGCTGAAGACCTACGGCGATCTCCTCCAGGCCGCCAATCTCGACATCATCCTGCGCACGGTGACGATGGCCGCGCTCGTCACGCTTGCCTCCGCAATCATCGCCTTCCCCATCGCCTACTACGCGGCGCGCTATGCGCGAGGCCGCTGGAAGGCGCTGTTCTATCTCGGCGTCATGCTGCCGCTTTGGTCGAGCTATCTGGTCAAGATCTATGCCTGGAAGCTGATCCTCGCCAAGGAAGGCATTCTCACCTGGCTGCTCGGCAAGCTGAACTTGCTGTGGCTGCTCGACGGCTGGCTGTCGCTGCCGATCGTCGGCGGCAATTCGCTGTCGGTGTCCTTCACCGGCACTTTTATCGTCTTCGTCTATGTCTGGCTGCCTTTCATGATCCTCCCCGTGCAGGCCGCGCTCGAGCGCGTGCCCGGCAATCTGGTCGAGGCCTCGTCCGATCTCGGCGCCTCGCCCGGCCAGACCTTCCGCAACGTGCTGTTTCCGCTGGCGCTGCCCGGCATCGTCGCCGGCTCGATCTTCACCTTCTCGCTGACGCTGGGCGACTACATCATCCCGCAGATCATCGGCACCTCGCGCCTGTTCATCGGCCAGGCCGTCTATTCGCAGCAGGGGACCGCCGGCAACATCCCGCTCGCCGCCGCCTTCACCGTGGTGCCCATCGTCATCATGGGTTTCTACCTCTGGGGCGCCAAGCGCATGGGGGCCTTCGATGCGCTCTGACCGTGGCCAATCCGCTCCGCTCGGCCTGAAGATCGCCGCCGCCTGCGGCCTGCTCTTCCTGCATCTGCCGATCCTGCTGATCTTCGTTTACGCCTTCACCACGGAGGAGAAGAGCTTCGTCTGGCCGCCGCCGGGGCTAACCACGCAATGGTTCGCCGTCACCTGGAACCGGCCGGATGTCTGGCAGGCGCTGTCGCTGTCGATCCGCGTCGCCGCGATATCGACGGCGATCGCGCTGGTGCTCGGCACGCTTTGCGCCGCCGCCGTGTCGCGCACGCGCTTTTTTGGCCGCGAGACCATCTCGCTCTTGGTCATCCTGCCGATCGCGCTGCCCGGCATCATCACCGGCATCGCGCTGCGCTCGGCCTTTGCGCTGGCCGACATCCCGTTCTCGTTCTGGACGATCGTGCTCGGCCACGCCACCTTCTGCGTGGTCGTCGTCTACAACAATGCCGTCGCCCGTTTCCGTCGCACCTCCGGCTCTATGATCGAGGCCTCGATGGACCTCGGCGCCGATGGTTTCCAGACCTTCCGGCACGTCGTGCTGCCCAACATCGCCACCGCGCTGCTTGCCGGCGGCATGCTGGCCTTCGCGCTGTCCTTCGACGAGGTCATCGTCACCACCTTCACCGCCGGCCAGCAGCAGACAGTGCCGATCTGGATGCTGGAGGAACTGATCCGCCCGCGCCAGCGCCCGGTCACCAATGTCGTGGCCATGGTCGTCGTGCTGGTGACGCTTCTGCCGATCCTGTTGGCCTATTACCTGACCCGCGACGGCGACCAGATCGCCGGATCGGGCAAATAACCGAATAAGGGAGAACCCCCATGGACACTCAAATGCTGATCGGCTCGAGATTCGAGAAGGGCACTGAAACCGAGGAGCCGATCCTCAATCCGAAGACCGGGGCGACCATCCTCAACCTGCCGGAAGCGAGCCCGGCGCAGATCGAGGCGGCGGTGCTTGCGGCCGAAAAGGCCTTCACCACCTGGTCGCGCACCACGCCGGCGCAGCGCTCGGGCTATCTGCTCAAGATCGCCGACCGCATCGAGGCCGAGGCGAAGGAGTTCGCGGCGCTCGAGGCGCTGAACTGCGGCAAGCCGATCAACGCCGTGCTCAACGACGAGATCCCGGCGATCGTCGACTGCTACCGCTTCTTTGCCGGCGCGGTGCGCTCTATGCCCGGCCAGCTCGCGGGCGAATATCTTCCCGGCCACACTTCTATGGTCAGGCGCGACCCGATAGGCATCGTCGCTTCCATCGCGCCCTGGAACTATCCGCTGATGATGATGGCCTGGAAGCTGGCGCCGGCCATCGGCGGCGGCAACACGGTCGTCTTCAAGCCGTCCGAGCAGACGCCGCTGACGACGCTGAAGCTGGCGAAGGTTCTTTCCGAGATCCTGCCCGAAGGCGTGGTCAATGTCGTGCTCGGCCGCGGCGACAGCGTCGGCAACACGCTGATCAACCACCCCAAGATCAACATGATCTCGATCACCGGCGATGTTGCCACCGGCAAGAAGGTGCTGCAGGCGGCGGCCAAGTCGGTCAAGCGCACGCATCTCGAGCTCGGCGGCAAGGCGCCGGTCATCGTCTTCGACGACGCCGACCTCGGCGCCGTGGTCAACGGCCTGCGCGCCTTCGGCTACTACAATGCCGGCCAGGACTGCACCGCCGCCTGCCGCATCTATGCCGGCAAGAAGGTCTACGACAAGCTCGTCGCCGATCTCTCCTCAGCCGTCTCGACCATCAAGTACAACCTGCCCGACGACACCGAGAATGAGATCGGCCCGCTGATCTCGCGCCGCCAGCGCGATCGGGTGTCGAGCTTCGTCGAGCGCGCTTCGGAATTGAAGCACATCGCGATCACCACCGGCGGCAAGCCGGGCGAGGGCTCGGGCTTCTACTACCAGCCGACGGTCGTCGCCGGAGCCTTGCAGGAGGACGAGATCGTGCGCCGCGAGGTGTTCGGCCCGGTCGTCTCGGTCACCCGCTTCTCGGAGGTCGACGAAGCAGTGAGCTGGGCCAACGACAGCGACTACGGCCTTGCCTCGTCGGTGTGGACCAAGGACGTCTCGCGCGCCATGGCGACCGCCGCCCGCCTGCAATATGGCTGCACCTGGATCAACACCCATTTCATGCTGACCAACGAGATGCCGCATGGCGGCCTCAAGCAATCCGGCTACGGCAAGGACATGTCGCTCTACGCGCTGGAGGACTACACCGCCGTCCGCCACGTCATGGTAGCGCACGGCTAGCACCTTTACCTCTCCCCTTGCGGGAGAGGTCGGATTGCCCCGATTTGCTCTTCGCAAATCGGTTGGCAATCAGGGTGAGGGTAAGCTTGAGCCATGCTGGAACACCCTCATCCGACAAGCTTCGCTTCTCTCTTGATGGGGGAAGGTGAAGACGAGCGCGCAGCAAGCATTCAACAAAGGGAGGAAGACAATGCAACGACGCCAGTTTCTGACATCCGCAGCCATCGCCGCCACAGTTTTTGCTGTGACGCCGTCCTTCGCCGGAGATACCGCGCAGTCGGTGGTCGAGGCCTATGTCGCAGCCTGGAATGCGCATGACTCGGCCAAGGCCGCCGGCTACTTCGCCGACGACGTCAGCTATTACGATGCTTCCGTCGGCAAGCCGGTCGCCGGCCGCGAGGTAGCCAAGACCGGCGTGATCGACAACTTCCTGAAAGCTGTTCCCGACGCGGTCTGGACGATGAAAGGCAAGCCTTTGATCGACGGCGACCGCGTGTCCTTCGAATGGGAGTTTTCCGGCACCAACACCGGCGCCTGGGGCGACGGCACGGCCGCGACCGGCAAGAAGTTCTCCATCAAAGGCGCCTCGATGTTCCAGGTCAAGGACGGCAAGATCGCGACCCAGAGCGACTATTACGACGCGCTCGGCTTCTACAAGCAGCTCGGCCTGATGTAGGGCACACTTTCCTTCTCCCCGTTCCACGGGGAGAAGATGGCCCCGAAGGGCCGGATGAGGGGCAGCATCAACCTTGCCGAGGCTGGCGCCGCCGCTCATCTGCCTGCCGGCATCTTTTCCCCGTGAACGGGGAGAAGAACGCAGGCCACTACTCCACGACCCGGAAGATCTGCCAAAGGCTGGTGCCCGAGACGACGTAGGGCTCCAGCTCCTTGCCCCATTTGGCGTGAGCATCGATCTTGGCGATCTTGGCGAAGAACTCTTCCAACTGGGCGAGGGTCTCGACCTGGTGATGCGTCTCGACGGTTGCCTCGCGCGCACCGATCGACCCGGTCATGATCTGGAACTTCAGGTCGGCGATGCCGACTTGCGCGCCGATCTCGCGCTCCCATTGCCGCATCATCTCGATCACGGTCTGCTTATGCCCGAACTTGGCGTCGATCTGCCATCTGGCGCTGAACATCTTCCTTCTCCTCCAAGTTTGCGGCCGAAGCCGCTGTTGATCTACCCGCGCTACTCGTCCCACGCCTGCACGACCGTCTGCCGTGCGATGCGGCCGTTCTTCAGCTCCAGCATCGCCGCGCAGAACACTTTCGTGCCGTCCGGGTAGGCGCAGGCTTGCGTGAAGGCGAGATTGTCGCCGTCGGCAATCGCGGTGTCGACCTTGTGGGTCATCGCGCGGCTGCAGATGTCGTCCCAGAAAATGCTGATCGCCGCGCGCCCGCGGATCTCGCGCGGCCTGCTCGGCGGATTGTTGCGATCGATCACCCGCACCAGCGCATCGTCATTGTAGAAGCTCGACAGCATCTTGCCGTCGCGGCCCTCGATCGCCTTCTTGATCGCGGCGCCGTCCACTGTTTGTGTCTTGGTCAACATTTTTATCTCCCATGGCCCGTCTGATCGGGCGTTCGATTGAAGAGATGCTGCCCGGAGCAAAGCCCCCGGGCAGAGGGGTTTCACTGCGACTTGGCCTTGACGGCCGCGAACACATCGTCGGTCTGCTTCTTGAAGGCGGCGAGGTCGACCTGGCTGCCGTTGAGCATCGTGGACCAATGCCGCACGATCGCGGCCATCGCTATGGCCTCCTTGATCTCCTCGTCCGATGCGCCGTTGAGCTTGGCGGCCTCGGTATGGAAATAGATGCAGTACTGGCAGGGGATCTGCGAGGCCACCGCAAGCCCCATCAGTTCCTTGGTCTTGCCGTCGAGCGCGGTGTTGGGATTGAGCTGCACGCCCTTGATTTCGGCCCATGCGCCGGCGACGGCGACGTCCGGCAATGTCTTGAACATGTCGGGCACCGAGCCGAGCGTCGCCTGGATGTCCTTGTAGGCGGCGGTCGCCGAAGCGTCCTCAGCCTTTGCGGGATTAAGCGCGAACAGCATGCCAACGCCTGCTGCGATCACGAGTGACTTGATAATCCGGCTTGACTTCAGCATTTCATCCTCCGTTCGCAGTGCCCTCACGGCAACGTCGCCTGGCCTGCATGGGAAGAATTCGTAACCGTTAAGGCGCCTCGGCCGCTTCGCCCAAAATCGCCATGGCCCTCATGGCCCGTCCGGGCCAGCCTGCCTGGCCGAAAACGCCGCCGCCGCCGCCCGCGACGGCAGGTCGAGCTTGAGCAATATGTTGGCGACGTGCCGCTTGACCGTATGCTCGCTGAGCTTCAGCTCGGCGGCGATCGCCGCATTGCTCATCCCGTCTGCAATCAGGCTCACCACCTCGCTTTCTCGAGCCGTCAGTGCTGCCGCCTCCATGGCCTTGGGCTTGGGGCGACAGGCCGGTTCCAGATGCTGTTCCGACGTTGCCTTGACCACCGGCAGCGGCTCGCCCAATTCGTCGAGGCTGACGCGGCCGGCATCGACGAAGTGCAGGCCGGAGCCTATCGCCAGCTCTGCGACCAATCGCGAAGCGAGGATGTCGCCGCGCCCGGCATGGGTGGCGAGTTGCATGGTCACCCGCGCCGTCAGGCCCACCGGCTGGCCGCGCATCTCGATCTCGCCGACATGCACGCCCTGCGCGCTCGCGACGCCGATCTGCTGCGCGGCATCGCGCAGCGCCGCCGCGCAGCGTATGGCGCGGGCCGGCCCGTCGAAGCGCGAGATCATCAATTCGCTGTGCGTGCCGGCGACGCGCCCGCCATGACGGCCGACCAGCAGCCGCCACGTTTCCTGGAAGCGCTGGCTGCGCTCGCTCCACATGCGGTCGCCGAGCTTGGTCGTGTCGTAGATGCGCGTCACCAGCAGCGCGGCAAGCACGCGCTCGGTGTCGGCCACCGCCGGCTGGCCGGTCAGGAACTCCTCGACCAGATCGGCCACCCGGTCGACGTCGCCGGTCCAGATCGGATGGTCGCGCCCGGGTATCTCGACGAGCCGCGCGCCATGGATTTTCCTGGCGAGGAAGCGGCTCGCCTCCGGGTCGACGCGCGCGTCGTTGCGGCGATGGATGAGCAGCGTCGGCGCGCTGATTGCGGAGAGGATGCCGCGAACGTCGATCCCGGCATTCATGCGGGTAAGGGCCGCCGCCGCGGTCGGGCTCGCCGACAGCCGCTCGAAGCGTGCCCACCATTGGCCAAAGTGCGTGTCGTCCACGCGGCCCGGCGCGAAATTCGGCAAGGTCGCGCCGGTGCCCCACGAGGTTTCGGCCGTCTCGATGAAGGCTTCCAGACGCTCCGCCGGCATCACCCACTTATGGAAATGCGCGTAGCCGCCATAGAGCGCCAGCGCCCGCGTCCGCTCCGGATAGGTGGCGGCGAACAGCATCGCCATCGGAGCGCCTTCCGAGGCGCCGAGCAGCGCCGCGCGGCCGCTGCCGGCGGCATCCATCACCGCACGCACGTCGTCCATGCGGGTCTCCAGGCTGGGCAGGTGACGGGTGTCGACGCGGTCGGAGAGCCCGGTGCCGCGCTTGTCGAACAGGATCAGCCGCGAGAAGGCCGAGAGCCGCTTCAGCAGGCGGCTGTAGCCTTCGTCTTCCCACTGCAGGTCGAGATTGGAAATGAAGCCCGGCACGAAGACGAGATCGAACGAGCCTTGGCCGACCACCTGATAGGCGATCCGCACATCCCCGCTACGGGCGTATCTGGTCTCGATCGGCCTCACGCAACTGCCCCGCCGGCCAGACGATTTCCTGTCGCCGACCATAGCAGAACCCTGCCGCGCGCGGCAGACAAACTTTAGAGATTGGAAATGTAAGACCTTTGGAGCCCGCGCCCGCGCTCCTACTCGTGCGGAACGGTGCCCCCGGCCTCCGCGGGTCTCGTGTAGCCGAGGCTCTTGTCGGCCTGTTCCGGCGTCAGCGGGCGCTTGATCTTGCCCGAGGCGGCGATCACCAGCTCGTCGAAATCTTCCGCGTCGCCGTCCAGCAGCTCGAAGAACTGCCGCCGCATCCTGGGCTCCCAGAACTTGTTGATGTGCTCGGCAACGCCGGCAATGCCTTCCTCGCGCGGCTTCGAATGGAAGAAGGTCGCTATCTGGTTGGCCATGCGCACCAGCTTTTCCCTGGTGCTGGTGATGTGGTCTTCGTCATGCGACATGCTTGGCAACTCCGCAAGCCACCCGGTCGGGGTGGGTGAAAATATCGAAATCATCGCCGCGCACCAGCGCCACCAGCGTCATGCCGGCGGCTTCCGCCGTGCGGATGGCAAGCGCGGTCGGCGCCGAAACGGCCATGATGATCGGCGCGCCTATTGCCGCCGTCTTCTGCACCATTTCCACAGACACCCGCGAGGTCACCACGACGGCGCCCGTAGCGCCGTCTATGCCGGCCTTCGCCAGCGCGCCGGCGAGCTTGTCCAGCGCGTTGTGTCGGCCGACATCCTCGCGCGCCATGACGATGCCCTTGCCGGGAACGTAGAAGCCCGCGGCATGCACCGCGCCGGTTTCCGTGTGCAGCGGCTGCAGCTTCGACAGCAGCTTGACCGAACGGGTGACGTCGTCAGCCTCAAGCGTAAGCTTCGACGAACCGACCGCGTCGACCGAGCGCATCGCTTCCTCGATCGATTCGATGCCGCAAAGCCCGCAGCCGACCGGCCCGGCAAGCCTGCGCCGGCGCGCCTGGAAGCGCGTGTTCGCCTTGTCCTTCAGCTTTATCTGGATATCGATGCCGGCGCCGAGATCCTCCACTTCGATGGACTCGATCTCACCAGATGCGGAAACGATACCCTCGGTCAGCGAGAATCCGAGCGCGAAATCCTCGAAATCGGCGGGGCTCGCCATCATCACCGCATGGGTGGTGCCGGCGTAGGAGAACGCTACCGGCGTCTCCTCCGGCACCATGCGGTTCGCGGCCGCGGTGCCGCTCGCGCGACGTGCCAGCCGCGAGATTTGCGTCGTGGCTTTGCGGCGCGCGGCCAAGGCTATTCCGCCGCTTCCAGCGGCGCGATGCGGCGGCTCCGGCGGGCCTGCTCGTTATAGTCTTTCTGCCAATCGGTCGGCCCGTTGGACGGCGCCACCTGCACGGCGGTGACCTTGTATTCCGGGCAGTTGGTCGCCCAGTCCGAGAAATCGGTCGTGATCACGTTGGCCTGCGTGTCCGGATGGTGGAACGTCGTGTAGACGACGCCGGGCGAGACGCGGTCGGTGATCAGCGCGCGCAGCGTGGTTTCTCCCGAACGGCTCCCCAGCCGCACCCAGTCGCCGTCGCGGATGCCGCGGTTCTCGGCGTCGTGCGGATGGATCTCCAGCCGGTCCTCGGCATGCCACGTGACGTTCTCGGTGCGCCTGGTCTGCGCGCCGACATTGTATTGCGACAGGATGCGGCCGGTGGTCAGCAGCAGCGGGTAGCGCGGGCCTGTCCGCTCGTCCGTCGCGACATATTCGGTGCGGATGAACTTGCCCTTGCCGCGCACGAAGCCGTCGACATGCATGATCGGGGTGCCGAGCGGCGCCTTCTCGTTGCATGGCCACTGCACCGAGCCGACGCGGTCGAGCAGATCGAAGGAGACGCCGGCGAAGCTCGGCGTCGTCTTGGCGATCTCGTCCATGATCTCGGAAGGATGCGTGTAGTTCCAGTCGAGCCCGATGGCGCGGGCAAGCTCCTGCGTCGCCTCCCAGTCGGCATATCGTGCCTTCGCCTCCAGTACCTTGCGCACCATGTTGATGCGGCGCTCGGCATTGGTGAAGGTGCCGTCCTTCTCGAGGAAGGTCGAGCCCGGCAGGAAGACATGCGCGTAGTTCGCCGTCTCGTTGAGGAAGAGGTCGTGCACGACCACGCATTCCATCGCGGCCAGCCCGGCGGCGACATGCTTGGTGTCGGGGTCGGACTGCAGGATGTCCTCGCCCTGGATGTAGATGCCCTTGAACGAGCCGTCGACGGCGGCGTCCAGCATGTTGGGGATGCGCAGGCCCGGCTCTTCGTCCAGCTTCACGCCCCACAGGCTCTCATAGATATCGCGCACGGCTTCGCCCGAGATGTGTCGATAGCCCGGCAGCTCGTGCGGGAAGGAGCCCATGTCGCACGAGCCCTGCACATTGTTCTGGCCGCGCAGCGGGTTCACGCCGACGCCCGGACGGCCGATATTGCCGGTCGCCATGGCAAGGTTGGCGATCGCCATCACCGTGGTCGAGCCCTGGCTATGTTCCGTCACGCCCAGGCCGTAATAGATCGCGCCGTTGCCGCCGGTGGCGTAGAGCCGCGCAGCACCCCGGATGAGCTCGGGATCGACGCCGGACAGCTTGCCGACGGTTTCCGGGCTGTTTTCCGGCAGGGCGACGAAGGACGCCCAATCCTGGAATTCGGCCCAGTCGCAGCGCTCGCGGATGAAGGCTTCGTCGAACAGGCCCTCGGTGACGACGACATGCGCCAGCGCCGTCAGCACCGCCACGTTGGTGCCGGGCTTGAGCGGCAGGTGATAGTCCGCTTCGACATGCGCCGACTTGACCATCTCGGTGCGGCGCGGATCGAGCACGATCAGCTTGGCGCCCTGGCGCAGCCGCTTCTTCAGCCGCGAGGCGAACACCGGATGAGCGGTGGCGGGATTGGCGCCGATGATGACGGCGACATCAGTGAACTCGACGGAATCGAAATCCTGCGTGCCGGCCGAGGTGCCGTAGGTCTGGCCGAGGCCGTAGCCGGTCGGCGAGTGGCAGACGCGGGCGCAGGTGTCGACATTGTTGTTGCGGAAGCCCTGCCGCACCAGTTTCTGGACGAGATAGGTCTCTTCGTTGGTGCAGCGCGAGGAGGTGATGCCGCCGATGGCGCCGCGTCCATATTGATACTGGATACGGCGGAATTCCTTGGCCGTATGGGCGATCGCCTCTTCCCAGCTCACTTCGCGCCAGGGATCGCTGATCTTCTCGCGGATCATCGGCGACAGGATGCGATCCTTGTGGGTGGCGTAGCCATAGGCGAAGCGGCCCTTCACGCAGCTGTGGCCGTGGTTCGCCTTGCCGTCCTTGTAGGGCATCATGCGGATGACCTCGTCACCCTTCACCTCGGCCTTGAACGAGCAGCCGACGCCGCAATAGGCGCAGGTGGTGACGGCCGAGCGCTCCGGCATGCCCTTCTCGAGCACCGTCTTCTCGCGCAGCGCGTCGGTCGGGCAGGCCTGCACGCAGGCGCCGCAGGACACGCATTCCGAAGCGACGAAGTCCTCGTGCATGCCGGCGACCATGCGCGACTCGAAGCCGCGGCCCTCGATGGTCAGCGCGAAGGTGCCCTGCACCTCTTCGCAAGCCCGCACGCAGCGCGAGCAGACGATGCACTGCGCCGGATCGTAGGTGAAATAGGGGTTGGATTCGTCGCGGGCGATATAGTCGACCGCCAGAGAGCCATGGCCCGGCGCGACGCCATTTTCCTCCTTGACGTGGTTGCGGCCTTCGACGCCATAGCGGTTCTCAGTCAGGCCGACCGACTTCGCCACCGTGTCGAACTCGCTGGCGCCGGTGCCGGCCTTCTCGTTCCAGCCGGTCGGGTGGTCGGAGACGTAGAGCTCCATGACGCCGCGGCGGATGGCGTCGAGCCGGTCGGACTGAGTGCGCACCACCATGCCTTCGCCAACCGGAGTCGTGCAGGAGGCGGGCGTGCCGCCGCGGCCTTCGATCTCGACCAGACAGACGCGGCAGGAGCCGAAGGAGTCCAGCATGTCGGTGGCGCAGAGTTTCGGGATCTCGACGCCGCCTTCCATCGCCGCGCGCATGATCGAGGTGCCTTCCGGAACGGTGATGCTTTGCCCGTCGACGGTCAGCGTGACCTGCTTCGTCGCCTTCGATTCCGGGGTTCCGTAGTCGATCTCTTCGATGAGTGTTGGGAAGTCGGCTTTGATGTTCATCTGCCAGCTCCTATTCAGCAGCCACGCGCGCCGGCGCAGGCTTGAAATCCTCGGGGAAGTGGGTGATCGAGCTCATCACCGGGTAGGGCGTGAAGCCGCCCAGCGCGCAGAGCGATCCGAACTTCATCGTGTTGCAGAGGTCGGTGACCAGGGCGAGGTTCTTCTCCGCCTCGATGCCCGCCGCGACCTTGTCCAGAACCTCCATGCCGCGCGTCGAGCCGAGGCGGCAGGGCGTGCACTTGCCGCAGCTTTCGATGGCGCAGAACTCCATGGCGAAGCGGGCCTGCTTCATCATGTCGGCGCTGTCGTCGAACACGGTGATGCCGGCATGGCCGATCAGCCCGTCCTTGGCGGCGAAGGCCTCATAGTCGAACGGCGTGTCGAACAGCGCGCGCGGGAAATAGGCGCCGAGCGGGCCGCCGACCTGCACCGCCTTCACCGGACGTCCCGAAGCCGTGCCACCGCCGATCTCGTCGACGATCTCGCCCAGCGTCAGGCCGAAAGCCGTCTCGAACAGCCCGCCATGCTTGACGTTGCCGGCGATCTGGATCGGGATCGTGCCGCGCGAGCGGCCCATGCCGAAATCCTTGTAGTAAACGGCGCCCTTGTCCATGATGATGGGCACCGAGGCCAAGCTGATGACGTTGTTGATCACCGTCGGCTTGCCGAACAGCCCTTGGATCGCCGGCAGCGGCGGCTTGGCGCGCACCACGCCGCGCTTGCCTTCCAGGCTGTTCAAGAGCGAGGTTTCCTCGCCGCAGACATAGGCGCCGGCGCCGACGCGGATCTCCATGTCGAAGGCGTTGGGCGAGCCAAGCACATTGACGCCGAGCACGCCCGCTTTGCGGGCGATCGCGACGGCTTTGTTCATCGTCGCCACCGCATGCGGATATTCCGAGCGGATATAGACGAAGCCCTTGGTCGCGCCGGTGGCAATGCCGGCGATCGCCATGCCTTCGATCAGCACGAAGGGATCGCCTTCCATGATCATGCGATCGGCGAAGGTGGCGCTGTCGCCCTCATCGGCGTTGCAGACGATGTATTTGCGCTCGGATGTGGTATCGAGAACCGTCTTCCACTTGATGCCGGTCGGGAAGCCCGCGCCGCCGCGGCCGCGCAGGCCGGATTCGGTGACTTGGCTGACGATGTCGGCGGGTGCCATGGCGACCGCGTTCTGCAGGCCCCTCAGCCCGCCATGCGACTTGTAGCTGTCGAGCGACAGCGGCTCGATGACGCCGCAACGCGCGAAGGTCAGTCGCGTCTGTTTGGCAAGGAAGGGGATCTTGTCGGGCGCGCCGAGCCAGCGCTTGTGATGGCCGCCCTTGAGGAAGCCGCTGTCGAACAGGCTCTTCACGTCCGAAGGCTTCACCGGCCCGTAGGCGACGCGGCCCTCGGCGGTCGCCACCTCGACCATCGGCTCCAGGAAATAGGCGCCGCGCGAGCCGTTGCGCACGATCTTGGCCTCGACGCCGCGCTCCCTGAGCTCCTTCTCGATCGCCCTGGCGACCTTTTCGGCGCCGAGCGCCAGCGCGCCGGAATCCGCAGGGATGTAGATGCGCGGGATCATGGGCGCACCTCCGCGACGATCTCTTCGATCTTCTCGTCGTCGAGCCGGCCTATCACTTCCCCGTCCAGCATCGCCGACGGCGAGCAGGCGCAAAGCCCGAGGCAGTAGACCGGCTCCAGTGTAACCGATCCGTCACGCGTGGTCTCGTGGAAATCGATGCCGAGCAGTTGCTTGACCTTGGCGGCGACGGCGTCCGAGCCCATCGACTGGCAGGCTTCCGCTTGGCAGAGCTTCAGCACATGCCGGCCGGCGGGCTGGGCGCGGAAATCGTGATAGAAGGTGACGACGCCGTGCACTTCGGCCCTGGAGAGGTTCAGCCCGTCGGCGATGACCGGCAGCGCGGCCTGCGGCACATGGCCGAACTCTTCCTGGATGCCGTGGAGGATCGGCAACAGCGGACCTTCGAGGTCCTTCAACTCCTCGATGATCGCCGCCGTGCGCGACGCGATCTCGGTACTTGCAGGCTGCATCGGCATGCAGCGCCCTCCCTGGTCGTGGCGGCCCAATGTATGTCACCCCAACATATAGAGTGGTTTCGGGGTAACGACATGCACAGGGCGCAATATCGCTAAGTGCTTACAAAACCAGAGGAAACCCTCTAGATCAATAAAGCCGATCCGTTGCTTGATAGAAATTTTCTATCAAGGGCGATCGGTCTGCATTGTCTAGCCTAGCGATGGGCGCGGAAATCGTCTGCGAGCGCCATCGCCTCGTCCAGCAGCGCCTGCACCAGCGGCGTGTGCGGCTCGCGCGCCGCCGCCACCAGCCCGACCGTGTGGCTGGCATCCGGCTCGACGATCGGAATGGCGCGGATGGGTTCGGAAAAGCCGAATGTTTCCGCTAGGTTGAGCGGCATGATCGATGACCATTTGCCGGTCCGGATATGCGAGAACAGCACGATCATCGAGTTGGATTCCAGCGTCGGCCGCACCTGCACGCCGGCTTCGGCCAGATGCTGGTCGATGATGCGCCGGTTCTGCATGTCCGGCGTCAAAAGGCAGAGCGGCAGCTGGCTGATCTCGGCCCACGTCACTTTGTCGCGGTCGGAATAGGGGTTCCCGACCGCCGTGATCAGCTGGTAGCGCTCGTCATAGAGCGGCACGCTGGTCACCCGTCCGAGCGGCTCGTTGTCGAGATAGGTGATGCCGGCGTCGACATCGAAATTGCCGAGGAGCGTCAGCACCTCGATCGATGTGCGCGACAGGACAGAGAACGTGACGCCCGGATGCTTTTCGCGGAACGGCGTCGTCAGCCGCGCCACCATGGCCAAAGCGGTGGGGACCGCCGCGATGCGGATACGGCCGGCAAGGCCGCGGCGCGCTGCCCGCATCTCCTCGCGCATCGTTCGTGAGTCGCCGACGATGCGGCGCGCCCACACCAGAACCTGCTGGCCTTCCGGTGTCAGCCCTTGGAAGCGCGAGCCGCGCAGCACCAGCATGACGCCGAGCTGCTCCTCGAGCTGCTTGATGCCGGCCGACAGCGTCGGCTGGGTGACGCCGCACACCTCGGCCGCACGGCCGAAATGCTCCTCCTTGGCTAAGGCGATGAAGAATTCCAGCTTGTCGATCATGCCATCCGATCCGCCACGGTTTCCCAAGGTCGGGGAAATCGCCTTGCCGCGCAAGACACATGCAGTCGGATCAAGACACATGCAATCGGATATCGTCCACACTTTTGAGCCGGCTATCTGTTTTCCCACGCCTCGCATGGCGTTATGTGGGATAAGCGGACGCAGGAGGACGAGATGCTGGGTTGGTTTCGCAAGCTGTTGCCGCGCGAGGATCGCTTCTTCGACCTGTTCGAACGGCACTCACGCACCGTCGTCGGCGGCGCCGAGGCCTTGCAGCAATTGCTTACCGGCAATGACGTCGAGCGCTGGAGCCAGAAGATCATCGATCTCGAGGACGAAGCCGACCACATCACCGCCGAAGTGCTGCTGGCCGTGCGGCGCTCCTTTATCACGCCTTTCGATCGCGGCGACATCAAGGATCTGATCCAGTCGATGGATGATGCCATCGACATGATGCACAAGACCGTCAAGACGGTGAAGCTGTTCGAGAAGACGGAGTTCGACCCGCTGATGCAGGAGATGGGCGCCGTCATCGTCGAAGCCGCCCGATTGGTCGCCGAGGCGATCCCGCTGCTCGGCAAGGTCGGCGCCCACAGCATCCGCCTCAACGCCATTGCCGAGGAGGTCATGCGCGCGGAGGGCCGCGCCGACGACCTGCACGAGCAGGGCCTGAAGGATCTGTTCAAGAAGCATGGCCGCAGCGATCCGATGGCCTATCTGATCGGCTCGGAGATCTATGGCCAGTTGGAAAAGGTGGTCGACCGTTTCGAGGACGTCGCCAACGAGATCAGCGGCATCGTCATCGAGAACGTGTAGCGATGGACGTCACGATCGCCTTTCCCTTGCTGGTCGGCCTCGTCGCCGTGGCGTTGTTCTTCGATTTCCTCAACGGCCTGCACGATGCCGCCAACTCGATCGCGACCATAGTCTCCACCCGTGTGCTCAGGCCGCATTACGCGGTGGTCTGGGCAGCGTTCTTCAATTTCATCGCCTTCCTGTTCTTCGGCCTGCATGTCGCCGAGACGGTGGGAAAGGGCATCATCGACGCCGAGATCGTCACGCCGGCGGTGATCTTCGCCGCATTGGTCGGGGCTATCGTCTGGAACATCGTCACCTGGGTCGCCGGCATTCCGTCAAGCAGCTCGCATGCGCTGATCGGCGGGCTGGTCGGCGCCGGCGTCGCCAAGGCCGGCACGGGCGCCATCGTCTGGTCCGGGCTCGGCAAGACGGTCGCGGCGATCGTGCTCTCGCCGGCGACCGGATTCGTGCTGGCGCTGGTCCTCATCCTCATTGTCTCGTGGCTGTTCGTGCGGCAGACACCGTTCGCAGTCGACAACTCCTTTCGCATCCTGCAGTTCTTCTCGGCCTCGCTCTATTCGCTGGGACACGGCGGCAACGACGCGCAGAAGACCATGGGCATCATCGCCGTGCTGCTCTATTCGCAAGGCATGCTCGGCCAGAGCTTCTACGTGCCGCTCTGGGTGGTCATCACCTGCCAGTCGGCACTGGCGCTGGGCACGCTGTTCGGCGGCTGGCGCATCGTCCACACCATGGGATCGAAGATCACCCGACTGAACCCGATGCAGGGTTTCTGCGCCGAGACCGGCGGCGCCATAACCCTTTTTGCCGCCACGTGGCTCGGCGTCCCGGTGTCGACGACGCACACGATCACCGGCGCCATCATCGGCGTGGGCGCCGCCCGCCGCGTCTCGGCCGTGCGCTGGGGCATTGCCGGCAACATCGTCGTGGCGTGGGTGATCACCCTGCCGGCGACCGCGGCGATTTCGGCGCTCACCTATCTCGCCACCGGGCTGGCGAGATGACGCCTTTGCCCGGCTGAAGCTATTTGCCCACGAGGTTCAGGATGTTGCCGTCGGGATCCTTGAACCAGGCGACCTTCATGCCATAGCCGACGTGGATATCGCCCTCGAGCGTCAGGCCGGGCATGTCGTAGTGCTCGAAGGTGACGCCCTTCGACCGCAGCGACTTGACGATCGGGTCGATCTGGTCGCCGACGGCCCAGGTTACCGCTGTCGCCTTGTTCGTTCCTGCGAATTCCGAACGATAGACGTTGATGAGCGTGTCACCGCTTTTGTAGACGATCAGCTCGCCCTCCATATCGTCCACCTGCTTGAGGCCGAGCGTTTCCTCATAGAAGGCCTTTGCCTTCTCCAGGTCCTTTACCGCGAGATTGGCTGTCGCATTGCTGTTTTCGAGCATGACGGTTTCCTTTCCCTGTTGGCTGCCGCGCCGAAAGACGGGAAAATGGCCTTCGCCTTCCGGCGACCGCGGCCGGTGCGATCGGCCGGGTCTTCCTGGAAGACGTTCGGCTCCCACAAAACCCGACATCCGGATGCAGTTTCTGAGGGCGCATCGCGGCGCGCGTCGTTCCGCCGCTTGGTTGTCGCCGGAAACTGCACTATCTGAACGCCAGAACCCCGAGGAAAGATCATGACCGTTACCAAGGAATCCGTCGTCGAACGCCTGAAGACGGTGAACGGGCCGGACTTCACCGGCAATATCGTCGACCTCGGCATGGTCTCGGAGATTTTCATCGCCGATTCCAAGGTGTTCTTCTCGATCACCGTTCCCGCCGCCCGCGCCCAGGAGCTGGAGCCGCTGCGAGCCGCCGCCGAGCGTGCGGTCAAGGCCATCCCCGGCGTCGCCAACGCCGTCGTCGCGCTGACGGCGGAGAAGAAGGGCGGCGGCATGGAGGCGCCGGTTCGGCCGCGCCCAGCGCCGGGACCGTCCTCGCAGGCAGCGCCTCCGCGACCCGCTCCGCAGGTGGCGCCGCAGCGTCCCGCCCCGCAGGCGCCGGCTTCTCACGGCCACGGCAAGCGCGGCGTGCCCGGCATCGATGCCATCATCGCGGTGGCCTCCGGCAAGGGCGGCGTCGGCAAATCGACCACGGCCGTCAACCTGGCGCTCGGCCTTGCCGCCAATGGATTGAAGGTCGGCGTGCTCGACGCCGACATCTACGGGCCGTCGATGCCGCGGCTGCTCAACATCCATGGCCGGCCGCAGACGGTCGACGGCAAGGTCCTGAAGCCGATGCAGAATTACGGCCTCAAGGTGATGTCGATGGGCTTCCTCGTCGACGAGGAGACGCCGATGATCTGGCGCGGCCCGATGGTGATGTCGGCGCTGACGCAGATGCTGCGCGAGGTCGAATGGGGACCGCTCGACGTGCTGGTGGTCGACATGCCGCCCGGCACTGGCGACGCCCAGCTAACCATGGCCCAGCAGGTGCCGCTTGCCGGCGCCGTCATCGTCTCGACGCCGCAGGACCTCGCGCTCATCGATGCCCGCAAGGGCCTCAACATGTTCAAGAAAGTCGACGTGCCGCTGCTCGGCATCGTCGAGAACATGAGCTATTTCCTCGCGCCAGACACCGGCAAGCGCTACGACATTTTCGGACATGGCGGCGCGCGTCGTGAGGCGGAACGGCTCGGCGTCACCTTCCTCGGCGAGGTGCCGCTCGAAATGGGCATCCGCGAAAGCTCGGACGCCGGCGCACCCGTTGTCGCGTCGAAGCCCGAAGGCGCCGAGGCCAGGATCTATTGTGATATCGCCAAGAAGGTCTGGGATAGGGTAAACGAAGAGCGCGGCGCGGCGGAGGCTGCGGTGCCGTCAATAGTCTTCGAGTAATCCTTTCCCTCAAGCACGAGGGGTCAACCGCCGACTTTCTCTCCAAACGTCGAGAAGAACTGCCCGGCGAGCTTCTTCGATGTCGATTCGATCAGCCGGCTGCCGAGCTGTGCGATCTTGCCGCCGACCTCGGCCTTGGCGGCATATTTCAGGATCGTCGTGTCGGCACCGTCGGCGGTCAGCGTGACGTCGGCGCCGCCCTTGGCGAAGCCGGCGACGCCGCCCTTGCCTTCGCCCTGGATGGTGTAGGAATGTGGCGGCTTGAGATTCTTCAGCGTTACTTCGCCGTTGAAGGTCGCCTTGATAGGTCCGATCTTCAGCACCACGGTCGCGGCCATCTCGGTGTCCGATTTCTTTTCCAGGCTCAGGCAGCCGGGGATCGCCTTCTTGAGGATGTCCGGGTCGTTGAGCGCTTCCCACACTTTCTCGACGGGTGCGGCAATCCGCTCCTCGCCTCCGATCACCAAAGCCATCAAGACCTCCCGATTGCTGATGCCGATTGGTCCTAGCGCGCGGACCATTCTATGTCTATCGCACCAAAGTGCGGGGTCGCGGCGCTCGTGCCTCTTGCTTGCGTGAGCGCGTTGTCATATCGATTTGTCATACAAATACGGAGACCATGATGGCCGGCGCCCCCACCAAGAAGAAGAAATTTCGCTCGCAGGAGTGGTTCGACAACCCCGACAACCCCGGCATGACGGCGCTCTATCTCGAGCGTTACCTCAACTACGGACTGACGCGCGCCGAGCTGATGTCGGGCAAGCCGCTGATCGGCATCGCGCAGACGGGCTCCGACCTCTCGCCCTGCAACCGGCATCACCTCGAGCTCGCCAAGCGCGTGCGCGAGGGCATCGTGTCGATGGGCGGCATCCCGTTCGAGTTCCCGTGCCATCCGATCCAGGAAACCGGCAAGCGCCCGACCGCCGCGCTCGACCGCAACCTCGCCTATCTCAGCCTCGTCGAGGTGCTCTACGGCTATCCGCTCGACGGCGTCGTGCTGACCATCGGCTGCGACAAGACCACGCCCGCGCTCTTGATGGCGGCGGCAACCGTCAATATACCGGCCATCGCGCTTTCGGTCGGGCCGATGCTCAATGGCTGGCACAAGGGCAAGCGCACCGGCTCCGGCACCATCGTGTGGGAATCGCGCCAGCGCCTGTCGGCCGGCGAGATCGACTATGACGAGTTCATGGACATCGTCGCCTCCTCGGCTCCGTCGACCGGCTATTGCAACACCATGGGCACCGCCACCACGATGAACTCGCTGGCCGAGGCGCTCGGCATGCAGCTGCCGGGCTCGGCGGCCATTCCGGCTCCCTATCGCGAGCGCGGCCAGATTTCTTACGAGACCGGCAAGCGCATCGTCGAGATGGTGCATGAGGACCTGAAGCCCTCCGACATCATGACCCGCGAAGCCTTCGAGAACGCCATCGTCGTTAATTCGGCTATCGGCGGCTCGACCAACGCGCCGATCCACCTCAACGCTATTGCCCGCCATCTCGGCGTGCCGCTCGACAATGACGACTGGCAGTCGGTCGGCCTCAACATCCCGCTCCTCGTCAACCTGCAGCCGACGGGCGAATATCTCGGCGAGGACTATCACCATGCCGGCGGCGTGCCGACCGTGGTGGCCGAATTGATGAAGGGCGGGCTGCTGCCGCATCCCGAGGCGGTCACCGTCAACGGCAAGACGATGGGCGACAATTGCCGTGACGCCGTCAACGAGAACCCGGATGTCATCCGCAGCGCCGACAAGCCGCTCAAGGCCAATGCCGGCTTCATCAACCTCAAGGGCAATCTGTTCGATTCCGCGATCATGAAGACCAGCGGCATCTCGCCGGAATTCCGCGAGCGCTACCTCTCCAATCCGAACGACCCGGAGGCCTTCGAAGGCAACGCCATGGTCTTCGACGGCCCGGAGGACTACCACGCCCGCATCGACGATCCGGCACAGGGCATCGACGAGCACACGATCCTGTTCATGCGCGGCGCCGGTCCGGTCGGCTATCCGGGCGGCGCCGAGGTCGTCAACATGCAGCCGCCGGCCTACCTCATCAAGAAGGGCATCCATGCGCTCGCCTGCATCGGCGACGGCCGCCAGTCCGGCACGTCGGGCTCGCCGTCGATCCTCAACGCCTCGCCGGAGGCAGCCATTGGCGGCGGGCTGGCGCTGCTCAAGACCGGCGACCGCGTCCGTATCGATTTGAGGAAAGGCACCGCCAACATCCTCGTCAGCGATGAGGAAATCGCCAGGCGCCGGGCCGAGCTTCAGGCCGATGGCGGCTATCACTATCCCAAGCACCAGACGCCCTGGCAGGAGATTCAGCGCGGCATGGTCGATCAGTTCTCGGCCGGCATGGTGCTGAAGCCGGCGGTGAAGTACCAGGACGTCGCGCATACCAGCGGCGTGCCGCGCGACAACCACTGAGTATCTCACGTCGGGAAATCGAGGGGCGGCTTGCGAAGCGCAGGTCGCCCTTTCTCATGCCCTTGTTTCGGCCGCACCGCACATCCAGATAGGTCTTCTCGACCAATTCTGGGCAAGACCATCATGACCACGCGGCGCTCATCCCTCGGCTTCCTCGGCATGTTCGGCCGCTCGGGCGACCTGCGGCAGCTGGATGATGCCCTGCGCCAGGCCGACCTGCATCCGGCGCTGGTGCCGGAAGGTGTAAAGCTCACCATCGTCAATCTGATGAACGATCGCTGGCCGGACGAGCCGCCGGCCGAGGCCTATGCGTCCGTGGCGCAACTGTGCAGCTATTGCGTTGCCGGACCGGAAACCTTCGAGCAGGCCAATGGTCCGGAACGAACCCTGGAAGCCGGGCGCCGCATCGAGGCGGCGCTCGAAGCCGGCGACAGCTTCGACGCGCAGATCGTGCTGATGACGCTGCATGCCAAGCTGATCAACGCCGAGGTCGTCGAGCGCTACGGGCTGAGCGCGGAGTGAGTGCGGAGGGATCAGCCGCCCATCTTGTTGCGCGGCAGCTTGATCATCTCGCCGAAGCGCGCGCGCAACTTGTCGTCGACGAGCCGCGACACGTGGCGCGGGAAACGCTCGGCCAGCACGCGCTTCTTCTCGGCGATCGCCCGCTGCAATATGTCGGGCCGGCCCTTCTCGTTCCACTCCTTGGGCGAGAAACGGTCGCCGACGGCGGGATAAAAATATTCGGTCTGCATCAGCTTCAGCGTCTGCTCGTTGCCGAGATAGTGGCCCGGCCCTTTGAGGCAGACATCGGCGATGGTGTCGATCGACAGCGCCGCGTCGGTCACCTCGATGCCGCGCACGCAGCGCAGGCAGTGGCCGAGCATGTCGTTGTCGATGATCAGGCTTTCGAGGCAGAAGCCGAGCAGCGAGGCATGCATGCCGGCCGATTCATAGACAAGGTTGAGGCCGGCAAGACCCGCCATCACATTGGTGATGCCTTTCTCGTAGCCGGACTGGATGTCGGGCAGCTTCGAGTCCGTCATGCCGGCGGCAGAGCCACCCGGCAGGTCGTAATATTGCGCCATCTGCGCGCAGGCCGCGGTCAGCACCGACTGCTCGGCCGAGCCGCCGGACATGGCGCCGGTCCTGAGGTCGGAGACGAACGGCCAGGTGCCGAAGATCGCCGGATGGCCGGGTTTTATTGCGTTGACGTAGACCAGGCCCATCAGCACTTCGGCCACCGCCTGCACGACGGCGCCGGCAATCGCAGCAGGAGCCGTGGCGCCGGCCTGGCCGGCCGACAACAGCAGGATCGGGATGCCGCCCTCGACGCAGGCTTCGAGCACGCCGCAGGCGTCCTCGGCGAATTTCATCGGCGGCACGACGAAGCAGTTCGAGTTGGACACGAACGGCCGCGCCCGGAAATTCTCCTCGCCGCCGGCGATCGCGTAGAGCATCTCCAGCGCCGGCTTGACGTTCTCGCGCACCGTAAACGAGGTGCCGACATGTTTCGACGTCCCCATCACGCAGGCATAGAGCGTGTTGAAATCCATCTCGAGCGGATCGGGAATGTCGCGCGGCACCATGGTGCGCTGGAAGAAATGGATGTTGTCGAGCCCGTCGACCAGCCGGGCGGCGTCGTAGATGTCCTGCAACTGCGATTCGCGATACTCGCGCTTCTCGACATCGACCAGATGCACCGCCGCGCCCGCCGTGCCGTAATGCACACGCTTGCCCTGGATCACCATGTCGTGCTTGGGGTCCTGGCCGTGAAGCGTGAAGTGGCGCGCCGCTTGTCTGATCGTGTCGAGCACCAGCGCTCGCGGCAGGCGGATGCGGCCGTCGTCGCCGTAGGTGCCGCCGACCCTGGTCAGCACCTCGATGCAGGAGGGAACGGCATTGGCGAAGCCGACCGTTTCCAGGAGCGTCAGGACAGCCTCGTGGATGCGCTCGCGGTCGTTCTGGCTCAATGGCCCGTAGCTGCCGCCTTCGAGGCCGGGCCGCACCGGACGGATGTCGTCGGCGAGCGGCGCAGCCCGCATCGCACGGCGCGCTTCGCGCCCGCCGGACCGCCGCGAACGCTGGTCCGACGACGCTTCCTGCTTCTCAACAGCCACTGACATGGAAAGCACTCCACCTTTAGTTCTTAGGGGCAGGATACGCGGCGGTTGGTCCACCATCGGCCTGCCTCGTCCCCTTTAGAGCGCCGCGCGTCCCCTTGGACGCGCAAAGGACGCTCTAAGACTTTTTATTGCTTTGCGCATGATCTTTTCCGGAACCGGAAACCGGTTCCGGGGTCATGCGCTGTGCCTCGACTATGCCGCCGGCATTGGCACAGCCTATGAGCCAGCCAACCCCGTCGAATATGCCAGGATGCTAAAGCAGGGAGAGAGTCGTGCCAAAGCAAAAGGGAGCCGGCGCGGGCCGGCTCCCTTTCATGATCCGTCGGTGGTCAGGCGGCAGCGGGCCTGCGGCCGGCTGCCGTGGCGAGCTCGCGGATACCGGGCTCGATGTGCTGCAGCGAGATCGAGGAGATGCCCAAGCGCATGAAACGAGAGGGCTTTTCGCTGCGGTCGAAGAACCGGTCGCCGGGTTCGATGATGACGCTGCGCGAAGCGGCCGCTTCGGCGAGCCCTCGTGAATCGGTGCCGCGCGGCCCTTCCAGCCAGAGCGATGTGCCGCCCGCCGAGTCGGTCGAACGCCACTCTGGCAGGAAAGCGGAAATCGCATGGACCAGACGCTTGCGCCGCTCGTCGAAAGCGGCGGAGAGCCTGCGCACCAGCGCCTCGTGATGGCCGAGCGACAGGAACAGCGCCACCGCGCGCTGGTTGTTCGCCGGCGGGTGCCGAAGCATGAAGCGGCGCAGCGCCCGAAGCTCGGCGATCAACCCGGCCGAGGCGACGATGTAGCCAAGCCTCAGGCCCGGAGCCAGCGTCTTCGACATCGAGCCGACATAGACGACGCGGCCCGAACGGTCGAGGCTCTTCAGCGCCTGCTGCGGCGCCTCGTCGAGAAGCTGGCTGTCATAGCCGTCCTCGATGATGATCTGGTTGTGGCGGTTGGCACGCGCCAGAAGATCCTGCCGCCGCTCCGCCGACAGCGGCACCATGGTCGGGCAATGGTGGCTGGGGGTGACGAAGACGAAGCCGGAATCGCTGGGGATTGCCGAGGTCACGATGCCTGACTGGTCGACTGGAACCGGCTGGATGTCGGCGCCGGCCAGCCGGAAGATCGAGCGGGCGTCGGGATAGCCCGGATCCTCCATCGCCACCTTCGAGCCCTTGGTCATCAGCAGCGTGGCGAGCATGTAGAGCGCGTTCTGCGCGCCCAGCGTCACGATGATCTCGTCCGGATTGGCGAAGATGCCGCGGCGCGGCAAAAGCCGGGCCTGGATCTGCTCGATCAGCAGCGGATCGTCCCGGTCCACCATGTCGGATGCCCAGTTGCGGATCTCCAGCACCGCGAGCGCCATGCGGTTGCACTCGCGCCATTCGGCGGTCGGGAACAGCGCCGGGTCGAACTGGCCGTAGACGAAGGGATAGGAGGACTTGATCCAGTTGTCGTGTTTGGCCGGCGGCGGCATGTCGCTGGCGGCGATCTGCCGGCGCGCCTTCCAGTCGATCTCGTTCTGCTGGTCGGGCGCCTTCTGGTGCGGCTTGGCGGGGGTGGCCAGCACGTCCGGATTGACGAAATGGCCGCGCCGCTCGCGCGCCACCAGAAAACCCTGGTCGACCAGCTGCTGGAAGGCAAGCACCACCGTGCCGCGGGCAACGCCAAGTTTTTCCGCCAGAATCCGGCAGGACGGCAGCGGCATCGAAGCGGCAATTTGTCGGTCGAGGATGGCTGCGACGATCGCCTGGCGGATCTGTGCCTGGAGGGTTTGTCCGGATTCGGCCGAAATCCGGAACAGGCCGGACCATATGGCCGTGTCATTGCGCTGTGGCATGGGAGGTCTTCCTCGGATGGCCAGCTGTTTTCACTTGGCTGGACCAGTCGAGTGTAGGGGTGGCACAAGGGGTTGCGCCAATCAATTTTTCTGATCGCTGGGATTTATGCCAGTGATCCATTGGTCACGAAAGTGATGCATTCGTCGCGAAATGGGCCTGCGGCGCATCATAAAAATGTGATGCGGTGCGACATCGAGGCGCGACGCCTTGCGTCATCGAGGTGTGACGTCTTACGTCATCGCCCTGGCGCTTGAACGAAATGGAAATCGCTCAATAGAGCGTGACGCCTTGCGTCATCGCTTCGCTTGAACGGAATGGAAATCGGCTCAATAAAATGTCGCGACGACACGCGCCGGAAACATCCCGCCTGTTAAGATCAGTGTAAAAACCCGCCAGGAGCCCGCCAGTGGATCAGTCAGCCTTCGACAAGCAGGTCACCGCTCTGCGTGAGCAGCGCGCGGCAGCAAAGGGCACAATGCGCGAAGCCTTCGCCGCCGATCCCAACCGCTTCGAGAGGTTTTCCGCCACCGACGGCGATCTTCTGCTCGACTGGTCGAAATGCGCGGTCGATGCCGGCACGATGGCGATGCTTGAGAAACTTGCGGGCGCCGCCGACCTCGAAGGCCGTCGCGCCGCGATGTTCGAAGGCAAGAAGATCAACATCACCGAAGGCCGCGCGGTGCTGCACACCGCGCTGCGCAACCTGACCGGCAAAGGCGTCGTGGTCGATGGCCAGGACACGAAGGCCGATGTGATTGCCGTGCTCGACGCGATGAGCGCCTTCGCCGATGCCATCCGCTCCGGCAAGGCGGCCGGCGCCACCGGCAAGAAGATCACCGACATCGTCAATATCGGCATCGGCGGCTCAGATCTCGGTCCGGCAATGGTCACGCTGGCGCTGGCGCCCTACCATGACGGGCCTCGTGCGCATTACGTCTCCAATGTCGACGGCGCTCACATCCACGACACGCTGAAGGGCCTGTCCCCCGAAACGACGCTTTTCATCGTGGCTTCCAAGACCTTCACAACCGTCGAGACGATGACCAACGCCGAGACGGCGCGCAAATGGGTGGAGAAGGCGCTGGGCAAGGAGGCGATCGGCAAGCATTTCGCCGCCGTCTCGACCGCGCTCGAGTTGGTGTCGAAGTTCGGCATCGAAAAGGACCGCGTCTTCGGTTTCTGGGACTGGGTCGGCGGCCGCTACTCGGTCTGGAGCGCCATCGGCCTGCCGGTGATGATCGCCATCGGCCCGCGCAACTTCCGCGCCTTCCTCGACGGCGCGCATGAGATGGACGAGCATTTCCGTTCAGCACCCCTGCAAAAGAACCTGCCTGTCTTGCTGGGCCTGATCGGCTGGTGGCACCGGGTCGCCTGTAATTACCCGGCCTGTGCCGTCATTCCCTACGACCAGCGCCTTTCGCGCCTGCCGGCCTATCTGCAGCAACTCGACATGGAATCGAACGGCAAGAGCGTGACCTTGGACGGCGGCGCGGTTACCACGCCCACCGGTCCGCTGGTCTGGGGCGAGCCCGGCACCAACGGCCAGCATGCGTTCTTCCAGCTCCTCCATCAGGGCACCGATTTCATCCCGGTCGAGTTCCTCGCTGCCGCCGTCAGCCATGAGCCGGAACTGAAGACCCACCACGATCTGCTGCTCGCCAACTGCCTTGCGCAGTCGGAGGCCTTCATGAAGGGCCGCACTTTGGAAGAGGCTCGCGCGCAGATGCTGGCCAAGGGCATGAAGCCCGCCGACGTCGACCGCATCGCGCCGCACCGCGTCTTTTCGGGCAACCGTCCCTCGCTCACCATCCTCTATCGGAAGCTCGATCCGCGCACGCTCGGCCGGCTGATCGCGCTTTACGAGCACCGCGTCTTCGTCGAGGGCACGCTGTTCAACATCAACTCGTTCGACCAATGGGGTGTCGAACTTGGCAAGGAATTGGCGACAGGCCTGCTGCCTGTCGTGGAAGGCAAGGAGACTGCCGCAAAACGCGACGCCTCGACTGCCGGACTGGTGGCTCATATCCACCAATTGCGCGGCGCGGAGTAAAAGGCTTGGCGGAAATCAAAGGAATTCTGTTCGACAAGGACGGCACGCTTGTCGACTTCAACGCAACATGGCTCGGCATTGCCGATTTCATGGCCATGGACGCCGCCGAAGGCGATCGCTGGAAGGCCGACCGGCTGCTTGCCGCGGCCGGCTTCGATTTCGTCAGCAAGCGCTTCAAGCCCGATTCGATCTTTGCCTCGGGCTCCAACATGGATGTCGTCGAGCTCTGGTTCCCGCGCCTGTCCGACGAGGACCAGATGCTGGCCGTCTCCCGCTTCAACGAGATCACCTCGGTTCAGGGCTCAGCTATGGCTGTCGCGCTGCCTGGTATCGTCGAATCGCTGCGGGCGCTGCACAAGCGAGCCTTCCGGCTGGGCGTCGCCACCAACGATTCCACAAGCGGCGCCGAAAAGACGCTCGTCACGCTCGGTGTCGCGCAGCTCTTCGACGCCGCCTTTGGCTATGATGCGGTGGCGAACCCGAAGCCGGCGCCCGATACCGTCGTCGCGTTTTGCGACTTGACCGGGCTGAAGCCCGGCGAGATCGCCATGGTCGGCGACAACCGCCACGACCTCGAAATGGCGCGCGCCGGCGGCTGCGGGCTGGCGATCGGCGTGCTTTCCGGCACGGGCACGCGCGACTCGCTGTCGCCGATGGCCGATGTCATTCTGGACTCGGTCGCCGACCTGCCGGATTTCCTGTCGGCGCGGGTGAGCGTGCCGGCGGGCTAATCAGCACCCGCCGCGACGAACGCAAAGACCCCGCTCGGCTTCAGCGCTCCGCCGCCGTTTCCGCCGACATCCGGCACCTCATATTCGCCGAGCAGGCGAAGCCGCGGCCTGGGCAGCCAGGCGCGGCCAGGGTCGCCGACCAGCACCTCGATGCCGGCGGCGAGGCACCGGTCGAGGAATGGGACGACCCGCCGCGCCACTGCCCGCCCGTAGAAGACATCGCCGGCGAGCACCAGATCGACCGCCGGCGGCGGACCGGCGGTGATGTCCTCATCGATTACGGCGATGGCGACGCCGTTGGCTGCCGCGTTGAGGCCGAGCGCGACGATGCCGTTGCGGTCGATTTCCGCTGCGATCACCTCGCTCGCTCCGGCCTTTGCCGCAGCGATGCCGACAAGGCCGGAGCCGGCGCCAAGGTCGAGCACGCGGCGACCGGCAACGGTCGAGGGCTGGTCGACAAGGTAGCGCGCCAGCACGGCGCCGCCCGCCCAGGCATAGGCCCAGTAGGGCGGCTGCGGCTCGACCGCGCGTTCATGCCTGCCGTCGTCCGGTTCCAGCAGCCGACTCAGCCCGCTTCCGGGATGGGCTGCGTAAAGGCGGATTTCAGGCAGCGACGGCACCGGCAAAAGCCGCATGTTAGCCTTGATGAATTCCGCGGGATCGAGGCCGCCGCGACGCTCTGGCGTCAGACCGGCAACATTTTCGCTCAAGTCTACTCCCGCAATGCGCGCCGCAGGATCTTGCCGACCGGCGTCTTCGGCAATTCGGTGCGGAATTCGATGTATCTCGGCCGTTTGTAGCCGGTCAGGTTCTCGCGGCAATAGGTGGTCAGCGCCTCGGCGGTGAGCGCCGGATCCTTCTTCACCACGAACAGCTTCGGCACCTCGCCGGAATGCTCGTCCGGCACGCCGATCGCCGCTACTTCGAGCACACCTGGGTGCTGCGCCACGACCTCTTCCAGCTCGTTCGGATAGACGTTGAAGCCGGAGACCAGGATCATGTCCTTCTTGCGGTCGACGATCTTGGTGTAGCCGCGTTCGTCCATGAAGCCCACGTCGCCCGACTTGAAGAACCCGTCCTTGGTCATCACCTTGGCGGTCTCGTCCGGTCGGTTCCAGTAGCCGGCCATCACCTGCGGCCCGCGGATGCAGATCTCGCCGACTTCGCCGAGCGGCACGTTGTTGCCGTCGTCGTCACGGATGGCGATCTCTGTCGAAGGCAGCGGCAGCCCGATCGTGCCGGTGAAATCGCTGGAACTGAACTTGTTGGCGGTCGCCACCGGCGAGGTTTCCGATAGCCCGTAACCCTCGCTCACCGGACAGCCGGTGAGCGCCCTCCAGCGCTCGGCCACGCCTCTCTGCACCGCCATGCCGCCGCCAAGCGTCAGGATCAGCGGCTTGAAGTCGAGCTTGCGGAAATCCTCATTGTTGAGCAGCGCGTTGAACAGCGTGTTGAGGCCGGGGAAGATGTGGGCCGGATATTTTTGCAGCTCCTTGACGAAGCCCGGAATGTCGCGCGGGTTCGGGATGAGCACGTTCTGGGCGCCTTGCTGCATGCCCATCAGCGCGTTCACAGTCAGCGCGAAGATATGGTAGAGCGGCAGCGCGCAGACAAAGTTGAGATGCGCGGGCTTCGGCTTGACCGTGTAGGCGTCCTCAACCCAGAGCGAATTTTGCGCCACATTGGACAAGACGTTGCGGTGCAGCAGCGTCGCCCCCTTCGAGACGCCGGTCGTGCCGCCGGTATATTGCAGGAAGGCGATGTCGTCGCCCGAGACCGCGGCCGGCCTGAAGGCGAGGCCTGAGCCGGCCTTCAGCGCGGCGTTGAATTTGACATGGCCGGGCAGCGACCAGGCGGGCACCATCTTCTTCACCCGCCGCACGACGAGATTGACGATCGTGCCTTTCAGCCCGCCAAGCATGTCGCCCATCGCCGCCACCACCACATGCTTGACCTGCGTCCTGGCGATCACCGCCTGCAGCGTGTTGGCGAAGTTCTCCAGAATGACGATGGCCTGCGCGCCGGAATCCTTGAGCTGATGCTCCAGCTCGCGCGGCGTGTAGAGCGGGTTGACGTTCACCACCGTGAAGCCGGCGCGCAAGATAGCCATCATCGCTACCGGATATTGCAGCACGTTCGGCATCATCAGCGCCACGCGCGCGCCCCTCTCCAAGCCTTTCGACTGCAGATAGGCGCCGAAGGCGGCCGAAAGCCGATCGAGCTCGGCGTAAGAGATGGACTTGCCCATGCAGACAAAGGCGGGCCGGCCGCCGAACTGCTTGCAGGCGCCGACGAGGAAGTCGCCGATGGAGTTATAAGGCAGCGGACCGATCTCGGCCGGCATGTTCTTCGGATAGGTTTTGAGCCACGGCTTGTCCGGCAGCCCGGCCGCGAGCTCGGTGATCGCCTTCGGCAGCCGCTTGGCAGGTGCCGGCGCCGGCTTTGTGGCCGCAGGCTTGTCGGCCTTTGCGGTTGTAGCCTTGGCGGCGGATTTGGGGCTCGTCTTTTTTGGAGCGGCAGCGGGCTTCACAGCGGCCTTCTGCTTTGAGGTGGCCTTTGCGGGGGAAGACGCAGGTGAAGCGGCCTTGGCAGGTGAGGCGGTCTCGGAAGGCAAAGCCTTGGGGGCGTCCGCATTGCCGGTCGCGGCCTTGGCTTTTGTCTTCCCCGGGGGCGTCGTCTTTGCTGCTTTTGCCACCAAATCCCTCCCTGGTGCCTCGTCTTACTGCCTCGCGCCGCGTTCGCTTCCGATACCGAAAGCGTCCTCCGCTGCCGCCGATCGCGGATTCCAAAGAAATCCGGCATAACGCCTATGTATTGCCTCTATCAGCGGCGGTGCAAGTCTTGCCCCAGCGGCAGCGGCGGAAAGATTTGCCGCCGAAATCGGTTCGTCCGCCCGCTCCTCAAAGCGCGCGCCGACGAGGATCGGGATGCAAGCAGGGGCTCCTCGCTCTGATTTCGGCAGACGGCCAATCAATAAAAAAATGCGGTCGTTAATAATATCGTGAGCGAAAAATTCTGCTCATTTTTTCCGCTATTTGAGGAAAATACGGATTCTTTTCCTGCTTACCGTGGGGTACGCAAACGGGGTGTTCCAAAGCCCGAAAAACGGTGCTTATATGCGCGCTTCGCGAGCCTGATAGAGGGGCTTGGAAGAACATCAGGGAGTGCTCAATGAAAAAGACATTGACTTTTGCAGCCGCGTTGCTGGCTGCAAGCGTCCTCGGCGGGATGGCCAATGCAAAGACGCTTGTCTATTGCTCGGAAGCGTCGCCGGCCAATTTCGATCCGGGTACGACGACGGGCGGCAACGACTTCGACGCCTCGTCGCGCACGGTCTATTCGCGCCTGGTCGAATTCAAGCACGGCGGCACCGAGATCGAGCCCGGCCTCGCCGACAAATGGGAAATCTCCGACGACGGCCTGGTCTATACTTTCCACCTGCATCCGGGCGTGAAGTTCCAGACCACCGACTATTTCAAGCCGACCCGCGACCTCAATGCGGATGACGTCGTCTTCTCCTTCGACCGTCAGTTCAACAAGCAGAATCCGTGGAACGGCGAGAAGTATCTGCCGAACCTGACCTGGGACTACTACACCGGCATGGACATGCCGAAATACGTCGCCAAGTGGGAAAAGGTCGACGACCTTACCGTCAAGCTGACGCTGACCGAGCCGAACGCGCCGATGCTGGCCAATCTCGGCATGGACTTCGCCTCGATCGTCTCGAAGGAATATGCCGACCAGCTCGAGAAGGACGGCAAGATGGCCGACTTCTCGACCAAGCCGATCGGCACCGGCCCGTTCCAGTTCGTCGACTATCAGTTGGATTCGGTCATCCGCTATGCGGCGAACCCGGACTACTTCAAGGGCAAGGAGAAGATCGACGATCTGGTCTTCGCCATCACGCCCGACGCCACCGCCCGCATCCAGAAGGTGCTGGCCGGCGAATGCGATATCGCACCCTATCCGAACCCGGCCGACATCGCCACCATCAAGGCCAACAAGGACGTCACCCTACTCGACCAGGCCGGCCTCAACATCGGCTATATGAGCTACAACACGACGATCCCGCCGCTCGACAAGCCTGAGGTTCGTCATGCGCTCAACCAGGCGATCGACCGGGAATCGCTGATCAAGTCGTTGTTCCAGGACGCCGGCGCGACACCGGCCCAGAACCTGATCCCGCCGACCATGTGGTCGTGGAACAAGGACGTGAAGTTCGATTCCTACGATCCGGAAGCGGCCAAGAAAGTGCTGGCCGATGCCGGGCTGAAGGAAATCCAGCTCTGGGCGTCCGACCGCGTTCGCCCGTACAACCCGAACTTCCAGCGCGCGGCTGAGCTGATCCAGGCCGACTGGGCCAAGGTCGGCGTCAAGGCCGAGATCGTCAACTACGAATGGACGAAGTATCGCGAGGAAGGCAAGAAGAAGGAGCGTCCCGGCGCCTTCCAGATCGGCTGGACCGGCGACAACGGCGATCCGGACAACTTCTTCGCCACCCTCTTCGCCTGCTCCGCCATCGGCGTCTCGAACTACTCCAGCTGGTGCGACAAGGACTTCGAGGATCTGATCCAGAAGGCCAAGAAGACCAGCGACCAGGGCGAGCGCACCAAGCTCTATGAGCAGGCGCAGGAGATCTTCGCCAAGCAGGCGCCCGCCTTCCTGCTGGCCCACAGCCAGGTCTATGCGGTTGTCCGCAACAACGTCAGCGGCTTCATGATGGACCCGCTCGGCATTCATCGCTTCGACGGCGTTGACAAGGCCGAGTAAGATTTGCGAACGGGGCGGCGCTAATTAGCGCCGCCCCATTTCACAATGCTCAGATATCTCCTCAACAAAATCGCGCTTCTGGTCCCGACCCTGGTCGGCATCACCATCTGCGCCTTCGCTTTCGTCCGGCTGCTGCCCGGCGATCCGATCCTGGCCATGGCCGGCGAGCATGGCGTCACGCCCGCGCGCTACGAACAGCTCAAGGAGCAGTTCGGTTACAACCTGCCGATCTGGGAGCAGTATGCGCGCTATGTCGGCGAAGTCGCCACCGGCGACTTCGGCGTCTCGATTTCATCCAAGCGCCCGGTTCTCCAGGAGTTCAAGACGCTCTTCCCGGCGACGCTGGAGCTCTCCTTCTTCGCCATGATCTTCGCCATGGTGCTCGGCATCCCGGCGGGCATATTCGCGGCCGTCAAGCGCGGCTCGTGGTTCGACCAGTCGCTGATGGGCACCGCGCTTGTCGGCTATTCCATGCCGATCTTCTGGTGGGGCCTGCTGCTCATCATCTTCTTTTCCGGCTATCTCGGCTGGACGCCGGTTTCGGGCCGCATCGGCCTGCAATTCTTCCTGAGGCCGATCACCGGCTTCATGACCATTGACAGCATCCTCTACGGCAAGTGGGACGCGCTGCGCTCGGCGTTCAGCCATCTCGTCCTGCCCGCGATCGTGCTCGGCACCATTCCGCTGGCGGTGATCGCGCGACAGACGCGTTCGGCCATGCTCGAGGTGCTGGGCGAGGACTATGTCCGCACCGCGCGCGCCAAGGGCCTGTCATCGGCGCGTGTCATCGGTGTGCATGCCTTGCGCAATGCCCTGATCCCGGTGGTCACCACCATCGGCCTGCAGGTCGGCACGCTGCTTGCAGGCGCCATCCTCACCGAGACCATCTTCGCCTGGCCGGGCATCGGCAAGTGGATGGTCGATTCCATCTTCAAGCGCGACTATGTCGTCGTGCAGTCAGGTCTGCTTTTGATCGCGCTCATCGTCATGGCCGTGAACCTCATCGTCGACGTGCTCTATGCCGTCATCAACCCGCGCATCAGGGCGGCGTGATGAGCCAGTCGACCGAAATCGCCCCTATGGCCGCCGGCAGCCCGGATCGGCTGACCGGCTTCAAGACCTTCTGGCACTATTTCTCGGTGAATCACGGCGCCGTCATCGGCCTCGTCGTCTTCATCCTTTTGGTGCTGGCGGCACTCTTTGCCCCGCTGCTCGCGCCCTATGCGCCCGACATCCAGGACAAGACCGCGTTCCTCAGGCCACCGGCCTGGCAGACGGGCGGCAGCACCCAATATCTGCTTGGCACCGATGCGGTCGGCCGCGATATCCTTTCGCGCCTGCTCTATGGCGCGCGCTTCTCGCTGCTGATCGGCGCGGTCGTGGTCACGCTGGCTCTCACCGGCGGCATCACGCTCGGCCTGCTTGCCGGCTATTTCCGCGGCTGGGTCGACGTCGCGATCATGCGCATCATGGACCTGATCCTCGCTTTCCCGTCGCTGCTTTTGGCGCTGGTGCTGGTCACCATCCTTGGCCCCGGCCTTTTCAATGCGATGCTGGCGATTTCGCTGGTGCTGCAGCCGCATTTCGCCCGCCTGGTGCGCGCCGCCGTAATGGCCGAGAAGAGCCGCGAATATGTCGTGGCGGCGAAAGTTGCGGGTGCCGGGCATCTGCGTCTGATGCTTCGCACGATCCTGCCGAATTGCCTGGCGCCGCTGATCGTCCAGGGCACGCTGTCTTTCTCCAACGCCATCCTGGAAGCCGCCGCGCTCGGCTTCCTCGGCCTTGGCGCTCAGCCGCCGACGCCGGAATGGGGTACTATGCTCGCCTCGGCGCGCGAGTTCATCCTGCGCGCCTGGTGGGTGGTGACCTTCCCCGGCCTCGCCATCCTGATTACTGTGCTCGCCATCAACCTTATCGGCGATGGCCTGCGCGACGCGCTCGATCCGAAGCTCAGGAGGTCGTGATGGCGCTGCTCGACATCCACAATCTCGTCGTCGAGTTCCAGACCGCGTCAGGTCCGTTCCGCGCCGTCGACGGCGTCTCGCTCCATGTCGAGGAGCGCGAGGTGCTCGCCATCGTCGGCGAGTCCGGTTCCGGCAAGTCGGTGTCGATGCTGGCGGTGATGGGCCTCTTGCCCTGGACGGCGACCGTTACCGCCGACCGCATGACGTTCAACGGCCGCGATCTCCTCAAGATGAGTCCTGCCGAGCGCCGCAAGATCGTCGGCAAGGACATGTCGATGATCTTCCAGGAGCCGATGGCCAGCCTCAATCCCTGCTTCACCATCGGTTTCCAGATCGAAGAGGTGCTGCGCTTTCATATGGGCATGGACAAGGCCCAGCGCCGGGCGCGCGCCATCGAGCTTTTGAAGCAGGTCGGCATTCCCGAGCCCGAAGATCGGCTCAACTCCTTCCCGCACCAGATGTCGGGCGGCCAGTGCCAGCGCGTCATGATCGCGATCGCTATTGCCTGCAATCCGAAGCTTCTGATCGCCGACGAGCCGACCACAGCGCTCGACGTCACCATCCAGAAGCAGATCCTCGATCTCCTGGTGTCGCTGCAGGCCAAATACGGCATGGGCCTGATCATGATCACTCACAATATGGGCGTGGTGGCCGAGACCGCCGACCGCGTCATCGTCCAGTACAAGGGCCGCAAGATGGAAGAGGCCGACGTGCTGTCGCTGTTCGAGAGCCCGAAGAGCAATTACACGCGCGCGCTGCTGTCGGCGCTGCCGGAGAACGCCGTCGGCGACCGGCTGCCGACCGTTTCCGACATGATGTTCGAGCCGGCGCCCTCGGGAGCCGGCGCATGACCAAGGTCGTCGAAGGCAAGAACATCGTGCGCGACTACCATGTGGGCGGCGGCCTGTTCCGTCCCGCGCGCACGGTGCATGCGGTGAAGGGCGTCTCCTTCAGCGTCGACAAGGGCAAGACGCTGGCGATCGTCGGCGAGAGCGGCTGCGGCAAGTCAACGCTGGCCCGCATCATCACGCTGATCGATCCGGCGACGGCCGGCGAGCTGCTCATCGACGGCAACAAGGTCGACATCGCCAGGGACGGGCTGACCAAGGACATGCGCCGCAAGGTGCAGATCGTCTTCCAGAACCCGTATGGTTCCCTCAACCCGCGCCAGAAGATCGGCGACGTGCTCGGCGAGCCGCTGCTTATCAACACCGACAAGCCGGCCGAGGAACGTCGCGACCTGGCGATGAAGATGCTGAAGAAGGTCGGCCTCGGACCCGAGCATTATAACCGCTATCCGCACATGTTCTCCGGCGGCCAGCGCCAGCGCATCGCCATTGCCCGCGCGCTGATGCTGAACCCGAGCCTGCTTGTCTTGGACGAGCCGGTCTCGGCGCTCGACCTGTCGGTGCAGGCGCAGGTGCTCAACCTGCTCGCCGACCTGCAGGACGAGTTCCAACTAACCTATGTCTTCATCAGCCACGACCTGTCGGTGGTGCGCTACATCGCCGACGACGTGATGGTGATGTATTTCGGCGAGGCGGTCGAATACGGTCCGCGCGAAGAGGTCTTCTCCAACCCTCAGCACAGCTACACCAAGACGCTGTTCGCCGCGACGCCGCGCGCCGACGTTGCGAGCATCAAGGCGAGGCTGGCAAGGAAGGCCGCCTGACGTTTGCTTCGTCCTCGCGCGGAGCAAGAGCGGAGCTTCTGGGATAGGGCGATTAAGAAGGTGCTGTGGCGCCAGCATGTTGAAGGCTACGGCGCTCTGAAGTCACGGCAAGATGGCGCTGACCTCCCCTCGCGAAGAGATCAGATCACGACAGCTTCCCAATAATTGCCCGCAGCGCTTTGCCGAAGCGGTGCACTTCCTCGACCGTGTTGTAGTGCACCAGCGAGGCGCGGACCGCGCCGCTGTCCATCGAGAGGTTGAGCCGCTTCATCAGCCTTGGCGCATACATGTGTCCGTCGCGGATGCCGATCTGCATGGCGGCCATGTCCTCGACGATCTTCTGCGGCGACAGCTTGCCGATGTTGAAGCAGAAGGTCGGCACGCGCTCGTGGAGGCGCGCCTCGTCGGCGACGCCATAAATCGTCGCGCCACAATCCTTCAGCACGTTCAGCATCTCGCGCGCCAGCATCAGCTCGTAGTCGCGGATGGAGTTCATGCCGGCGACGATGTTGTCGCGGCGTGAGCGGTTGTTCTCAGGCAGGAAGTTGCGGCCGACCGATTCCAGATAGCGGACGGCGGCGTCCATGCCGGCGACGTTCTCGTAGATGAAGGTGCCGGCCTCGACCTTGTAGGGCGGCTCGTCCGGGATGAAGTCCTCGCGGAAGGTCGGCAGCCGCTTCAGCGTCTCGAAGCGACCCCACAGGAAGCCCATATGCGGCGAGAAATTCTTGTAGCCGGAGCAGACCAGATAGTCGCAGTCCCAGGCCTGCACGTCGATCAGCCCGTGCGGCCCGTAATGCACGCAATCGAGGAACACTTCCGCGCCAGCCGCATGCGCGACCTTGGCGACCGATGCGACGTCGACGATCGAGCCGATCGAATGCGCCGTCACCGTGCAGGCGACGAGCCGGGTGCGATCAGAGACAAGAGGCTTGAGGTCGTCGACATGCAGGTTGCCGTCCTCGCGCATGCGCCACCATTTGAACTTGGCGCCGGCCTGCTCCAGCGCCAGCCATGTGGCGATATTGGCGTCGTGGTCCATGTCGGTGACGACGATCTCGTCACGCCCTCCATCCAGGTTTTTGGCAAGCATCTGGCCGATGCCGAGGCTGACCAGGCGGATGAACGAGGTGGCGTTCATGCCGAAGCAGATTTCGGACGGGCTGTAGGCATTGATCAAAAGCGCCACGCTTTCGCGCGCGTTCGCGACCGACTGGTCGACGGTGACGCTGCGCCCATAGCGGCCGCCGCGCTGCACATTGTGTCCGACCAGATGGTTGGTCACCGCGTCGAGCACGCTTTGCGGGATCTGGGCGCCGGCGGCGTTGTCCATGAAGATGAAGTCGCGCGCCTGCTGAAGCGCCGGAAACATGGCGCGGATCTTCTCGACCGGGAACGAAGCGGCGCTCTCCTGCGCTTTCGAAACATGGTGCTGGTTCACGGACGTCTCCTTCGGGTCATCGATGTCGTTTCGAGGGGGGTCAGTGCGCGCCGGACTTGGCCTTGCCGCGCTCTTCGAGATAGCCGACCAGCCGCACCAGCGGCCACAGGAAGGCGAGATAGATGATCGCCGCGCCGATCAGCGGCGTCGGATTGGCCATCAGCGCCTGCGCGTCGGTCGCTTGCTTCAGAAGGTCGGGCATCGCCACCACCGAGGCGAGCGCGGTGTCCTTGAACACCGACACGCAGTTGCTGGTGAGCGGCGGAATGACTACGCGTATTGCCTGCGGCAGGACCACCTTGCGCATGGCGACCCAGAAGGGCAGGCCGAGTGCCGCGGCCGCCTCGAACTGGCCCTTGGGGATATTCTGGATGCCGGCGCGGCAGACCTCCGCCGTGAAGGCGGCGAGCACCAACGACAGCGCCAGCGCTGCCGACACGAAGGATGACAGGCGGATACCGATGAAGGGCAGGGCGTAATAGATCAGGATCAGCACCACCAGGATCGGCAGCGCGCGGAACATATCGATATAGAGGATCGCCAGCCGCCTCAGCGGCTTCGGCGCGTAGAGCCGCACCAGGCAGATCGCCAGTCCGGCAATGGTGCCGAAGACGATCGCGGCGCAGCCGAGCAGGATGGTGTTGCCAAGCCCGCGGATGAGGATCGGGAAAGACCGGACCAGGATGCCCCAGTTGAAGAAGGTATCGATCAGTTCCATCGGCGCTCACCGTGAGACAAGGCCCGCCGAGTTTGGCGAAAACCCGAATGGTCGAAGCGAGAGCGCCAGCCGTTGCTGCCGCCCTCGTCGAAGATTGTGATTAGCCGGCCTATTGCGGGATCGGGCCGGGCGTCACCGTGCTGGTGCCGGCTTCCGGATCGACGCCGAACCACTTCTTGTGGATCGCGGCCATTGTGCCGTCCTTCTTCATCTCGCTGATGGCGTCGTTGACCTTTTCCAGCAGCGGATGGCCCTTCTTGGTCATCATCGCGAAGCGTTCGCCGGTCGGGATGCGCACCAGGATCTTCAATGCCGGCATCTGCTTGATGGCGAACAGGAAGCCTGCCAGCTCGCCGGCGCCGCCGTCGATACGGCCGTTCTGCACGTCGAGCAAAAGGTCCTGCTGGGCGTTGTAGCTCTTTGTCTCGGCGACGCCGAGCTTGGCGGCGTTTTCCTTCATGTAGGCCTCGCCGGTCGAGCCGGCGATGACGCCGATGGTCTTGCCCTTGAGGTCGTCGAGCGCCTTGATGGTTGAATCCGCCTTGCCGACGATCGTGCCGTCGCTGTCGTAATAGGCCTGCGTGAAGCCCTGGTTCTGCAGCCGCTCCTTGGTGATCGAGATGGACGAGACGGCGAAATCGATGCGGCCCGAAGCGGTCGCCGCGAACAGCGCCTGGAAGCCGAGGTCCTGGAATTCGACATCGGCGCCGATGCGCTTGGCGACATCGTTGGCGACGTCGATCTCAAAGCCTTCGAAGCCGCCGGAATCGGTCTTGTATTCCCATGGCGGGTTGGCCGGATAGGCGCCCACCATGATCTTGTCGGCAAAGGCCGGCGCCGCGAAGGCGACGCCCGCGGCGATGATCACCCCAATCAGTCCTAGACGTTTCAACATCTTGCTTCCCTCTGGTTCGGTTCCTCTTCCGCCCCTTCTGGCGCCCAGCTCCCGGGCGCCGCAGGCGAGGCGGTGCCTGCAATTAGGAGGCGCGGCGCTGCCGCGAACCGATATGCTCCCTGAGCCGCGCGATCAGCGCATCGACCGCAGCTTCCGTGGTGACCATGCCCGGCGACAGCCGCAGCGTGGTGCCGCGCGCATCGCAATAAAGCCGCTCCTTGCGCAATGCGGCGATGATCTTCGCCGGCTCGGCGCCATGCGGCAGGCCGAGCATGACGCTGCCGCCGCGCTCTTTTGCGTCGAGGGGCGAACGGACCGCCCAGCCATTGTCCAGCGCGGCGCTGATGATGCGCTCGACGAGCACGGCATTCTGAGCGCGGATGGCGTCGATGCCGGTGTTCTCCACCCATTCCAGCCCGGGTAGCGAGGCGACGCTTGCTAGGATCGCCGGCGTGCCGTGATCGAAGCGGCGCGCATCGTCGGCATAGGTGAAGGCGTCGAGATCCCAGGAGAACGGGTTCGGCTGGCTGAACCAGCCGCGCAACTCCGGCCGGCAGGCCGCCAGAAGCTCGGGCGCGACCTGCAGGATGCCGGCGCCGGACGAACCGCACAGCCATTTGAGCGAAGTCGAGACGACGAAATCGACCGGTGTCGCGGCAACGGAAAACGGCGCCACGCCAATGCCCTGCGTGACGTCGACGCCGACGACGCTGCCCATGGCGCGGCCATGCGCGGCGAGCCGCTCGACGTCGCCGCGATGCGAGGCCGTCGAGGTGACGAAGGTCAGCAGCGCAACCCCGACGTCTGATTGCCAGCGGGCAATGAAATCCTCGTCGCGCACCCAGCTTTCGCCCGGCCGCAGCGGCACGGTGTCGAGCGTGAAGCCGAAACGCTCGGCCAATCCCGCGAGCAGGAAATGCAGGCTCGGAAAACAGTCGCCGGCAACCAGCAGCCGCTTTCCTGCCAGGCGCTCGGCCGGCAGGCCGCCGATCAGGCTGTAGAGGGCGGCAGTGACATTCTCGGCCGTGGTGAGCGTGCCTTGCGGCGTCGCGATCAACCGCGTCCAGGCATCGATGAAGCGTTGCCGCGCGGCCAGCGCGGCCGGCCACTGGCCGTCATCCTCGGCCGACCAGATGCCGGAAAACTCCGTCAGCGCGGCGGCCATCCGCTCGGCCTTGCCGGGGAACGTGCCGATCGAATGGTAGAGAAAATACCCGGACATCGTCTGTCTCTCGCTTGTGATCATGTGATCACAAAACCGGACAGGGATCAATCGCCGCGGCTGAAGAAATGCGGTCCGGCACGTCAAAATACGGCTGTTCTTTCCGTCCAGGGAGCTTGCGACGTCAGCGGTCGCCTGTCTCAGGACGGTTTGCCGAAGGCGGCGAAATCGACTGGCCTGGGCTCCGGCACGTCCGGGCAGATCGTGCGCAAAGTCTCTTGCGTCGCGGTGATGTCGGCCACCACCTCGTCGCGGGCGCGCGCGAAATCCTTGTCCTTGAGCGCCGCGATGATCGCGACGTGCCGGCCCGAGGGCTCCATGGTGCCGGCGCGCATCAGCGGCGCGACATGGTTGGACAACAGCCGCATGTAAGGGCCGAAGCGCAGCCACAGCGTCTCGATCAGCTGGAACAGCACGTCGGAGCCGGAGGCGCGATAGATGGTGAAATGGAACTGCTGGTTCTTGGCGATGAGCTCGTAGATGCTGCCATCGCGGCCGATCGCCTGCTGGTCATCGGTGACCCTCTGCAAGGTGGCGATGTCGGCAGCGGTCAGGCGCGGTCCGCCGAGCTCGGCGGCCAGCCCCTCGACAGCGAGGCGGGCCCGGCAAAGGTCGTCGAGCCGCGCCCGCGTCACCACCGGCACGCAGGCCGAGCCGTTCTGCGATATCTCCAGCGCTTTCTCCGCCGCCAGCCGCCGCAAGGCTTCGCGTACCGGCATGTTCGAGGTGCCGAACGCCTCCGCAAGCGAGGCGATTGTCAGCACCTGCCCGGGATCGAAGCTGCCGACCATCAGCGCATGGCGAAGCTGCTGGTAGACGCCATCCTGAACGGTGACGCGTCCCGATACCGGTTCGAAGCCCAGAGCCACGGTTTTGCTTTCCTTGGATGCCGACAAAAGCTATGTGCCGAGACATGTAAAACACGCCCGCCAAAGCAGTTGTGATCATCTGATCACAAATTGTGGCAAGAGCCAAGCGGGTCGTGCACGGCCCGCCGGATTGACCAGCGCCGACGTTGCCCGGGTAGACCCTCACTCCGGAATCACCGCTATCGCCTGGATCTCCACCTTGGCGCGGTCCTCGACCAGCGCCATCACCTGCATCGCGGCCATGGCCGGAAAATGCCGGCCGATGACGGCGCGGTAGGCCTCGCCGATCCCCTTGAGGTTGGCGATATATTCGGCCTTGTCGGTAAAATACCAGGTCATCGAGGTGATATGCTGCGGCTCGCCGCCGGCCTCCGCCAGCACGGCGACGATGTTGGCGAGCGTCTGCCGCACCTGGCCGACGAAGTCGTCGGTCTCGAACCGACACTCGGCGTTCCAGCCGACCTGGCCGCCGACGAACACCAGCCGTCCGCGCGCCGCCACGCCATTGGCATAGCCGACCGGTTTGGACCAGCCCTCCGGCTGCAGGATCGTGTGCATGTCTAGCCTCCCCCTAATTCAAATACGGTTCGCAAGGCATGGTCTTATGCCGCTCCCATCACCTGCCTGGCGATCACCACCTTCTGCACGTCCGACGCTCCCTCGTAGATACGCAGCGCCCGGATCTCGCGATAGAGGCTTTCCACGATATGCCCCTTGCGCACGCCGTCGCCGCCATGCAGTTGCACCGCCTTGTCGATCACCTCTTGCGCGCGGTCGGTGGCGAAGAGCTTGGCCATCGCCGCCTCGCGCGTCACCCGCGCGGCGCCCATGTCCTTGGTCCAGGCGGCGCGATAGATGAGAAGTGCTGCGGCGTCGATATCGAGCGCCATGTCGGCGATGTGGCCCTGCACCATCTGCAGCTCGGCCATCGGCGCGCCGAACAGTTTTCGTTCGGCCGCGCGTCTTACGCTCTCGTCCAGCGCGCGCCGTGCAAAGCCGAGGGCTGCCGCGCCGACCGTCGAGCGGAACACGTCGAGCACCGACATGGCGATGCGAAAACCGCCGCCGGGCTTGCCGATCAGGGCGGACGCGGGAACGCGGACGTTGTCGAACGACAGCCGCGCCAGCGGATGCGGAGCGATCACTTCCAGCCGTTCGGCAATGTCGAGACCCTTGGCGTCGGCGGGCGCGATGAAAGCCGAAATCCCCTTGGCACCTGGCGCCTCGCCGGTGCGGGCGAAGACCACATAGAGATCGGCGATGCCGCCATTGGAGATCCAGGTCTTCTCGCCCGAAAGCACGTAGAAGTCGCCGTCACAGACAGCCGCCATCTCCATGTTGGCGACGTCTGATCCGGACCGCGGCTCCGAAAGTGCAAAGGCTGAGATCGCCTGACCCGCCCGCGTCTTTTCCAGCCAGTGCTGCTGGTCCGGCGTGCCAAAGAGCGAGATCGCGCCGGTGCCGAGGCCCTGCATGGCGAAGGCGAAGTCGGCGAGCCCGTCGTGGCGGGCGAGCGTCTCGCGCGTGATGCAGAGCGTGCGCACATCGAGCGGTCCCGAACGGGCTGGATCAAGCGCCGTCGGCTTCAGCCAGCCGTCGCGGCCAAGCTTCGCCACCAGCGCGCGGCAGGCTGCGTCGACGTCATGATGATCGACCGGCAGGTTCTTCGCGCACCAGGCGTCGAGTTGTTCGGCGAGCGCGCGGTGGCGGTCTTCGAAGAAGGGCCAGTTGAGGAAGGAGCGGTCAGGCATGTTTGCCTCCGCTACTCTCCAAAGCCTCCGCTCTACGGCGCCCCCCTCTGTCCTGCCGGACATCTCCCCCTCTAGGGGGGAGATTGGCAGCTTCGCCGCCGGCACTTTTTCTGCAGCGCTGGAGATTGGCGAAAGCAGGCATGACATCCAATCTCCCCCCTTGAGGGGGAGATGTCCGGCAGGACAGAGGGGGGTGCTGTCCCGCCAGCATCTCCGTTAAAGCGACCATCCTCAATTCCCCTCGAACACCGGCTTTTCCTTGGCGACGAAGGCCTTGTACGCCCTCTCGAAATCGCCGGTCTGCATGCAGATCGCCTGCGCCTGCGCTTCCGCCTCGATCGCCTGGTCGAGACCCATCGACCATTCCTGGTTGAGCTGTGTCTTGGTGATGCTGTGCGCGAATATCGGGCCGGAGACGATGCGCGCCGCCATGTCGAGCGCGTCGGCCTCGAGCGCAGCCGCATCGACCAGGCGGTTGTAGAAACCCCAGCGCTCGCCTTCGGCGGCGCTCATCGTGCGACCCGTGTAGAGCAGCTCGGCCGCGCGGCCCTGGCCAATGATGCGCGGCAGGATCGCGCAGGCTCCCATGTCGCAGCCGGCAAGCCCGACGCGGGTGAATAGGAAGGCGGTCTTCGCCTCCGGCGTGGCGATGCGGATGTCGGAAGCCATGGCGATGATCGCGCCGGCCCCGACCGCAACCCCATCGACTGCCGCGATGATCGGCTTGCCGCAATTGAGCATCGCCTTGACGAAATCGCCGGTCATGCGCGTGAAGGCGAGCAGCGCCTTCATGTCCATCTTGACCAGCGGCCCGATGATGTCGTGGACATCGCCGCCCGAGCAGAAATTGCCGCCATTGGGCAGGAACACGACGGCGTCGACATCGTCGGCATAGGCGAGGTCGCGAAAGGTGTCACGGAGTTCCGCATAGCTGTCGAAGGTCAGCGGGTTCTTGCGCTCCGGCCGGTCGAGCCTGATTTTTGCGACCTTGCCTTCGACTTCCCAGAGAAAGTGCTTTGGCTTGAGCTTGGCCATGGCGCTCATTCGCGTCCCTCCCAATTGCTGCGGAACGATTTCAGCATGCCGGTCAGTCGGCGCGCCTCGTCTTCGCTGACATTGCCGAGCAGCTCGCCGACCCAGATTTCATGCGCGGCGGCGATTGCCGCGAAAGACTTCGAGCCTTCTTCGGTCAGCCGCACCATAGATGTGCGGCGGTCGCCATTGCGGCGCGCCCGCGTCACCAGCCCTTCGGAAACCAGCCGGTCGACGATCCCCGTGACATTGCCGTTCGACACCAGCAGGAAGCGCGACAGGTCGCTCATCAGCATGCCTTCCGGCGACCGGTAGAGCGCCGCCATCACATCGAAGCGCGGCAGCGTGGTGTCGAACTCCTTCTTCAGCCGCTCGCGCAGCTCGGCCTCGATCGTGCGCGAAGCGCGCAGCAGCCTGATCCACAGGCGCAGCCTGTCCTTGCCCGGCCCGGCGGAGGTCGGTCCCGCTACCATGTCTCGCCTCCCGAAACCGAGATCGCCTGCCCGGTGATCGATCGCGCGGCGTCGCTGCACAGCCAGAGCACCGCCGCGGCGACTTCCTCCGGCTGGATGAAGCGGCCCTGCGGGTTGATCGCGGCAAGGCTCGCTCGTGCCTCTTCGGCGGCCCGGCCGGTCTTTGCGACGATGCGCTGGACGGACTCTTCCAGCATTTCGGTTTCGACGAAGCCGGGGCAGACGGCATTGACGGTGACGCCGGATCTGGCGGTTTCGGCCGCGAGCGCCCGCATCAGCCCGACGACGCCATGCTTTGCCGCCACGTAGGGAGCGACGTAAGCATAGCCTTTCAAGCCGGCCGTTGAAGCGACGAAGATGATGCGGCCGATCTTCCGCGCAGCCATGCCGGCCAGCGCCGGCTTCACCGTCAGGAAGGCACCGGTCAGGTTGACGTCGAGCGTGCGCCGCCAGTCGACAAGCGCGGTTCTGTGCGCCGGGGCGCTGCCGGACATGCCGGCATTGGCGACGACGATGTCGATTGGTCCGCGCGCCGCTTCCGCCTTTTCGTAAAGGGAAGCCATCGAAGCTTCGTCGGTGACGTCGGCGGCGATGCCGAAGATGCGGCCGCTCTCTCCCGCGACCTTGGCGAGGGCTGCCTCGCGCCGGCCGCATATGGTGACATTGATACCGGCACCGGCGAGCGCCAGCGCGATGGCTCGGCCGACGCCGGAGCCGCCGCCGCTGACCAGCGCATGGCGCCCTGCAATCGTGGTGGCGCTCATACTTTCAACCCCGCTGCCGCATCGCGCTCGGCCAAACGGTAGATCTGGTCGCGGCCGGGCAGATAGGGATCCGGCCATTTGACGCCGCGATCGCCAAGCGCCACCGCCGCATGCAGCGTCCAGTAGGGATCGGCGAGATGCGGCCGCGCCAGCGCCACCAGGTCGGCGCGTCCCGCCATCAGGATCGAATTGGCATGATCGGGCTCATAGATGTTGCCGACCGCCATTGTCGCCATGCCGACCTCGTTGCGGATGCGATCGGAGAACGGAGTCTGGAACATGCGGCCATAAACCGGCCTGGCGGCGATCGAGGTCTGCCCGGCCGAAACGTCGCAAAGGTCGACGCCGGCCTCATGCAGCAGCTTGGCGATTTCGACCGCGTCGGAGGGTGTGACGCCCTCGATGCCCATCCAATCATTGGCCGAGATGCGCATCGAGATCGGCTTCTCGGACGGCCACGCCGCGCGCACCGCGTGGAAGATCTCCAGCGGATAGCGCATGCGGTTTTCCAGCGAGCCGCCATAGGCGTCGGTGCGGCGGTTGGTCACCGGCGTGATGAAGGAGGAGAGCAGATAGCCATGCGCGGCATGGATCTCCAGCATGTCGAAGCCACAGCGGGCGGCCATCTCGGCCGAGGCGACGAACTGGTCGCGCACAACGTCCATGTCGGCACGGTCCATCGCCTTCGGCACCTGATTCTGCGGCGACCATGGCACGGCGGACGGTGCCATCACCGACCAGTTGCCGTCGGTGAGCGGCACGTCGGTCCCTTCCCAGCCGACCCGCGTCGAGCCCTTGGCGCCGGAATGGCCGATCTGGGCGCAGATCTTCGCTTCCGTCTCGGTATGGACGAAATCCACCAGCCGCTTCCAGGCGACCTCGTGTTCCGGCTTGTAGAAGCCTGTGCATCCAGGCGTGATGCGTCCCTCCGGGCTTACACAGGTCATCTCGATGTAGAGCAAACCGGCGCCGCCCTTGGCGCGCTCGGCATAGTGGGCGAAATGCCAGTCGGTCGGGCAGCCGTCGACCGCCTTGTACTGCGCCATCGGCGACACGACGATGCGGTTGTTGAGCGACATGTCGCGCAGCCTGAACGGCGCGAACATCGGCGCGCGGCGCAGCATGTTGCCGCCGGCGCCGGCCTTGCGCTGGAACCATTCTTCCGCGCCCGCCAGCCATTCGGCGTCGCGCAGCCTGAGGTTCTCGTGGCTGATGCGTTGCGAGCGGGTGAGCAGCGAATAGTTGAACTGTACTGGATCGAGTCCGAGGTATCGTTCGACTTCCTCGAACCATTCGAGCGAATTGCGCGCCGCCGACTGAAGCTTCAGCACCTCGGTGCGCCGCGCATCCTCATACTTGCGGAAGGCGGCCTCGAGGTCGGGCTCGGACTCGGCATAGTCGGCGAGCGCGACGGCGCTTTCCAGCGCCAGCTTCGTGCCGGAGCCGATCGAGAAATGCGCTGACGCCGCCGCGTCGCCCATCAGCGCCAGGTTCTTGTACGACCAGCGCTCGCACAGCACGCGCGGAAAATTGATCCAGGCCGAGCCGCGAATGTGGTTGGCGTTAGTCATCAGCGGATGGCCGCCGAGATGCTTGGCGAAGATGCGCTCGCAGACGGCGATAGATTCCTGCTGCGTCATTTGGCCGAAGCCGAAGCGCTCCCAGGTCGGCTCGCTGCATTCGACGATGAAGGTCGCGGTCTCGCTGTCGAACTGGTAGGCATGCGCCCACACCCAGCCATGCTCCGTCTTCTCGAAGATGAAGGTGAAGGCGTCGTCGAACTTCTGCGTCGTGCCGAGCCACACGAACTTGCATTTGCGGGTGTCGATGTCCGGCTTGAAGACATCGGCGAAAGTGGCGCGGGACTTCGAGTTCAGCCCGTCGGCCGCGACCACCAGGTCATGCGTTTCCATGAAGGGCCTGGGGTCGGCGACATCGGTCTCGAACATCATCTTGATGCCGAGCTCGCGCGCCCGCCGCTGCAGAAGGATCAAGAGCCGCTTGCGGCCGATGCCGCAGAAGCCGTGTCCCGTGGAGACCGTGCGCTCGCCGTCATGGATGACGGCGATGTCGTCCCAGTAGGCGAAATGCTTCCTGATCCAGACTGCGCTGACCGGATCGTTCCTGGTCAGGTTGTCCAGTGTTTCGGCCGACAGCACCACGCCCCAGCCGAACGTGTCGTCGGGGCGGTTGCGCTCATAGACCGTCACCTCATGCGCGGCGTCGCGCAATTTCAGCGAGATGGCAAAGTAGAGTCCGGCCGGTCCGCCGCCGAGAACCGCAACCTTCATGTCTTGCGATCTCCTCTTCGCATCCGGAACCGCCGGGCAAGGCCAGCGGTTCCGACTTTCAGTATCGCGCTCGCGGGAATTTATTTCAAGCTTAAAGTTTTATAATTGAATAATCGCCTGGCGCTTCGCGGGTCAGATCATTTGGCCGGGTCCTTCGGGCTCCACAGCACCGTCTCGGCGTCCTTTTCGTAGGCCATGCCTTCGGGATAGCTGATCGCTTCGAGCTGCAGGCCCCAGGGCGCCTGGAAATAGAGGATGGTCTGGCCGGCCGCCGGTCCTTCCTTGACCGGCAGCGGTCCCAGCCTTGTCTTCACGCCCTTGGCCTCGAGATAGGCTTTCGCCGCGGCAACGTCGTCCACATAGAAGGCGATGTGGAAGCCGCCGATGTCGCTGTTCTTCGGCGTCAAATCCTTCTGGTCGGGTGCGGTGTATTTGAACAGCTCGATGTTCGATCCGCTGCCGCAGCGAACCATGGTGATCTCCTCGATCACCGCCTTCGGGTCGACGCCGAGCAAATCCTGCATGAACGTGCCCTTGTCGTCGGCGAACGGGCCGAAGGACATCGCCTTCTTGCAGCCGACCACTTCGGTGAAGAAATCCACGGCCTGCTTCATGTCGGGCACGGTGATGCCGGTATGGTCGTGCCCGCGCATGCCGGGGATCGTGTCAGCCGAGGCCGCTCCCATTGAGCCGAACAAAGTGGCTGCGAGCATCGCAGTCTGGATTGCGTAGTTCATGTCACCCTCCATTGGCGGGCTGACTTGTCATTTGCGCACGTCCGAGGCCCGCTCGTCGGCATGCGGATATCAAGCTCACTTCATGCCGGCGCCTTGGGCCGCAGCCAGTCCGCGTCGATCTCAGGCAGCGGAATGGCGGCGAGCAGGTCGCGCGTGTAGGTCTCCTTGGGGTTGTCGAACAACGCATCGGTGGCGCTCAATTCGACGATCCTGCCTTCGCGCATGACGATGACCTGCCGGCAGAGCCGCCGGATGACCGACAGGTCGTGGCTGATGAAGGCGACCGTCAGTCCCATCTCGACCGCCAGCTTTTCCAGCAAGGTCAGGATCTGTGCCTGCGTCGAGACATCGAGGCCGGAGACGATCTCGTCGGCCAGCACGAATTTCGGCGACAGTGCCAGCGCCCGCGCGATGCCGACACGCTGGCGTTGCCCGCCCGAAAGCTCGTGGCGGTAGCGGCCGGCGAAATTCTGCGGCAGCCCGACGCGCTGCAAGGCTTCCCCGACACGTTCCTTGAGCCCGTCGCTAAGGCCGTTCTGCCTCAACGGTGCTGCGATGATGTTGAAGATCGTGTGCCGCGGATTGAGCGACGACATCGGATCCTGGAAGATCATCTGCAGGTCGCGCCGCAGCGGCCTGAGCTCGGCTTCCGACAGATGGCCGATGTCGTGCCCCTCGAAGCTGATGGCGCCGGCGCTCGGCTCGATGAGCCTGACCAGCGCGCGCCCGAGCGTCGACTTGCCCGAACCGGACTCGCCGACGATGCCGGTGACCGATCCCTTCGGCAGGTCGAAATCGAGCCCCTTGAGGATCTCTGCCAACGGCGCGCGCCCGATGAGCGGCTTGCGGGTCATGTCGGGCAGCGCCACCTGCAGCCCGCGCACGGAAAACAGCGGCTCAGCCATGGCTGGGTCTCCACGCCTGGTCGGCGGCGGCGATCTCGGCGGCTAGTCCCGCAAGCACCGTCTCGTCCACCGGCTTCAGCGACGCGTAGGGGTCGGTGTAGCGCGGCGTGGCGAGCATCAGGGCCCGCGTGTAGGGGTGCTGGGGTGATGCGAAGAGGTCGACGGTCGCGGCTTCCTCCACCACTTTGCCGGCATAGAGCACCGACACCTTCTGGCTGATCTTGGCGACGACGCCGAGGTCATGGGTGACGAACAGGATCGCCGTGCCGTGGTCGCGCTGCAGCTCAGCGATCAGCCGCAGAATCTGCTTCTGCACGGTCACGTCCAGCGCCGTCGTCGGCTCGTCGGCGACGATCAGCCTGGGCTCCGCCGCGAAGGCCGCCGCGATCAGCACGCGCTGGCGCATGCCGCCGGACAGCTCATGCGGATAGCTTTTGAGCACTCGTTCAGGGTCGCGGATCTGCACCTCGTCGAGCAGCTGGCGGATTCGGCTGTCGGCTCTGTCGCCGCTCCAGCCGAGGATGCGCACCAGCCGGTCGGTCATCTGTGGGCCGATGCGGCGCGAGGGGTTGAGCGCGGTGAGCGGGTCCTGCGGGATCAGCGCCGTGCGGGCGCCGATCAGGGTCCGCCGCGCTTTTGCATCGAGGCGGCCGAGGTCCTCGCCCTCGATTATCATCTCGCCTTCGACGATGCGCACGCTTTTCGGCAGGACGCCCAGCACAGCTTTGCCGATCATCGTCTTGCCGGCCCCGCTCTCGCCGACCAGCGCGCGCACCTCGCCCGGCTGGACAGCGAGCGAGACCGAGCGCAGCACGCGCTGGCCGTTGGCCAGCACGGCGCTGAGCGAACGGATTTCGAGGCAGGGTTTCGCTGTCGCGCTCATCGCAGCACCGGATCGAAGCGCGCCTTCAATCCTTCGCCGAACTGGCTGAAGCAGAGCACGGTGAGGATTAAAGTTGTCAGCGGGAACACCAGCACCCACCAGGCCTGGTGGATCGACAGCCGGCCTTCGGCGATCATGCCGCCCCAGGTCGGATCGTCGGTCGAGATCGACAGGTTGACGAAGGACAGGATCGCCTCGACGATGACGGCGATGCCCATCTCAAGCGAAAGCAGCGCGACCACCGAAGGCAGCACATTGGGCAGCACTTCCCGCAGCATGATGCCCATGCGGCCATAACCGGCGATGCGCGCGCTCTCGACATAATCCATGCGCGCCTGGCTCATCGCCTCGGCGCGGATCACCCGGCAGAAGCGCGTCCAGTCGATGACCGCAATGGCGATGATGACGGAGCTGAGGCCCGTGCCCAGCACCGCCACTAGGAGGATCGCGAACAGCACCGGCGGGAACGCCAACCAGATATCGACGACGCGCGAGATGATGCGGTCGGCCCAGCCGCCGAAATAGCCGGCGATGAGCCCGAGCGCCGAGCCGATGAGACAAGCGGACGCCGCCGCCGCGAACGCAACGATGAAGGCGATGCGTCCGCCGAAGATCAGTCGCGACAACAGATCCCGGCCAAGGCTGTCGGTGCCCAGCCAATAGCCGGGCTCGGCGCCGTCGAGCCAGAAGGGGGGCAGGCGCTCAAGCATCAGATCCTGCGCCAGCGGGTCCTGCGGCGCGACCAGCGGCGCCAAGATCGCCGCCAGCAGCGCAAGCAGCAGCCAGCCGCCGGCAAGCCACAGCCTCGGGCTCGTTCTGCGGCTTGAGGTGCGCGCCTTATCCATGCCGCAGCCTCGGATTGAGCAGCGCATACATCATGTCCACAGTGAGGTTGATCAGCACGAACAGCAGCGCGAAAACCAGCACGATGCCCTGGATCAGCGGCAGGTCGCGGTTGATGACGGCATCGATTGCCATGTTGCCGAGGCCCTCATAGGAGAACAGCCGCTCGACGATGACCGTGCCGCCGATCAGGAAGGTGAACTGCACGCCGACCAGCGTCAGCGTCGGCAATGCCGCGTTCTTCAGCGCCTCGCGCAGGATGACCTGCGTTTCGGAAAAACCTTTCACTCGCGCCAGCACGACATAATCGAGGTCGAGCACTTCCTTCAGCGACTGTTTCAAGAGCTGCGCGATGATCGCGGCCAGCGGCAGCGCCAGCGCAACCGCCGGCATCAGCATGTGCTTGAGCAGGTCCCAGGTGAGGTCGAAGCGGAGCCGAAGCAGGCTCTCGACGAGATAGAACTGGGTGACGAACGGCAGGTCGAGCTGCGGCGACACGCGGCCGGAAATGTCGAACACCGGGATAAGCACGCCGAACAGTAGGATCAGCACCAGGCCCCAGAGGAAATCGGGGATGGAAAGCGTCGCGCCGCTTGCGATGTCGATGCCTGCCTCGACCGCCGTGCCGCGTTCCCGAGCGCCGAGGATCGCGGCAGTGGCGCCGATCGCCACTGCCATCAGAAGGGCCACGGTCGCCAGCTCCAGCGTCGCCGGCAGCCGGTTGAAGACCAGGCCGAGCACATCCTGGCGCAGCGAGATCGAGGTGCCGAAATCGCCGTGCAGCACGCCGCCGAGCCAGATGAAGAATTGCTGCACGATGCCTTTGTCCAGCCCATAGAGCGCTCGCAGCCTGGCGATGTCGTCGTCGCTGGCGCCGGGCGGCAGCATCATGGCGATAGGGTCGCCGGGCGCCACCCGGATGACGACGAAGACGACGACGGCCACGCCGAACAGCGTGACCAGCATCGTCGAGAGACGAACGAGAAATCTTTGCAGCAGCATGCTGGCGTGAGCCTAACGCATTCGCCCCCTCACCCGGCCTCCACTTCGCTCGGCCTCTCCCCGAGGGGTGAGGAGATTGCCTGCGCTTGCGCCAGTCTCTTCTCCCCACCGGGAGAAGGTGGCCGCGAAGCGGCCGGATGAGGGGGCATGCTCAGTTGGAGAAGGAACGCGCTTTACGCCAGCGCACCCCTTCGGCGATGATCAGGCCGGGGTCATCAGCGCCGGCAGCAGCGCGCCGGAGACATGCTGCACCACGTTGACCTTCTTCGAGTGCACGATCGGCTGCGCATACTGCATAAGCGGCAGCACATAGGCCTGCTCGGCGATGTATTTGTCGACGGCCTTCCAGCCGGCGATGCGCTTGGCCTCGTCGTTCTCGCCCCACAGCGGGTTGATCATGTCGACCAGGTCCTTGCTATCCCACACCGAATGCGGGCTCGGACCGTACATGGCAAAACCGGTCGAGGTGGTCGGGTCGCCGATCGCGTTGCCCCAGTTGTAGAAGGCGGCCGGCGCCAGCTTGTCGGCGGCGCGCAGCTCGTAATGCTTGGCGATCTCGTAGACCTCGATCTTGGCCTCTATGCCCACCTTGCGCCACATGCCGACGATCGCCTGGATCATCTCATAGTCCTTGGGCTTGAAGCCCTTGGTCGTCTGGATGGTGAACTTGACCGGCTTTTCCGGCGAATAGCCGGAAGCGGCGAGCAGTTCCTTGGCCTTTTCCGGATTGTGCTCGACCTTGATCGAGGCATCGAAGGCCGCGTATTCCGGCGTCTCCAGCGTCGAGATCGGCTGGCCGTAGCCGCGCAGCAGCCGCTTGACCAGCAGTTCCTTGTCCACCGCCATCACGGCCGCCTGGCGGACATTCTTGTCCAGCATCGCCTCGATGTCGTTGAAGAAGATCATGCCGATGTCGGAGACGTTCTTGATCGAGCCTGCGAGCCCGTCCTTGGCGATCAGCCGGTCATATTCCTCGTAGGGGATTTCGAGCGTCACCTGCGAGGAGCCGGATTCGATCTCGGCAACGCGGCTCGCCGCGTCGGTGACGAACTTGATCGTCACATTCTCGAAGGCCGGCTTGGCGCCCCAGTAATTCGGATTGGCTTTCAGCCGCAGGAAGGCGTTGCGCTCGAACTTGTCGACCATATAGGGCCCGGTGCCGATCGGCGCCTTCTCGAAGCCTTCGGCGCCGACCTTCTCATAATAGGCCTTCGGCATGATGTAGCCGGTCAGGAACGACATCCATTTGAAATAGACCGGGTCGAATTGCACCACGTCGCCGGTGATCTTGTTGCCGTCGATCTTGAAGTTGTTGACGTTCTTCCAGACGAACTGGATCGGGTTGCCGGTCTTTTCGTCGCCGGCCCGCTGCAGCGACCACACAACGTCTTCCGGTGTGAAGGGCGAGCCGTCATGCCAGGCCACGCCGTCGCGCACCGTCATCATCACCTTGGTGCGGTCCTCGTTCCAGCCCCATTCGGTGAGCAGGCCCGGCGTGAAGGAGAGGTCCGGCTTCTGCGGAATGAACTGGTCGAACACCGACTGGTAGAGGCCCTGGATGGTCGGGTTCACCGCCGAAGGTCCGGTGGTCGGGTCCCAGGACGGCAGATTGACGTTGTAGGCGATGGTCAGCTCGCCCGCCGCCTTTGCCGCCCTCGGCAGGCCGAACGTGGCCGCGCCAAGCGCCGCGGCGCCGTATCCGAGAAGATCGCGTCTGTTGATGGTCATGGTCGTTCCCCTTGTTGGTTGTCCCAATTTTGGCTGTCATTGTCCGCGCGGCGTTATTTCATTCGGTAGGTTCAGGATCGTGGGCAACCGCGCCTTGCCCACTTTGAAACTGAGGGTCCCTGGAATTCTTCGGCTCAGCTTCCTCCCAACTGTTGCGCGAGCATGAAGCCCGATCCGGCACCGGTGCCGGCGCCCGGCCATGTCGCGGCGCCGGTGAGGTACAGATTGGCAACCGGCGTTTGCCAGCGCGCGAAGCCGCGCGCCGGACGGAAGAGAAAGTTCTGCGCCAGATGGTGGCTGCCGCAAATCTGGTCGCCGCCGACGAGGTTCGGATTCTCGCGCTCGAGATCGAGAGGCGAGAACACCGCGCGGCCGAGGATCTTCTGGCGCAGCCCCGGCGCGTAGCTCTCAATGATGTCGAGCACGCGCTCGGCATAGGCGTCCTTGACTGCATCCCATTGTCCAGGCGCGATCTTTCCAGCGGCATCGCCTCTGATTTCGGCGGGCAGCATGCGCACCTGGACCCACAGCACATGCTTGCTTTCGGGCGCGCGTGACGGATCGACGGCCGTCGGCTGGCCGACGACGAGCACAGGCTGATTGGGCAACATGCCGGCGATCGCCTGCTGATAGGTGCTCGACATGGCGTCGAGCGAGGGTGCCAGATGCACATAGGCGAACTGGCGAAGCTCGGCGCTCGCGCTCCAGTCCGGCAGGTCGTCCAGCGCCAGATGGATCATCATCGTGCCCGGCGCATGGCGGAAATCTTTCATCGCCGTGTCGAAGGCGGCGTCACCGGAGCCATTGGGCAGCAGCTTGCCCGGCAGCGCTTTCGGTGCGACGCCGGCGATGACGGCCTTGCTGGCGACATGGAAATCGCCGGATGCCAGTCGCACGCCGGTCGCCCGGCCGCCGGCGACGGTGATCTCCGCCACCTCCGCGCCCGTCGCGATCTTGCCGCCGGCCGCTTTGACCATGCCGGCGAGCGCGCGGATGATGGTGTCGGCGCCGCCCTTGCCGAGGACCATGCCAAAGCTCTGGTTGGCCATCGATTCCAGGTAGGGGAAGACGGCGCCGCCGGCGATGTCGGGCGCGAAGTCGAGATGCATGCCCCAGGCGGCGAGGGTCGTGCGGACGTGCGGCGTCTCGAAATTCTCCTCAAGCCACGCGCGCGGCGAGGAGAGAAGCAGCCGGGCGGTATCAAGCGCGCCGGCAAGGCCTTTCCTGCGCCACAGATTCCAGGCCGTGCCGGCAAGCGCCCGCGCGCTCATCGGCGATCCCAGCAGTCGGAAGAGATGCTCGGCTTCGCCCGGAAACGCGCCGACCAGCCGGCGCCAGGTGCCGGCATCGGCGGCGGAGAAAGCCGCCAGCCGCGAGACGGTCTTTTCCAGGTCGTTGCTGACGCCGAACCATTTTCCGTCCGGGAAGGCGCTGGCGAAACAGTCGGCGACGGGCGCGAATTCCAGCCCGTGGCTTTTCAATTCATTTGCATATTTCCGGTGGAAGGCGGAGCCGGCGAACAGGCTCAGATTCATTGCGCCGAAATCGTGCCGGAAACCGGGAAGCGTGTATTCGCCCGTCTGGACGGCGCCGCCGATCGACTGGCTGCGCTCGAAAACCGCGGTTTTCCAGCCTTTGAGCGACAGATGCGCGGCGCATGCCAGACTGTTGTGGCCCGCCCCGACAAAGATGGCGTCGAACTCGCTCACGCCCCGCCTCAAAATGCTTTATGCTTAAAGATAATTGCAGATGCATATGTTTTCGTCTAGTAGGATATTAAGGGCCGCAACGAGCCTTGATCGTCACGAACAAGAGGGAACGAAGACAATGGACACGCAATCACTCCTCGGCGAGGTCGCCGGCCAGCTGCTTTCGGGCGCCATCAAGGTGGTCGACCTGTCGGCACCGCTCGGGCCGGACACGCCGCTGATCAAGCTGCCGCCGGAGCTTGCCGTCGACACGCCGAAGGTCGAGATCCACGCCATCTCGAAATATGACAAGAACGGCCCGTGGTGGGCGTGGAACTGGCTGAAGCTCGGCGAGCATTCGGGCACGCATTTCGACGCGCCGCAGCACTGGATCACTGGCAAGGACTATCCGGACGGCGCGACCGACACCATTCCGGCGCAGAACTTCGTCGGCCCGGTCAATGTCATCGACTGCTCCAAGGAAGCCGCCGCCGACCACGATTTCCTGCTCACCGTCGACCACATCAAGGCCTGGGAAGCCGAGCACGGCGCCATCAACCCCGGCGAATGGGTGGTGATGCGCACCGACTGGTACAAACGCAACGGCTCGGAGGCCGAGTTCCTCAACGCCAACGAGACCGGCCCGCACACGCCGGGCCCGACGGCCGAGGCCATCCAGTTCCTGATCAGCAAGGACATCAAGGGTTGGGGCAGCGAGACGATAGGCACCGATGCCGGCAAGGCCGGCGGCATGGAGCCGCCGTTCCCGGCGCACACGCTGATGCACAAGGCCAACCGCTATGGCCTCGCCAGCCTCTGCAACCTCGACCAGCTGCCGCCCAAGGGCGCGATCCTGATCGCCGCGCCGCTCAAGATCGAGCACGGCACAGGCAGCCCGATCCGCGCGCTGGCGCTGGTGCCGGGCAAGTAGGCGAGGTGGCGGTCTTCGGGAGAAGATCATGCGCGCAGGCGATGGAATGATGATAGAGCAGTGGCCGTCTTGGAGCGCTAGCGCTCTACGGCGCCCCCCTCTGTCCTGCCGGACATCTCCCCCTCAAGGGGGGAGATTGGCAGCTTCCGCGCCCCGCTCTTTCTTGCGGCGTTGGCGATTGGCGAAATCCGCGATGACGGCTGATCTCCCCCCTTGTGGGGGAGATGTCCGGCAGGACAGAGGGGGGCGCGAAGGAACGCGGCTTAGCGCGATTGACGTTCACTTCCCGGAGACACGGAGCCACCGCCGATGACCGCCGCCGATCACATCATCGTCGGCAGCGGCATCAACGCCCTGGTCTGCGCGGCGATGCTTGGCGCCAAGGGCGCCAAGGTGCTCGTGCTCGAGCGCAACGACCGCATCGGCGGCTGCATGCGCACCGAGGAGATCACCGCGCCCGGTTTCATCCATGATGTGATGGCGACGACTTTCGTGCTGTTCATCACCTCGCCGGCCTTTGCCGCGCTCGGCAAGGATCTTGCGCGGCACGGGCTGGAGTTCTGCCACACCGCCACACCCACCGGCGTGCTTCGGCCCGACGGAAGCCATGCGGTGCTTACCACCGACCGCGCCGCCAACATCGCGGCGCTGAACGCAATCGCCTCCGGCGACGGCGATCGCCACGGCGGCGATGTCGGCGGCATCGAGCGCAATGCCGGCCTTCTGTTCGGCCTGCTCGGCGGCGCGCTTTGGTCCTATCCGACGACGAAGCTCATGGCCGGCGAGGCCTGGCGGCGCGGTCCGCGCAACCTAGCCGCCTTCCTGGGCGAGGCGCTGGCGCCGGCGCGTGGCTGGCTGGAAACCGCCTACAAGTCGGAAAGCGTCCGGGCGCTCTGGGCGCCGTGGGTGTTGCATGCCGGGCTTGGACCGGAAGACGCCTTTTCCGGCCAGATCGCCAAGGTCATCGCTTTCGCTCTTGAAGCCGCCGGGGCGCCGATCGTCAAGGGCGGCGCGAAGAACTTGCTTGCCGCTTTCGAGGCGCTGATCAAGGAACGCAGCGGCGAAATCCGCGTTAACGCCGATGCCGCCTCGATCGTTCAGACGGGCGGCCGCGCCAGTGGCGTGCGGCTCGCCTCCGGCGAGACGCTGACGGCGGCAAAGAGCGTCATCTGCTCGGTCACGCCGACCCAGCTCTATGGCCGCCTGCTCGGCAAGGATCCGCCGGAGGCCGCCGCCAAGGCGGTGCATGATTATCGCTACGGCAAGGGCAACTTCCAGATCCATTACGCATTGGATAAGCCGCCGGCCTGGCGCGGCGAGGGGCTGGACAAGGTGGCGCTGCTGCATCTGACGCCGGGTCTCGACGGCGTCTCGAAAGCCTGCAACGAGGCGGTGCGCGGCCTGCTGCCGGAAGTGCCGACCATCTGCGTCGGCCAGCCGCACGCCCTCGACCCGTCGCGTTGCCCGGAAGGCAAGGCGATCCTGTGGCTGCAGCTTCCCGAGGCGCCGCGCGTTATCAAGGGCGACACCGCGGGAAAGCTCGAGGTCCCGGCCGACGGGCAATGGAATGCCGAGCTGCGCGAAGCCTATGCCGACCGCGTCGAGGCGATCCTCGCCAACCACATCGACGGCTTCCGCGAGACCGTGATCGCGCGCCGCGCTTATTCGCCGGCCGATCTCGAAGCGATGAACGTCAACCTCGTCGGCGGCGATCCCTATGGCGGCTCCTCGACCATTGACCAGTCGTTCCTGTGGCGGCCGTTCAAGACAAGCCGCAATCACGAGACCGGCATCAAGGGCCTCTACCATATCGGCGCCTCGACCCACCCGGGCGCAGGTCTCGGCGGCGGTTCCGGCTTCCTGCTTGCGGGGAGGCTCTGATGGAACAGAAGCTTCCGGAAAAGCGCCAGCGCATCTCGACCCTCGGCGAGATTGGCCTGCAGCAATTCGCGCCCTATCTGATGAACCGCATCATGGGCCGCTACAACGCCACCTTGCGCGAGGATTTCCGCAAGCAGGGCCTGACCATCCCGCAGGTGCGCACGCTGGCCGTGCTCTCGGTCACCGACGGCGTAACAGTCAATGATCTCTCAGTCTATACGGTGATCGAGCAGTCGACCTTGAGCCGCACGCTCGACACGCTGGAAGTTCAAGGACTCGTGCGGCGCGAGCAGGGCGTTGCCGACAGCCGTTTCCGCCACGTGTTCCTGACCGATGACGGCCGCGCCCTGTTCACCCGCGCCTGGCCGGCCATGCACGACGCCTTCGAGGCGATGTTCGACGGCGTCGACGATACCGAATATGCCGCGCTGATCGCGATTCTGCAGAAGATGCTGAAGAACATCCGCAAGCACGACATTTGAGTTTGACGTACGCGCCGCCGGCTGATGGCGGCAACGGAAGGAGGCAGAGATGGCCGAACGGTCTTTTGCCAAGGAAGTCGAGAAGCTGAGGCTCGGCGCCGGCGAGGAATTCGCGGGCGAGGGCATCCTCGCCATCACCAAGGCGCTGCTGCAATGCGGCGTCGGCTATGTCGGCGGCTACCAGGGCGCGCCGATCAGCCATCTGATGGATGTGCTCGCCGACGCGCAGGACATTCTGGGCGAGCTCGGCGTGCATTTCGAGGCCAGCGCCTCGGAAGCGACCGCCACCGCCATGCTCGCTGCCTCCGTGCACTACCCGATCCGCGGTGCGGCCACCTTCAAGTCGACGGTGGGCACCAATGTCGCTTCCGACGCGCTTGCCAATCTCGCCTCGGGTGGCGTCACCGGCGGTGCGCTGATCATCGTCGGCGAGGACTATGGCGAGGGCTCCTCCATCATGCAGGAGCGCAGCCATGCCTTTGCCATGAAGAGCCAGGTCTGGCTGCTCGATCCGCGCCCGAACCTGCCCTCGATCGTCAAGGCGGTCGAGGACGGCTTCGAGCTGTCGGAGGCCTCGAACACGCCGGTCATGCTGCAGGTGCGTATCCGCTGCTGTCACGTGCATGGTCATTTCATCGCCAAGGACAACAAGCGCCCGCCGATGTCGGTGGCCGATGCGCTTGCCGCGCCGCGCCGCGACACCGGCCGCATCGTGCTGCCGCCCGCCTCCTTCCTGCATGAGAAGGAGAAGGTTGCCAAGCGCTGGCCGGCGGCAGTGAACTTCCTCCGCGAGCGCAAGATCAACGAGATCTTCGGCTCGGATCACGGCTCGGTCGGCATCGTCATGCAGGGCGGCATGTACAATTCCGTCATCCGCGCGCTGCAGCGGCTTGGCCTCGCCGACACCTATGGCGACACCGACGTGCCCCTTTATGTGCTGAACGCCGTCTATCCGCTGATCGACGACGAGTTTCTCGCCTTCTGCGAGGGCAAGCAGGCGGTGCTGGTCGTCGAGGAAGGCCAGCCCAACTATATCGAGCAGGCCTTTGCCGCCATGCTGCACAAGGCCGGCCGCGGCACGAAGCTGGTCGGCAAGGAGCACCTGCCGATGGCCGGCGAATATACCGGACAGGTGATGCTCGACGGCATCGGCTCCTTCCTGCGGGCGAACGCCCCGCATCTCCTGCCGGGCGAGGTTCGCGCACCGAACAAGGTCGGCGAAGGCGTCGATGCGGCCGATCTCGTCAACGTCGTTCCCGGCCGACCGCCTGGCTTCTGCATCGGCTGCCCGGAGCGGCCGATCTTCGCCGCGACAAAACTGGTCGAACAGGAGCTCGGCAAGCACCACATCGCCTCCGATATCGGCTGCCACCTGTTCTCGATCATGCCGCCCTTCGAGCTCGGCGCCACCACCATGGGTTATGGGCTGGGGCCGGCTTCGGCTTCGGCGTTCAACTCGCCTGAAGCCAAGCGTCGCTCGATCTCCTTCGTCGGCGACGGCGGCTTCTGGCACAACGGGCTGACCTCCTCGATCGGCAACGCCGTCTTCAACAAGAATGACGGCGTCATCGTCATCGTCGACAATTTCTATTCGGCCGCGACCGGCGGGCAGGACATCTTGTCCTCGCGCGCCTCGAACCGGACGAAATCGACCAAGCATCCGATCACCGAGGCGGTGAAGGGCATGGGCGTCAAATGGCTGCGCCATATCGACCGCACCTACGATGTCGGCAAGATGCGAGCCGCGCTGCACGAGGCGCTGACCACCGAGGAGAAGGGGCCGAAGGTCATCGTCGCCTCGTCCGAATGCATGCTCAACCGGCAGCGCCGCGAGAAGCCGCTGGTCGACAAGGCGATCAAGGGCGGTAAGCGGGTGGTCAAGCCGAAGTTCGGGGTCGACGAGGACATCTGCACCGGCGACCATGCCTGCATGCGGCTTTCCGGCTGCCCGTCGCTGTCGGTGAAGTCGCTCGACGATCCGCTGCGCGATGACCCGGTGGCCAGCATCGACCAGAATTGCGTCGGCTGCGGCAATTGCGGCGAGGTGGCGGATGCCGCCGTGCTCTGCCCATCCTTCTACCGCGCCGATGTCGTCCACAATCCCGGCCGCTGGGACCGTTTCCTGGAAGGCGCGCGCCGCGCCGCCATCGGCCTTTTGCAGCGGCGCCGCGAGCGCCGCCGGCTGGTGTTCGCCGATGCCTGACCACAGCTCCGCACTGCGCCCAAAGGCGGGCGCCTCTGATGACGAGCGGGTGATAAAACTCGCCGTGCTTGCCGTCGGCGGCCAGGGCGGCGGCGTGCTCGCCGACTGGATCACGGACGTTGCCGAGCGCAGCGGCTACATCGCGCAATCGACTTCCGTGGCCGGCGTTGCGCAGCGCACGGGCGCCACGATCTACTATATCGAGATGGCGCGCGACACCGGCCGGCTGCCGGTCTTCGCGCTGTCGCCCTCGCAGGGCGATGTCGACATCCTGATCGCCGCCGAGCTGATGGAAGCCGGCCGCGCCATCATCCGCGGCTTCGTCACGCCCGAGCGCACGACGCTGATTACGTCTTCGCACCGCATCGCCGCCGTCTCGGAAAAGATCGAGCCGGGCGATGGTCGGGCATCGTCCGAAAAGGTGCACGCAACAGCGCAAGCGGCGTCCAAGCGCTTCATCGCTTTCGACATGGAAAAGATCGCCGCCGAGAACGGCACGATGATCTCGGCCAGCCTGCTTGGCGCGCTGGCCGGCTCCGACGCGCTGCCGTTCACGCGCGAAAGCTACGAGCAGGCTGTCAGTGCCGGCGGCCGTGACGTCAAGGCCAGCCTCGCCGCCTTCGGCGCCGCCTATGATCGCGCGCGCGGCATCGCGGCCGCACCACGGGGCGAGAAGGCAGTGGAACTTGCCGCTTCCAAAGGCGGCTCAGCGGCGAAAGTTGGTGGCCCGGAAACCCTGCTGAAAGGCTGGCGCGAGCTCGCTGCCCGCGTCGAGGCGCTGCCCGAGCCCGTGCGCGACATGGCGCTCCGCGGCCTGAAGAAGGTCGTCGACTACCAGGACATCGCCTATGGCGGCGAATATCTCGACAGGCTGGACCGGGCGATAGCGCTGGATAGGTCGGAGGACGGCTATGCGCTGTCGATCGCTGCCGCGAAACATCTCGCCAATGCCATGTGCTATGACGACATGATCCGCGTCGCCGATCTGAAGACGCGCTCGACCCGCGACAAACGGGTGCGCAAGGAGGTCGGCGTCAAGGAAGGCTCGGTCCTGCAGGTGACCGAATATTTCCATCCGCGCATCGAGGAATTCTGCGGCACGCTGCCGGCGGGGCTTGGCCTCTATATCGAGAACCGGCCGAAGCTCGCCGCCTTCCTCGACCGCCGCATCAACCGCGGCCGCCATATCCGCACCGACAGTCTTACCGGCTTCGCCATGCTGTGGTTCATCGGCGGCCTGCGCCGCTGGCGCCGCCGCCTGCTGCGCCACAAGGTCGAGACCGCGCATCTGGAGCGCTGGTACGAACTGGCGCTCGCCCATGCGCGCGAAAACTATGCGCTTGCCACCGAAATCCTCAACTGCCGCCGGCTGATCAAGGGTTACAGCGACACCCACGCCCGCGCCCAGTCGAAGTTCGATCGCGTGCTCTCGGCGCTCGCCATGCTCAGGGGCCGCGAAGACGCCGCCGACTGGATCCGCCGCCTGCGCGAGGCGGCGCTGAAGGACGAGCAAGGCGACATGCTCGACGGCGCGCTGAAGACCGTTGCGACGCTCGACGAAGGCCGATAACGAGGACGTGACCCGTCCCGCTCCGACGGATTTCGACCCTGTCTTCCGTTTCACGGAAGTAGGGATGAATCACGGAGACGAACCTTATGTTCATCAAATATTTTCTGCCCATCGCATTGGCCGCCGGGACGTTGATGCTGTCCGGCGCCGGCGCGCAGGCCATGCCGATGGCGAAGCCGGGTGCTGCGCCGCTGCCGGTCGAAACCGTCGGCTGGCGTTGCGGTGCCGGCTGGCACGCGAACCGCCGGGGCAGATGCGTGCCGAATCGCCGCGTGATCATACGGCCGGCGCGCCACTGGCATCCCGGCTTCTGGTACCATCACCGCTGGCACCCCGGCTATTGGAGCCGGTGATCGCTTTCAGGGGACCGACGCCCGCGCCGGAAACGGCGCGGGTGTTTTGCTTAGTTCCTCGCACAAGACAAACGTCGGATTTGGCGACGGCCTCCCAGATTCGTCATCCTTGGGCGCAGTGACGCGAAGCGGAGCGAAGACCCAAGGATCCATGCCATGACCTTTGCCGAAGAATGCAGCGGAGCAAAATTCTGCGCCGTCGCAGCGCTTTGAAGTCACGGCATCGCATCCTATGCGCCGCGTCGCTTCGCTCCTTGCTCCGCCATAGGATGACGAACTGACAGGCGCTTGGTGACAGGAAATAGGCCGGATTGAAGGTCGCGATGGCCTGTCCGATGGACAAAATCAGGGCTCACACCACCAGGCCGCGCATCGGCTTCACCGCCGCCGAGTCCGGAAACACCTTGTCGCCGAGCACCGCGGCGGACAGGCCGAACTGGTCGGCGAGCAGGCCCTTCAGCACCGCGCGCACATCGCTGGTTGGCGCGAGGTCGCGGCCTTCGTAAAGCTGAGCCGGCCTCAGGCCGGGCCAGTCGGCGATGATACGGCCGCCTTTGATCGCGCCGCCGGCGAGCAGCACCACCGTGCCGGTGCCGTGATCGGTGCCGACCGTGCCGTTGATGCGGACGGTGCGGCCGAATTCGGTGATGGCGACGATCGCCGTACCCTTCCAGCGTTCGCCGAGCCCTTTTTCAAATTCCTCGAAGGCGCCGTCGAGGCCGCCGAGCAGATTGGCGAGCCGCCCCGTGGCGCCGCCTTCGTTGACATGCGTATCCCAGCCGTCGAAGGCGAGTGCGGCGATGCGCGGCCCGTCATCCGCCGCCATCAGCTTCGCCGCGCCTTGCGCGGATTGGCGCATGCCGGCGGCGTTGTCGAGGCCACCTTTGGGCTTCGTCGTCTTGGTGTCGAGCTGGTCGCTCATCGCCAGCCGGTCGGCGTCGAGGCCTCTTTGCAGGGCTGCCGCCAGCACCGGATCGCGATGGCTGTAGAGGTCGATCACACGCTCCGCCAGCGCATCGCCCGGCGCCGGCAGCGCCTGTGGCGCCCAGCCGATCACGGGTGCCGCACCGCGGATCACCAGCGGCGTCGACGGCCCGACCGCCAGCCCGCCGGCCTTCGCTATCCTGTCGCCTGCCGGCAGGCTGGCAAGCGCCCGGTTGAGCCAGCCGGTGGTCGCGTTGCCGGGGCCGGGCAGGCCGCTTTCCAGCCCGTCCTGGCCGTCGAAATGCGAGCGGTCGCGATAGCCGGTCGCGGCGGCGTGCACTACCGCCGCCTGGCCGGCCTTGAACAGGCGCGCAAACGCCGGCATCGCCGGATTGAGCGCGAAGAAGCCGTCGAGCGGCAGCGCTGCGTTGTGGCCTGAAAGCGAAAGCGCGATGTCGCCATGCAGGCCGGCATAGTCGGGATCGCCGAACGGACCGACCGTCGACAGCCCGTCCAGCGCGCCGCGCAGCACGACGACGATCAGGCGCGGGTCGCGTCTGTCGGCGGCGCGCGCGAAGCGCGGCAGATAGGCCCAGGCGAACAGCGCGCCGCCGGTCAGTAGAACTGTGCGGCGCGACGGGTTGGGAGTTTCACAAAGAAGGCTCATGGCGCATCTCCGCTGATCGACATTGGACTATCTGCGCTGGAATTCCGGTGCCATCAGCAGCAGCGCCAGGCCCTGCTGTTTGGATTCGGCGCGCGCGATCGCTTCGCGCGTCTCGGCCGAGGCGGAGGCGCCGACGAGCGCATCGAGCATGTCGTTGGGATTGGCGGCATCATCGGCCTGGCGCGCCGCTTGCCAGGCAATGTCGAGGCGCGTCTTCAGGCCTTCGGCCGAAGCCCAGTTGTCGGTCCGGTCGGAAAAGCCGTTCGGCCCGGGCGGTTGCCAGAGCGGCTCGCCCAGCGCCCTTAGCCAGCGAAGCGTTCGTTGCGGCTCGTTGCCGGCGCCAGGGCCGATCGCTCGCCGGACCGCCACCACATAATCGAAGGGCGAACGCAGCTTGGCGAGCGGCATCGACCAGGCTTCCGGCAGGTCGATCAGGGCAAGCGCCAGCGCGCGCAGGTCGCCGTCCGTCTTGGCAAAGACCTCGGCAAGGCGGTCGACCGCCGCCGCCGGCGGATCGTCGGCAAGGAAGTGGCGGGCGAGCTTGGTGGCGATGTGCCGCGCGGTTGCCGGGTGGCGGGCGATGTCGTTGAGCGCGGCCTCGGCCTGACCCATGCCGCCGGCCGGATAGGTCTTGCCGAGAAGTGTCACCTCGCCCGGCTGATGCGCGTTGGCGTTGAATACGAAGCTGCCGGGCTCGCCGAGCCGCCCTTCGCGCCCGGCCATCGTCCAGCCGGTCAGCATGCCGGCGAAGCTGGTGACGTCGGCCTGGCCGTAGCCGCTGCCGACGCCGAGCGTGTGCAGTTCCAGGATCTCGCGGGCGAGATTTTCGTTGAGGCCGCGGCCGCGCCTCTTGCCGGCGCGGGAGTCCGGCCCGATCGACTGCCGGTTGTCGAGATAGAACAGCATCGCCGGGTGACGCTCGACCGCCAGCAGCATGTCGGCGAAGCGGCCGAGCACGAAGGGTCGGACGGCTTCCCGTTCGAAGGCGCCGGCGCTGGCCCGCACGATCTGGGCCTTGGCGACCGAGACGCAGAAATGGTTCGACCAGAAGCCGACCAGCCGTTCGACAAAGTCGGGTGCGGCACCGAGCGCTTTGTCGAAGCGGGCTTGGGCTTCATCGCGGTAGATATCGGCCTCGACAGGCGGCACGACCGGCTTTGCGTGGGTCGGGTTGTCCGCAGTGTCTGCCGCAGGCTGCGTGGCGGGCGTCGCCTTAGCGTCCCGCGCCGCCTTGCGTTCCGCATTCGCAGCCATGCTGGCCTGGATCGCTGCGGTGCTATCCAACAACCCGGCATTCCTCGGATCGTCGGCCGAGATGAGCGCGATATCCTGCCGCTTGAGCTCGTCCTTGAGATAGCCGCGCGCGTCGGCCGCGATCTTGCCGGGCTCGTCACTGGGTCTCGCGCCGAGCCCGAAGCGGTTGAGCGCGACAAGCGCCGGATCGGGCGCAGCGGCATTTGAAACGGATAGTGCCAACGCAGCCTCCGTCGGGGCCGACGCAGGTCGCGTCGGCGCATGTCCTAACAGGCGAAAGATCGCATGACACCGGCATCGGCATCGTGAGAGCGGCCGGCGGCTTACCAGCGGCGCCAGTGATGATAGCGATGCCAGGGGTGCCAGGCCGGACCGATATGGACGCGCGGTCCGCCCCAATAGTAATGGCCGGGATAGATCACGCGGCGATTGGGCACGCAGCGCCCCCAGCGATTGGGGTGCCAGCCGGGGCCGCAACCCCAGGCCACATGCTCGACAATCGCAGGCGCAGCTACCGGCGCGGTCGGCATTGCCGAGGCAGCGCTTGCCGCGACCGTCCCGCCGATGGCGAGGGCGGCAGCGAGCGAATATTTCGTCAGACCGTTCATGGATACTCCCGAAGTCTCTCGAGATTGAAACCAACCTGCCCGCATTCTCGCGGCAGGCCTGTCCCTCTTTTCCTTGAACGGAACCGGCCGGCGGTTTCCGTCGCTGGTCAGGGTGTTTTTTTTGGTGAGATCAGCCGCTGCCTGCCGACATGGCGCAGCAAGGCGTCGGCCAGCAGCTTACGGTCCGCCGGCGAGCTCGACGCCGCGAATTCGACGATGCGCTGTTCCAGCCGGCTGCGGATGGTGGCGTCGGCATTGCGCGCCCGCTCCAACGCGGCGGCCAGAGCGTTCGCGTCCAGCGTTGGCTGCTGCAGAAGGTTGGCGGCCTCGCGCCGTGCCTGCTGCCCGTCGAGGATGACCGCGCGGGACTCGCGACGAACCTCGCGCAGCGCCTGGCGGAATGCCTTGCGGTCGTTGGCGGGCAGCTGCCCGCCGGCCGATTCCAGCGAATAGCCCATTCCGGAACGGCCGATCAGCCAGCCGGCGCCGCCGGCAACGGCGCCGATCAGGAAGACGTTAAGCACCAGCGATGCCGCGAAAAGACGAGCGTTCATAGGTCCTCCGTGTCGGCGTCGGGACCGGCATCGCCGAACGACGTTGCGTTGGCATCCATCACATATTGGTCGGACGGAGCGTCCGGAGTGACGACGGTGACCAGCGCCAGCCCGGCCACGGCGCCGGCGAGGCCAGCGCCCGCAAGCCCGATGCCCAGCCACCAGAGCCGGCGATGCCGTCCCTGCCTGATCTGCGTCGTGGCCCGTGCGATAATCTCGCCATGCAGCATCCGGCTTGGGGCTTCGACGTGATGACGGTCGAGGATGGCATCGAGCCTGCCGGCGCGATCGAGGATGGCGCGGCCCTCTTTGCTTTGTGCAAAAAGCGTGGCGGCGGCCTGCTCGGCCCGCGGCCAGCGATACAAGGCGCTGCCGTAAGCGTCCGCCAGCGCGGCGAAGCGCCGGGCATCCATCGGCGTGTCGGCTGTCTTCCGGTTCTCAGCCATCTCGTTCCCCCGTCCACGGTCTTGACGTGGCCCCCCACGCCTTCAACCACAAAGCTGGCAATGCCTTCGCTGTCTCAGTCATCGCCGTTGTCTCCGATGAGCAAGGCCTGCAGCGCGCGACGGCCGCGCGCGAGCAGGCTTTCCAGCGCATCGACGCTGACCTGCATGGCGCCGGCGGCCTCGATGTTGGACATCTCCTGATAATAGACGAGCACGATCGCCTCGCGCTGGCGCGGCGCGATGCGCTGCAGCGCCTGCTGGACGCGCCGGCCTTCGTCCCCGGGAAGGGCATCGGGAAGCGGTGCCGAATCGGCCACCTCCGGCAGTTCGTCCGTCGTCCATTCGCGCCGCCGCCGCAGCCGGTCGTAGCAGAGGTTGAGCGTCACCCGGTGGATCCAGGTGTCGAAACGCGCCTGCCCCTGACGCCATCCCGCTGCATGGCGCCAGATGCGCACGAAGGTCTCTTGGACGACGTCCTCTGCCTCGGCAGCGTCGCCAAGCATGCGGGTGGCGAGCGAAAGCACGCGCGGCAGCTTGCGCGCCACCATCGCCTGCACGGCGGCTTGGTCGCCGGCGCTGATGCGCCGGACCAGTTCCTCGTCCGGATCGGCGCCCATCAGCCTGGGCGCTCCCAATGATCATCGTGCTGCATAACCTCTCGGTCATTGCTCCCGATTGGGAGCGGTTTTGTGGCCCGGCCTCTCGTCGGCGCCGAGCACGCCGTCGCCATTCTTGTCGAGCCTGGCGAAGCGCTTGGCGAGGAAGGGGTCAAGCTCGGACTTGTCGACGAACCCGTCCTTGTTGGCGTCCATGCGCGCGAAGGATCTGGCCGGGTCGCCCTTGGCCTTGCGCTGGGTCTGGAGAGCCGTCCACTCGGCGAGGCTGACCTTGCCGTCGCCTTCGGTGTCGGCTCGCATGAACGCCTTTTCCCGGCGCACTTCGAATTTTTCCAGCGTGATGCCGGGCTTTGCGGCGGAGGGAGCCGCGGCACTCGGCGTCGTCGGCGCGGGGGCAGGGGTCGGTGCCGCTGTCTGGGCGGCCGCGGCGGCGGTCTGCAGGCCAAGGGCAACGACAAATATCGAACGGCGGATCATGCTGTCTCGTCTCCGGTTGGCGCGGCCCATTGGCGGCCGCGCTTCAGCCGTTAAACGCAGTGACGAGAGAAATCCGTCGGTCGCTTTTGCGAGGCATTGGGGCCCCCGTACCGGCGAGCCGGGCCGAATGCCCCGAAACCGTCGAGACTTATTCCGGGCGCTCCACCACGACCAGCTGCTCCGGCTTGAAGCCGGCATGTTGCGGGGTCCAGACGTCGCCCTCACGGTTGAACCAGTGACACAGATAGGTGCCCGAGGCCGCGCCGTCGCTGACGGTCATCAGCGGGCCTCCGGACTTCAGCCTGACGACGTCTCCGGTCTTGAAACTATTAGGCATGTTGGCCTCCCTTGCTGAGATCGTGAGTTTTCCACCAAGCAAGGTTTTCGACAATGGTCGATATGTCTCGATCGCCTTGGTGCAGAAAGCCCCGAAATGATCAGGTCATCCAAGGGTCGCCTGCCAAGTAATGCACCTACGCGGACGTTCTGGCGGAGGAGCGATTGGGCCATCGCAACGGCGCGCGTGGATTCTTGAAGAACTCGATATATCTAACCCGCTTCGTGCAATACGCAAAAAAAGAGGTCGACCGAAGGCGACCCCAAAAATGCCCGTGCTGTAACACGTGGGCAGAACTTACTTGGTGGCGCAGCCGCTCGCAGTCGGGTCGCTGACGCAACCGGCGATCTTCTCGAACTTGCTGTTGAGTGCGTCGCCGAGCGAGCCTGCGCCGACCATGATCGCCAGAGCGATCAGCGCCGCGATCAGGCCGTACTCGATAGCCGTTGCACCGGATTCGTTATTCTTGAAACGCTTGATGAGCTTGAGCATTGGAGTTTCCCTTGTTGCCCGTTGGTGACCTGTTCAAGCTATCAACCAATGATTGTAAAGGCCTTAATCGGAGCAGTTAACACTCAGTTACTACGGTAATATCTAATGTATAATGCAAATGGCGCCAGAGTGGGGTATAGAACGCCCGTTAGGTTATTGAAGCAATGCCTAATATAGAAAGTAATGATGATCGAGGGGGGAGATGCTCTCGAACAGAGCTTCATCCATAAGAGAACTGTCACCGAAAAATGCTCGCGAAGCCCTCAAAGACCGTACGTTGACGTGGACGAGATTCCCAGGCATCGCCCCGTCAAACGTATCTCTACAAAACGGTGTGCCGGGCCATTTAGACCCGATTTAGGACAAAATTCCTGTAGAAATGGCGAAAACCGGTGGACGGTTCACAACTGCAGACCGCGTGGAGTGCTGCTAAAATCATCAATTTTCTAAGGATTTTTGGTGCCGCTTGCGTGACTCGAACACGCGACCCCATCATTACGAATGATGTGCTCTACCAACTGAGCTAAAGCGGCCCGGGAAGCCGCTGGGCTTCCAAGATGGGCTGCGTGATAGACTCAACCGTCAGCTAATTCAAGATGGCTGGCGGCGAAATCCAGCGCCCATGCGCGGCAATTTTGGTCGGTTGTTGCCGCAGGACGGCTTCCGGCTCGCGCCGGCGCGGTATACCGGCCCGCCGGCCAGCTGGCGTTCGTTCGCCCCGGCCGATCCGGCGGCGGCGACAAAAATGTTGATTCTTCAACAAAAAACGCCGAAATGGGCTTGGATGCGTCGGCAAGGCAGCCGCTCGCCCGTTGATTGATTGGTCGCCTGCGGCTAACGATCGATGAACTGTGAGCGAACGCGCAGAGGGAGCTCGCTTGGACGCCATCGAGAAAGCGATCCGCAACGCCTTCGAGAAAGGCAATGCCGAGGACCGGGCGTTTCGCGAGAAGGTCTATCGCTCGGCCTTTGCCGCGCTGGATCGCGTTCTGCAGGCCAATCCGAATGTGACGGTGGAGGCTGCCATCAACCGCCGCAAGGCGGTGCAGGCAAAAATCGCCGAGATCGAATCCGAATTCCTCCCGGCCGTCCAAGCCGTTCCGGACGTGACGCTTCCACTGGACAGCGATACACCGGCGCCTGCGGTCGACACGCCCACCCCGTCTCCCGCGCCGCCGGTGGATGGGCCGCGGCAGGCGCCGGCCCAGGCGTCGCCATCGATCACCGTCGATGGTCCGGTGCAGCCAGACGCTTCGGATGCGCCACGCTCGCGCGTGCTGCCCCGCGTGCCCGACATCATGCCGGACGAGGCGCTTCCCAACGCGCCGACCCTCGACGATTCTCCCGGAGCCTCCGCCGGCAACGGTGCCGAAGTGGCGCCGGACCGCGATGAACGGCGGATCCGGGGGCGGCGCCTGCCGCTCACCGCCATCTTCGTTTTCGCGACGCTGCTTGCGGCCGCCGGCATCGGTCTCTACTTCGCGGTCCAGACCGGCGTCTTCAAGACGGCGGCCGAACTCGACACGGGTCCGCCGGAAGCGCCTCCGACGCTGGAAGGCGAAGACTCCTCGCAGCCCGGCGAAACCGCTTCACCGCAAAAGCCGGGCGAGGCGGACCAGTCGAAGAACTGGATCAACGTCTTCTTGCCCAGCGATCCGACCCATGTCAGCACGCCGTCCGACGCCAGCGCCGACGTGATGAAGGACGACACCGGCCAGTTCCTGCGCATCCGCTCCGGCGCGTCCGGCTCTGCGATCGCCTTCGACGTCGGGCAGGGCGTGCTGGAAAAGCTCGCCGGCAAGCATGCCATGTTCGACATCATCGCCCGCTCGGAAGAAGGCAAGGAGACGCAGATCTCGGTCGACTGCAATTTCGGCGAGCTCGGCGATTGCGGCCGCAAGCGCTATGCCGTCGGCCACGAGCGCAACGAATATCTCTTCGACGTGCAGTTCCCGGCCAAGCGTCCGGGCGCCGCCGGCACCATCGCCGTCAACTCCGACTTCGACAAGCAGGGCAAGTCGGTCGACATCTACGAGATCCGCGTTTCGATCGCGGAATAACCTTCACGCGACCGTCGTTCCTCCTGCAGTCGAAATATATGGCAAACGGGAGGAGACGATGAACGCTTCTGGTCGCCAGACGGGAGACGCCAAACAGATACGCACGCTGATCGAACAGTGGGCGGAGGCCGTGCGCCGCAAGGATATGGACGGCATTCTGCGTCACCACGCGGCGGATTTCATCATGTTCGACGTGCCGCCTCCGTTGCAATCCAGAGGCATTGACGCCTATCGCGATACCTGGCCGTTGTTCTTTGGCGCCTCCCCGCAGCCGCCCGTGTTCGAGATAGCCGATTTGAAGATCACAGCAGGCGCCGACGTAGCGTTCGCTATAGCGCTGATGCGGTGCGTGCTCGTCACGCAAACTGAATCCAGCGATCTCGATTTCCGGCTGACCATCTGTTTTGAAAAAATCGCAGGACAGTGGACCTTCGTGCATGAGCACCATTCCGTCCCGGCGGTCGACTGACCCTAGTCCAGCAGCGCCTGCAGCGTCTCGATGCGGTCGGCTTCGGCGGCCGGCTTGTCCCAGCGCAGCCGGGAAATGCGGGGAAAGCGCATCGCCACCCCCGATTTGTGGCGGGTCGAGCGGTTGAGGCCTTCGAAGGCCACTTCAAGCACCAGCCCGTTCTTGCGGTCGGCGCGCACGGAGCGCACCGGCCCGAAACGCTCGATCGTGTTGTCGCGGACATATTTGTCGATCTGCCGCAGCTCCTCGTCGGTGAAGCCGAAATAGGCCTTGCCGACCGGCACCAGTTCTTCCGCGCCTTCCGGTCCGGCCCAGACGCCGAAGGTGTAGTCGGAATAGAAGCTGGAGCGCTTGCCGTGGCCGCGCTGCGCATACATCAGCACCGCGTCGACCGTGTGCGGATCGCGCTTCCACTTGAACCAGGGGCCTTTCGGCCGGCCGGCGAGATAGGGCGAATCCCAGCGCTTCAGCATCACCCCTTCGATGATCGGATGCGGCGGTGCCTGGCGCAGCCGCTCGAGCGCCTCCCAATCCGGAAATGCGACCAGCGGCGAGAGATCGAAGCGGCTCGGGTCGAGCGTGCCGACGAAGGCTTCGAGCCGGCCGCGGCGTTCGGTGAAGGCAAGACCGCGCAAGTCCTCGCCGTCGATCTGCAGCGCGTCGTAGCAGCGCATGAAGGCCGGATATTGCTGCTGGATTTTTGGCGACACCCTCTTGCGGTTCAGCCGCTGCTGCAGGTCGGAGAAGGTTCCGGTCGCCTCGCGTGGATCGCCGACCAGCAGCTCGCCATCGAGCGCCGCCTCGAAATCCATCGCGGCGGCAAGGTCCGGGAAGGCCCCTGACACGTCGTCGCCGGTGCGCGAATAAAGCCGCCGGATGCCGCCTTCGCATACCGCCTGCACGCGGATGCCGTCCCACTTCCACTCCGCCGCGTAGTCGGCCGGATCGAGCTTTTCGAGGTCGCCGTCGTCGACGGCGTTGGAGAGCATCACCGGACGGAACAGCGCGAGCGCGGCGCTCCTCGGCTTTTCCGCCCCGCCTTCCAGCCAGGCGAACAGCTCGGTGTAAGGCGGCGTCAGCCCGTGCCAAAGCTCCTCGATCTCGGCGACGTCGACCTTGCCGAGATCGGCCAGCGCCTGCTTGGCGAGCCGCGCCGAAACGCCGATGCGCAGGCCGCCGGTGACCAGCTTGATGATGGCGAAGCGCGCCGAGATGCTGGCGCTGTCGAGCAGCCGCGCCAGCACCTGCGGTCCGTCGGAGCGGCTCGCCGCCTGCAGCCTGCCGACCACCTCGGCCAGCGTCGGCGCGTGGTTCGGAATGCTTTCCGGCGCTTGCGGCCAGACCAGCGATACTGTCTCGGCGAGGTCGCCGACATAGTCGTAGGAATAGCCGAACAGCACCGGATCCATGCGCTCGACCACCAGCGCGCGCAGCATCGCCGGCTTCACCGCCGCGATCGACAGATCGCCCGTGATCGCCGCCAGCGCCAACCCGCGATCGGGATCCTCGACGCTGCGGAAATAGTCGGTGAGCAGCGTCAGCTTGCCATTGCGCGACGGCGTCAGCACCAGCCGGTCGAGGAGCTCGGCGAAGCGGTTCATGGGAGTGCTGCTCGGCGGCGCTGGCGCTTCGGCACACCCCCCTCTGTCCTGCCGGACATCTCCCCCGCAAGGGGGGAGATTGGCAGTTTCGGCCTTGCCACACATCCTGCAACGCTAATGGTTGGCGAAAGCCGTCGCGACATCCGATCTCCCCCCTTGCGGCGGAGATGGCCGGCAGGCCAGAGGGGGGTGCGAAGGATCACGACTCCGGTGATTGACGAATCAATGATTGCCATCAATCGCCCTCGTCCTCATAGCCCACAAGATGCAGCGGCCGGGCCGCGATGCCTTCCAGCTCGCACCAGCGCACCAAAGCTTCCTCGCGGCCATGCGTCACCCAGATTTCCCCGGCGCCCGTCTCCTTGATCGTGGCGATCAGCTCGTCCCAGTCGCCATGGTCGGAAATGATCAGCGGCAGCTCGACGCCGCCCTGCTTGGCGCGCTGGCGGATGCGCATCCAGCCCGATGCGAAGCAGGAGATCGGATCGGGAAAGCGCCGCGCCCAGCGGTCGGCGAAGGCGGCCGGCGGGCCGACGACGATGGCTCCGGTGAAATCGGCCTTGCCGCCGCTCCCGACCGTCGCCGGTTCGAGCCTGCCGAGATCGACGCCCTGGCTCTGGTAATATTCGCTGAGCTTGGCCAGCGCGCCGTGGATGTAGACCGGCGGGTCATAGCCGGCATCGCGCAGCAAGCGCATCACGCGCTGCGCCTTGCCGAGCGCGTAGGCGCCGATCAGATGCGAGCGCTCGGGAAATTGCGCCGCCGATTTGAGCACGCGCGCGATCTCCTCTGTGTCCGGCGGATGGCGGAACACCGGCAGTCCGAAGGTCGCCTCGGTGATAAACACGTCGCAGGGCACCGGCTCGAAGGGCAGGCATGTGGCATCCTTCTGGCGCTTGTAGTCGCCGGAGGCGACGATGCGCATGCCCTGGTATTCGACAGCGATCTGCGCCGAGCCCAGCACATGCCCGGCCGGGTGGAAAGTGACGGAGACGCCGTTGATATCAACCGTCTCGCCGAGGATGGCGGCCTGAGTCGTCCCGGCAAAATCCTCGCCGTAGCGCAAGCCCATGATGTCGAGGGTTTGACGCGTCGCAAGCACCGAGCGATGGCCGGAGCGGGCATGGTCGGAATGGCCGTGCGTGATCAGCGCGCGGCCCACCGACCGCACCGGGTCGATGAAGAAATCGCCTGGCGGGCAGTAGAGGCCCTCCGGTCGCGGTTTGAGCAGGTCGCTGGCGCGCATAGCTTGAAGATAATGGCTAAATTCGCCGCGGGAAGCCTGTTGCAAGTGACTGCTGACTCGTCCTACAGCCGGCCGTCGGTTCGCTTTGACCGCGGCGGGTCTGTCGGAGGACTTGCCGTGGTAGCTGCGCGGAGGATGGCGGAATGAGGCGCCGGCTGCTGCGAAAAAGCCAGAATCGCATGGTCGGGGTTATGCGTGGGCGGATACCGCACGGAGGGACACCATGCGCTGGAACATGGTTGTGTTGGCGTCTTGCCTGATGACGGCCGGCTGCGTCGGCGGCACTTCAATGGCCGAGCGGCAGGACGAGAACGTCCAGTCCTCGCTGCAATATGACAGCGTGCCCTGCGATCAGCTTCTGGCCAACCGCAATGCGCTGGCGCAGCAAAACAACCTGCCGGTCACCGCCAAGCCGACCTTCTCCAATCCCGCGATGGGTTTCGGCCCGTTCACGCCGGACATGCGCTCCAAGGCGCAGCGCGACAGCGACAAGGCAAGCGGCGAGATCGACGCCATGAACCGCTCGATCGAGCGCCGCGACTGCGGCAAGCCGAAGAAGAAGGACAAGCTCGAGCTGCCCGGTTCGAAGCCTTCCTCGCCGCCTCAGTAACCTGCGTCGCGGTCGACCACATTTTCGAGCTCTTCGCCGCGCTCGAAGGCCGCCATCTTCTGAAGCATGATCGGCACCAGATGGGCAGGATCCGAAGTCGCCGCCGCATGCGGCGTCACGAACACTTTCGGATGGCTCCACAGCGGGCTCGTCTTCGGCAGCGGCTCGACCTCGAACACGTCGAGGCTCGCTTCCTTCAGCGTGCCGTCCTCCAATGCGCGCAGGATGTCGGCGTCCTTCTGCAGCCGGCCGCGTCCTGCATTGATCAGCACCGCGCCGCCAAGGCCATTGCGCTTGCGCAGTTCCTTCAGCACGCCGTAATTGATGATGCCCTGCGTTTGCGGCGTGAGCGGCAGCAGCACGACTAGAATATCGGTCGCATTGAGGAACGGGATCAGCTCTGCTTCTCCCGCATAGGTCGAAACGCCGGTCATCGGGTGCTCGGTCCGCGACCAGCCATTGACCGCGAAGCCCAGCGAAAGCAGCACGGAGGCTGCCGCGCGGCCGAGATGGCCGAGGCCCATGATGCCGACGGAAATGTCGCCGGCCGAGCGCTGCGGCGGCTCGTGCCAGATCTTCTTCCGCTGCTGCGTGCGGTAGAGCATGCCCTGGCGGTGGTGGTCGAGGACCCTCCAGACGATATATTCGGTCATGTATTGCGTGAGGTTATCGGCGACGACCTTGACGATCGGCACGTCGGGCAGGCCGGGATCGGCGAAGATATGGTCGACACCGGCGCCGATCGAGAAGATGGCGCGCAGATTGGGCAGCTTCGAGAGCAGGTTCGGCCGCTGCTTCCACACCACCGCGTAGGTGATCGAAGGATCGCTGGGGCCGTCCGGTTCCAACACCACCTCGCGCTCCGCCGACAGCAGTTCGCGCCAGCGCTGCGGGTGAAAGCCGGTGAGGGCAAGCAGGACTTTGCCTTTTTCCATTCGCGGATTTTCTTCCCTGTTATGTCAGTCCTGTAGCAATTCCAGGAAAAGTGCGCAGCGGTTTTCGGTCCGGAATTGCGTAAAAACAAGGAGAGCAATTACAGGAAAAGTGCGTAGCGGTTTTCCGTCCGGAATTGCGTGAAAGCAAACAGCCTATTCGCTGACCACGCCGGACGGCGCCGTCTCGATCTTGAAGGCCGCCGCCATCAGCGCCCGGGTATAGTCGGTCTGCGGGCTGCTGAAAATCTGTTCGGACGGCCCAGCCTCGACGATCTGGCCATTGCGCATGACGATCACGTCGTTGGCAAGGGCGCGGATGACCTTCAGGTCGTGGCTGATGAAGAGATAGGCGAGATTGTGCCTGGCCTGCAGGTTGCGCAGAAGATCGACGACTTGCGCCTGCACGCTCATGTCGAGCGCCGAGGTCGGCTCGTCCAGCATGACGAAGCGCGGATTGAGCACCATGGCGCGCGCGATCGCGACGCGCTGGCGCTGGCCGCCCGAGAATTCGTGCGGATAGCGGTGGCGCGTTTCGGGGTCGAGCCCAACCTCCTTGAGCACGTCCACGACCTTGTCGTCGCGCTCGTCGGGCGACAGTTTCGGCTCGTGGATCTTCAGCCCTTCCTCAATGATCTCCGCCACCGACATGCGCGGGCTCAAGGAGCCGAACGGGTCCTGGAAGACGATCTGCAGCTCGCGTCTCAGCGGCCGCATGGCGCTGAAGGAAAGCTGGTTGATGTCGCGGCCGTTGAAGTTGATCGCGCCCCTCGAGGAAATCATCCGGGCTAGCGCGAGGCCAAGCGTCGTCTTGCCGGAGCCGGATTCGCCGACAACGCCGAGTGTCTGGCCGGCGCGCACCGTGACGTCGATGCCGTCCACGGCCTTCACATGGTCGACGGTGCGGCGGAAGAAGCCGCGCTTGATCGGGAACCAAACCTTGATCTCCTTGCCCGTCATCACCGCCTTGGCAGCGGCGTTCGCCGCCGGCGGTTTGCCCTTCGGCTCGGCGGCAAGCAGGTGCTTGGTGTAGGCATGCTGCGGGTTGGCGAAGATCTCCTGGGTCGGCCCGGTCTCGACTATTCTTCCCTTGGTCATCACGCAGACGCGATCGGCGATTTTTCGCACGATGCCGAGGTCGTGGGTGATGAACAGCATCGACATGCCCTTGCGGCTTTTCAAGCCAGCGAGCAGCTCGAGGATCTGCGCCTGCACGGTGACGTCGAGCGCCGTCGTCGGCTCGTCGGCGATCAAGAGCTCCGGCTCGTTGGCGAGGGCCATGGCGATCATGACGCGCTGGCGCTGGCCGCCGGAGAGCTGGTGCGGATAGGCATCGAGCCGTTTTTCCGGCTCGCGGATGCCGACCTCGTTGAGCAGTTCCAGCGTGCGGGCGCGCGCCTGCCGGTCGCCAAGACCCTGGTGCAGCTTCAGCACCTCGACGATCTGCTGCTCGATGGTGTGCAGCGGGTTGAGCGAGGTCATCGGCTCCTGGAAGATCATGGTGATCTTGTTGCCGCGCACGCCGCGCAACGCCTTCTCGCCCATCGCCAGCAGATTGGAACCGTGGAACAGGATCTTGCCCGAAGGATGGCTGGCCGCGGGGTAGGGCAGAAGCTTCAGCACCGAGAGCGCCGACACCGACTTGCCGGACCCGGATTCGCCGACCAGCGCCAGCGTCGCGCCCTTGGCGATATCGAAGGAGATGTGGTCGACGGCCATGGACTGATTGCCGCCTTGCGCGAAGGCGACGCTCAAATCGCGGACGGAGAGCAGGGGCTCGCTCATCTGAACGTCTTGCGCGGATCGAAGGCGTCGCGCGTCGCCTCGCCGATGAACACCAGCAGCGACAGCATCAGCGAGATCACGATGAAGCCGGAGATGCCGAGCCAGGGCGCGTTGAGATTGCGCTGCGCCTGCTTCAGCAACTCGCCGAGCGAGGCCGAGCCGGGCGGCAGGCCGAAGCCGAGATAGTCGAGCGAGGTCAGCGTCGAGATCGAGCCGCTCAGCAGGAAAGGCAGGAAGGTCAGCGTCGCCACCATGGCGTTGGGCAGGAGATGGCGAAACATGATGGTGAGGTTGGGCACGCCGAGCGCGCGCGCCGCGTTGACATATTCAAAGTTGCGCGCGCGCAGGAACTCGGCCCTGACCACGCCGACCAGCGCCACCCAGGAGAACAACAGCATCAGGCCGAGCAGGATGAAGAAGCCGGGTGGCAGGATCGCGGAGATGATGAGCAGCAGATAGAGCACCGGGATCGCCGACCAGATCTCGATGAAGCGCTGGAACAAAAGGTCTGTCCAGCCGCCGAAATAGCCCTGCACGGCGCCCGCCGCGACGCCGATCAGCGACGAGCCGAGCGTCAGGATCAGCCCGAATAGCACCGAGATGCGGAAACCGTAAAGCACACGCGCCAGCACGTCGCGGGCCTGGTCGTCAGTGCCAAGCCAGTTCCAGTTGCCGATGTTGCAGTTGGGGTCGGCCGCACCTTGCGGATACTGGCTGCAGCGCGCCTTCTTGTCGTAGAGCCAGGACGGCTTGGCGGGTGCCGCTTCGGGGATGGCGTTGTTGACCGTCTGGTAGGAGTAGCGCACCGGCGGCCAGATCATCCAGCCATTGGCATTGATCTCGTCCTGAATGACCGGATCGCGATAGTCGGTGACGGCATAGAAGCCGCCGAACTTCTCTTCCGGATAGGCGACCAGCACCGGAAACAGGATCTCGCCCTTGTAGGACGCGATGATCGGCTTGTCGTTGGCGATCAGCTCGGAAAACAGCGACAGCACGAACAGCAACAGGAAGATCCACAGCGACCAGTAGCCGCGCCGATTCGCCCTGAAATTCTGCAGCCGCCGCTGGTTGAGCGGCGAGAGCCACGGCCTGAGCGGCCGGCTTGCTGTCGTTTCGGCGGCAGCCTGCGCCATCAGACGTCTCTCCGCTCGAAATCGATGCGCGGATCGACCCAGGTGTAGATCAGGTCCGACAGCAGGCCGACGAACAGGCCGAGCAGCGAGAAGATGTAGAGATTGGCGAAGACCACCGGATAATCGCGGTCGATCACCGACTTGAAGCCGAGCAGGCCGAGGCCGTCGAGCGAGAAGATGTTCTCGATCAGCAGCGAGCCGGTGAAGAAGGCCGAGATGAAGGCGCCGGGGAACCCTGCGATGACGATCAGCATAGCGTTGCGGAAGACATGGCCGTAGAGCACCTTGCGCTCCGACAGGCCCTTGGCGCGCGCCGTCACCACATATTGCTTGCGGATTTCCTCGAGGAAGGAGTTCTTGGTGAGCAGCGTCGTCGTGGCGAAGGCCGACAGCACCAGCGCGGTCAGCGGCAGCGTCATGTGCCAGAAATAGTCGATGATCTTGTCCGGCCAGGACAACTGGTCCCAATTGTCGGAAACGATGCCGCGCAACGGGAACCAGTCCCAGAACGAGCCGCCGGCAAACAGCACCATCAAAAGGATGCCGAACAGGAAGCCGGGGATGGCGTAGCCGACGATGACCACGCCGCTGGTCCAGACGTCGAAGGTCGAGCCGTCCTGCACCGCCTTGCGGATGCCGAGCGGGATCGAGATCAGGTAGGACAAAAGCGTGATCCACAGCCCGATCGAGATCGACACCGGCATCTTTTCCAGGATCAGGTCGAGCACCGAGATGTCGCGGAAATAGCTGTCGCCGAAATCGAAGCGGGAATAGTTCCACAGCATCATGCCGAAGCGCTCGAGCGGCGGCTTGTCGAAGCCGAACTGCTTTTCCAGCTTCTTGATGAATTCGGGGTCCAACCCTTGAGCGCCGCGATATTTTGAGCTGACGTCCCCGGAGACGTCGAAATTGGTGGCTCCGGCATCGCCACCGCCGCCGCCGAGGCGATCGGCGCCGCCCTGGTTGGTGAGCCTGGCGATGACCTGCTCGACCGGGCCGCCCGGCGCAAACTGGATGACGGCGAAGGAGATCGCCATGATGCCGAACAGCGTCGGGATCATCAAAAGGATGCGGCGCAGGATGTAAGCGCCCATCAGGCAGCCGGCCCTGCGCGAAGGGGAATGTCAGGCTTTGCCAATTTTTGCCGCCTTGCCCTTGTCGAACCACCACAGCGATTCGACCGGAAAGCCGAAATCGGGTTTCTGCTCGGGAAAGCCGAACATATCCCAATAGGCGCTTCGGTGATTCGCCAGATACCAACTTGGAATCCAATCGCGCCGCGCGCGCAAGACCCGGTCGAGCGCGCGCATCGCCACGGTGAGGCTTTCGCGGTCCTTGGCCGCACCGACGGCGTCTATGAGCGCGTCGATGGCCGGGCTCGCTATGCCCGGCAGGTTGCGCGACCCCGATATGGCGGCGCTTCGCGAATGGAAGAAGATTTCGAGGTCGTCGCGGGTCGGCGTGGCGCTGAAGGAGAAAGCGGCCGAGATCAAGTCGAAATCGAAGGTCGATTGCCTGAGCTGGTACTGCGCCGAGTCGACCAGCCGGATGGAAGCATCGATGCCGATCGCCTTCATGTTGGCGACCCAGGGCGAATAGACCTGCACGAAGGTCTCGTCGTCGACGAGGAACTCGGCCGGCAGCCGCCCGCCCTTGTCGTTGACGACGAAATCGCCGGAGCGTTTCCAGCCGGCCTCGGCAAGCAGCTTTGCCGCCTTGCCGAGTTGTTTCCGGTCGCGCCCGGAACCGTCCGAGGCCGGCTGCGTCACCGCCTCGCCGAAGGCCTCCGGCGGCAGCTTGTCAAGCAGCGGTTCCAGCAGCGCGAGCTCTTCCGGCGACGGTGTGCCTGCGGCGCGAAAGTCGGATTTCTCGAAACAGGATTGCGAACGCTCGTAGGAGCCGTAGAAGAAATTGCGCCGCGTCCATTCGAAGTCGAAGCAGAGCGCGATCGCCTGCCGCACGCGTGGGTCCTGGAACTGCGCGCGTCTCTGATTGACGGCAGTGGCCTGCATCGAGGGCACCGTTTCGGCCGGGAATTCGTGCTTGACCACCTTGCCGGATGTAAAGGCGGGAAAGTTATACTGCGTTGCCCACACGCGCGAAATGAATTCCTCCTTGTATAGGATCTCGCCCTTTTTGAAGGCCTCGAATGCAGCGTTGCGGTCCTGGTAGAACTCGATGCGGATGCGCCCGAAATTGTTCTGGCCGCGATTGACCGGAAGATCGTTGCCCCAGTAGTCGGGCACACGCTCATATTCGATCCAGGTCCCCGCCGACCAGCGGCCGACCTTGTAGGCGCTTGACCCCAGCGGTGGGTTCATCTGCGAGGAATCGAAAGGATTGGCCGTGTAGAAGGCTTTCGACAAGATCGGAAACTGCACGACGTTGAGGATGGTGCGGCTCGTCTGCTTGCCGGAGAATTTGAGCTGCAACGTGTGCGCATCGACAGCGACTGCATCGTTGAGATGCGTCAGCGGCAGCGAATAGTCCGGGTGGCCCCTATCCTTGAGCAGCTTGAAGCTGAAGGCGGCATCCTCGGCCGTCAGTGGCGTGCCGTCATGGAAACGGGCCTGCGGGCGCAGCGAGAAGGTGAAGCCGTTGCGGTCGTCGGAGATCGTCACGCCGTCAGCGACCAGTCCGTAGACGGCGTCGGGCTCGTCGAGCGCTCTCACCATCAGCGAGTCGAAGCACATTTCCATGCGCTGTGGTGAATCGCCTTTGGGAACAAATGAATTCAGCGTGCTGAAGGTAAGAGGGGTCTGGTTGGAACCCCAGTTAGGCGGCAGGAAGTTGAAGGTGCCACCTTGCGGCGCATCGACATTGACATAGTCGAAATGCGTGAAATCCGGCTTGTATTTCAAGTCGCCGAAGGCGGACAGGCCATGCACCTTCACGCCTGTCGGAATGGCGGCAAAGACCTTGCCGGGGACCAGCGATGTGGCCGCCGCGGCCGCGCCGAGCGCCAGGAAGTTGCGACGAGGAAGCATGGTCTGCTGCCTCATCAGTTGCCCCTGTATTTGGCGGCCAGCGCCTTTTCCTTCTCGGTGTCGATCCACCAGGAATCGATATCGGCGCCGCGGTAGCTGGGCTGCTTTTCCGGAATGCCGAACTTGCTCCAGTAGGCGAGCCACACCACCGCGCGGTAGTATTGCGGCACGACATAGTAGTTCCACAACAGCACCCGATCGAGCGCATGGGTGGCGGCGACGAGGTCGTCACGGTCGGCGGCGAAGATGATGCGGTCGACCAGCGCGTCGACGACCGGGTTCTTGATGCCGGAATAGTTGCGCGATCCGGGCGAATCGGCCGCCTTCGAGCTCCAGAAATCGCGCTGCTCGTTGCCGGGCGATTCCGATTGGCCGAGTATGCTGGTGATGACGTCGTAGTCGAAATTGTTGACGCGGTTGATGTACTGGGTCTGGTCGATGATCCGCAGCGTCGCATCGACGCCGATCTTGCGCAGATTGGCAATCCAGGGACTGGCGATGACCTGGTCGGTGTCGTTCGAGCCGAGTACCTCGAACTTGAAGGGCGCGCCGGTCTTGGCGTTCACCATCTTGCCGCCCTTGATCACCCAGCCTGCCTTGGCGAAGAGATCGACCGCCGTCTTGAGGTTTTTGCGCTCGGCCTGCGGCGAGTCGTAGACCGGCAGCTTGAATTCCTGCGTGAAAAGTTCCGGCGGCAGCTTGTCGCTATACTTCTCCAGGATTTCCAGCTCCTTGCCTTGCGGCAGCCCGCTCGACGCCAGCTCGGTGCCCTCGAAAAAACTGTGGGTGCGCGTGTTCGAATTGTAGAACAGCGTGCGGTTCATCGTTTCGAAGTCGAACGGATAGGTCAGCGCGGCGCGCACCAGCCGATCCTGGAACAGCGGCCGCCGCTGATTGAGCGCGAAAGCCTGCATCGGTTCGGGCGAGGTTGTCTTGAATTCCTTTTTGATCACGTCGCCGGCCTTGATCGCCGGGAAATTGTAGAATGTCGCCCAACGCCTTGAGCTGTTCTCCGGCTTGATGTCCTGAAGTCCACCTTTGGTGAAGGCTTGCCAGGCGGCGTTGTCGTCCAGGATGTAGGTGAATCGCTGGGTGTCGAAATTCTCGCGGCCGATCTTCACCGGCAGCTTGGCGCCCCAATAATCGGGCACGCGCTGCCAGACGATCTCCGAGCCCGGCTTGAAGCTGGCGATCTTGTAGGCGGCGGAGCCCAGCGGCGGCTCCAGCGTCGGCCTGGTGATGTCGCGCTTCTTGCCGCTGGCGTCGGTGCCTTCCCACCAATGCTTCGGCAGGACGACGAGATCGCCAAGGATCTTCGGCAGCTCGCGATTGCCCTTCTGGTCGAAATGGAATTCGACCTCGCGGTTCGAGATGGCGACCGCTTCGGTCACGTTCTCGAAATAGCGGTTGTACATCGGGCTGTTGGCTTTGAGCACCTGGAACGACCACACCACGTCGTCGACGGTGATCGGCTGGCCGTCATGCCATTTGGCTTGAGGGTTGAGCCGGTAGGTCGCCGAGGAATAGTCCGGCGGGTACTTGTAGGCTTCGGCGATCAGCGGATGGCTGACGCTGCCCTCGTCGGTCGCCTGGTCCATCAGCGTGTCGTAGAGCAGCCCGCCGCCGAACTGCGCGAAGCCGGCGGCCGGCGACCCTTGCACGATGTAGGGATTGAAGCTGTCAAAGGTGCCGGTAACCACCGAGTTGTAGGTGCCGCCTTTCGGCGCATCCGGATTGACGTAATCGTAGCGCTGGAAATTCTCGCCGTATTTCGAAGGGCTGATCAGCGAGGAGGTGGTGTGCCATTCGTCGGCGAAGCTGGCCTCTAGGCTCGCGGCGAAAGCAACCGCCAGCATCGATGCGAAAAACGTCTTTGCTGGAAAAAGTGTCCGGGAGCGGCCGACCGTCATGCGTTCTCCTCGTCGCGAACAGTACCCACCGGCAATCTAGATCATTTGACGCCGGTGAAAACCGCAAGCGGCGGCTTTTGTCGCGCAATATGCGGCTTTCCTAACAGAAAAGCCGGGACGAACCCGGCTTTTCTGAGGTTGCCACTATGACAAATTGTTTATTGCGCGGGCGCAGCCGGCTTGGCCGGAGCCGCACCTTCGGCCGGTTTCGCCGGTGCCGCGCCTTCCACAGGCTTGGCGCCCTCGGCGGGCTTGGCTTCGGCGGAAGCACCGGGCTGCGGCAGCGGCTTCGGATTGTCCGACAGCGTGCGCAGATAGGCGATCACGTTGGCGCGGTCTTCATCCTTCGGCAGGCCGGCGAAGCCCATCGCCGTGCCCTTCACGAACTTCTTCGGCGAGGTGATGAAGTGGTTGAGGTTGTCGTAGGTCCACTTCTCGGCGCCGCCCTTGGAAAAATCCTTCATGCCGGCCGAATAGGCGAAGCCCTCATGCTCGGCGACGGGGCGGTCGATGATATCCCAGAGATCCGGACCGACCTTGTTGGGGCCGCCCTTTTCGCCGGAGTGGCAGGCCTGGCATTTCTTGAAGATGGCGGCGCCAGCCTCGGCATTGGCTTTGGCGAGCAGGTCGGCGATCGGCTTGGCCTCTGCCGCCGGTGCGGCGGCACCGCCTTCGGCCGGCTCCTCTTGAGCCTCGATGGCGAAGCCGGGCTTCTCGGGCGGGGGGGAGGCAAACAGTGCGTCCGACACGATGCCCACCGAAAATACGATGAAGATGGTTCCGAGGAATCCGGCGAGCAGCTTGTTGACTTCGGTGGAATCCATTGCGCCCCTTGCTCCCTTTTCCGGCGGACCGTCCCGTCCACTCCGTCCGTCGGTATCGCGAAAGGCCCGGCGGGCCAGTCAAATCGCGCGGAAACTAGGTCTTTTGCTTCGGCGTTGCAACACATATAAGGGCGCTTCCAGTGAGACGTTTTGCCACTTTCCATCCGCTTTCCCGGGCGCTCCGAAACTCCCATGTCGACATTGATCTTGATCCCCGCCCGCATGGCCTCGACGCGCCTGCCGGGCAAGCCGCTGGCCGACATCGCCGGCGCGCCGATGATCGTCCATGTCGCCCGCCGCGGCGCCGAGGCCGGACTTGGCCGCGTGGTGGTGGCGACCGACACGGAGGCTGTCGCCGACGCGGTGCGGGCACACGGCTTCGAAGCGGTCATGACGCGCGCGGACCACGCATCGGGCTCCGACCGCATCTTCGAGGCGCTGACGGCTCTCGATCCTGAAAAGAAGGTGGAAACGATCGTCAATGTGCAGGGCGACCTGCCGACCATCGATTCAGATATCATCGGCGCATCGTTGCGGCCCTTTGCCGAACCGTCGGTCGATATCGCCACGCTCGGCGTCGAGATCGTGCGCGACGAGGAAAAGACCAATCCGAACGTCGTCAAGATCGTCGGCTCGCCGCTCTCCGCGACAAGGCTGAGGGCACTCTATTTCACCCGCGCCACGGCGCCGTGGGGCGAGGGCCCGCTCTATCACCACATCGGCCTCTATGCCTATCGCCGCGCCGCGCTGGAGCGGTTCGTGGCGCTGAAGCCGTCGTCCTTGGAACGCCGCGAACGGCTGGAGCAGCTGCGGGCGTTGGAAGCCGGCATGCGCATCGACGCCGAGATCGTCAAGTCGCTGCCGCTCGGCGTCGACACGCCCGCCGATCTCGAGCGCGCCAGGCAGATCCTTTCAAACTGAGACATCCGTAAGAGAGACATTGGCGCATGCCTGAAAAGACCAACAGAATTTCCTTCCAGGGCGAGCCGGGCGCCAACTCCGACACCGCATGCCGCAACATGTTCCCGTCGATGGAGCCGTTGCCCTGTCCGACCTTCGAGGACGCTTTCAACGCGGTCGAGACCGGCAAGGCCGAGCTCGCCATGATACCGATCGAGAACACCATCGCCGGGCGCGTCGCCGACATCCATCATCTCTTGCCGGAATCGCGCCTGCACATCGTCGGCGAATATTTCCTGCCGATCCACTTCCAGCTGATGGTGCTGCCGGGCGTCAAGCGCGAAGAGATCAAGACGGTGCACAGCCATATCCATGCGCTTGGCCAATGCCGCAAATACATCCGCAAGAACGGCTGGAAGCCGGTGGTGGCCGGCGACACCGCCGGGTCGGCCAAGATGGTTTCCGAGGTCAAGGACCGCACCATGGCTGCGCTGGCACCGGCGCTCGCCGCGGAACTCTACGGCCTCGACATCATCGAGAAGAATGTCGAGGACACGGACAGCAACGTCACGCGCTTCGTGGTCCTGACCAAGAACAAGCAATGGGCCGAGCGTCCGTCGCCCGACGCCAAGATGATGACCACCTTCATCTTCCGCGTCCGCAACGTGCCGGCCGCGCTCTACAAGGCCATGGGCGGCTTCGCCACCAACGCCATCAACATGACCAAGCTCGAGAGCTACCAGCTCGGCGCCTTCACCGCGACGCTGTTCTATGCCGATATCGAGGGCCATCCCGACGATCCGCTGGTCAAGCTCGCGCTCGACGAGTTGCGCTTCTTCTCGCGCGAGATGCGCATCCTCGGAGTCTATCCGGCGAGCGCGTCGCGCGAGCAGTGGAAAGTCGCGGACTGAAGCTGGTTCTCCGCCTGTCAGTTGGCGGGCTCCTTCAATACGTGATCGCGCCTACGAGATTGGCCGAAGCCTCCATGACTTCGTCATCCTGGGGCGGAGCAAGGAGCGAAGCGACGCGGCGCAGACCCCAGGATCCATGCCGTTACGCTAAGGCGTTGCAACGGTGCAGAATTCTGCTTCGTTGCACCCTTTGGCCAAGGTCACGGCATGGATCCTTGGGTCTTCGCTCCGCTTCGCGTCGCTACGCCCA
>NZ_RQXT01000228.1 GCF_003863365.1 Mesorhizobium tamadayense | reverse complement strand
ATCATTCTTGGTGGGCTGTTCGGCGCGGCCGCATTACCGGTTGCCCTTTACGCCAACACGGTCAAGTGGAAGGCGCTCGGTGCCCTCGTGTTGACGGTAGCGATTTGCAGCCACCATTTCACGGCGATGGGCGCGGCCGCAATCATGCCAGACCCGCGCGTTGTCATTTCCGCAACGGCGTTGCCGGCGGACTGGATGGCGGCTGGCGTAGCCCTCGTTTCGGTCGTCATTATCCTTTTGGCCATCATCGGCCTCGCCCTCGATGTGCGTGATCTGCGTCGCGCCGGCGAGATAGCGCGTATGCAGGAGCTGGTCGACGCGGCCGTCGAGGGGCTAATCGTGTGCAACGAAACCGAGATCGTGGCTGCCAATCGCAGTTTCTCCGCGCTTGCCTGCGTCGACGGCTCTCAGCCGGTCGGACGCCCGTTCACGTCCTTCTTTCCCAAGGCTTTCCGAGGCGAACTCACGGGCACCGCGCAAACGCCGCTGGAGGTGGAGCTATGCGCGACGGACGGCAGC
>NZ_RQXT01000227.1 GCF_003863365.1 Mesorhizobium tamadayense | reverse complement strand
TCATGTTTCCAGAAAATCCAGTCCGCAGTAACATGAGACAGAGGGACATGCACCAACCTCAGAAAGGGAGGTCCGCCATGAAAGTCAAAGACGCAATGCACAAGGGTGTCGACTGGGTCAGCCCCGAAACCGCGGTCACCGAACTGGCGAAATTGATGCGAGCCGAGGATATCGGTTCGATTCCCATCGGAGAGAACGACCGGCTGATCGGAATGGTGACCGACCGCGACATTGTCTGCAAAGGACTGGCGGAGGATGGTTTCGACAGCCGCACCGCGACGGCGCGCGATGTCATGACGACCGGCATTCACTGCTGCCGCGAAGACGACGATCTGGCCAAGGCCATGCGGCACATGGAGGAACTGAAAATCCGCAGGTTGCCGGTGATCAACAAGAGCATGCGGATGGTCGGCATCCTCAGCGTCGGCGACGTCGGTCAGTCGGCGCCGAGGGAACTTGTGTCCGAATACGTCAAGAGCGTTTCCGCCCACCACCACTGAAGGGCGGCTCGCCCGGCGGATAGTCGA
>NZ_RQXT01000226.1 GCF_003863365.1 Mesorhizobium tamadayense | reverse complement strand
CCGAGCCGCCCCTCATTTGGCAAATGATCGCAAGCAACGACGTGGCGGCGTACAACATCCCTTCCGGAGTGCTCTTCGACATGCACCGCGAAGCGGCCGCGAAGCGCCCGGGCGTGATCACCAAGATCGGGCTCGACACCTTCGCCGACCCGAACCGCCAGGGCTGCGCGATGAATGCGGCCGCGGAAGCCCGGCCCGTGGTGCGCAAAATCCAATTCTACGGTGAGGAGTACCTCTACTTCAAGGCGATCGCGCCGCAGGTAGCGATCATCCGTGCCACGACGGCGGACGAGCGCGGCAATTTGACCTACGAGCACGAAGGCGCCTATCTCGGCGGCCTCGACCAAGCGCTCGCGGCCCACAACAATGGCGGCATCGTCATCGCGCAGGTGAAGCGCATCACCAAGGACGGATCGATGAGGCCGCACGACGTGCGAGTGCCCGGAATTCTCGTCGACTACGTCGTCGTCGATCCCGACCAGAAACAGACAACGCAGACGCTCTACGACCCTGCAATCTCGGGCGAGATTTTTCGGCCGCTCGAAA
>NZ_RQXT01000225.1 GCF_003863365.1 Mesorhizobium tamadayense | reverse complement strand
GGCGCCGCCGGCGCGTATTGCTCGCGCCATCGCCTTGTAGCTGTCTCCCTGATCCGCACTGTTGGCCGTATGCAGCGTCTGCTTGTCAGAGCCGGAGCAGGCCGATGTCCCACCCCAAGCGCTTTGACTGACGATGACCACCTCGTTCCGACGCCGCTTTAATTCCACCGCCGCACGCAGCCCCGCCGCACCGGAACCGACCACTACACAACCGCTGCGATAGACCGGGACTTGAAGGTCGCCGTGGACCATTGTACCGGACGGAGCCGTCTCCGACCGTAGTCGCGGCATATCGACATCGGTCATGGCGTCGAGAATGTGCTGCGGGAGGTCAATCGTCATAAGACTGCTAAGATCCTTGTGTCATCAGGGAGCGCATTTTTGCCAATCACATGAAACGCCAACCGGATGTGCCAGCACGCATTTGGCCGATCAGTGCGTGCATGCGCGGGATATCTTGGCCGACGAGAACAGCCGGAAATCGTAACAGTCGCCCCCCATTTCCCTGCTCACTTCGGGGCGGCGGATCATGAGTGCACCTATTGAG
>NZ_RQXT01000224.1 GCF_003863365.1 Mesorhizobium tamadayense | reverse complement strand
CGCGCCGCCGGCGCGTATTGCTCGCGCCATCGCCTTGTAGTTGTCTCCCTGATCCGCACTGTTGGCCGTATGCAGCGTCTGCTTGTCAGAGCCGGAGCAGGCCGACGTTCCACCCCAAGCGCTTTGACTGACGATAACCACCTCGTTCCCACGCCGCCTTAATTCCACCGCCGCACGCAGCCCCGCCGCACCGGAACCGACCACTACACAACCGCTTCGATAGACCGGGACTTGAAGGCCGCCGTGGACCATTGTACCGGACGGAGGCGTCTCCGACCGTAGTCGCGGCATATCGACATCGGTCATGGCGTCAAGAATGTGCTGCGGGACGTCAATCGTCATAAGACTGCTAAGATCCTTGTGTCATCAGGGAGCGCATTTTTGCCAGTGATTCATCACCATGAAATGCCAACCGGATGTGTCAGCACGCATTTGGCCGATCAGTGCGTGCATGCGCGGGATATCTTGGCCGACGAGAACAGCCGGAAATCGTAACAGTCGCCCCCATTTCCTGCTCACTTCGTGGCGGCGGATCATGAGTGCACCTATTGAA
>NZ_RQXT01000223.1 GCF_003863365.1 Mesorhizobium tamadayense | reverse complement strand
TAGTTCGGTGGTATAAACCTCGCCGGCCATATTACCCGCGTCTGTTTCGCTGAGCCGCATATCTTCCGGCCGCTGGCCGACGGTGATCGCGCCGTTCACGCCGGCCGGAGCCGCAAGCGTCAACTCGGAATCCTGCACCCGTCCGTCGGCAATTGTTATCGGAAGCAGGTTCATGGGTGGATTGCCGAGGAAGCCGGCAACAAAGACGTTTGCCGGCGTGTTGTAGATGTCGAGGGGTGTGCCGACCTGCTGTAGTCTGCCGTTCGCCATCACGGCGACACGGTCAGCCAGCGTCATCGCTTCGACCTGATCGTGCGTCACATAGATCGTGGTGGTAGCGAGGTCGCGCTGCAGGTGCTTCAACTCCGCGCGCATATAGACGCGTAGCTTGGCGTCGAGATTGGACAGAGGTTCGTCCATCAAAAAAAGTTTGGGCGTGCGCACGATGGCACGACCGAGCGCCACGCGCTGTCTTTGTCCGCCGGACAGTTGACCGGGCTTGCGCTCTAGAAGCCCGCCGAGTTCGACGCGCTCGGCGGCGGCGCGTACCTGGCGC
>NZ_RQXT01000222.1 GCF_003863365.1 Mesorhizobium tamadayense | reverse complement strand
GAAAAAACAATGACTTAGGCAACCTCGCGTTTGCCCACCCAAAGATATCCCCACAGAAACAGGCCAAGAATCCATGCGGGCGCCACCTTTACTGGCCTAAGTTCGGCATTGGTCCGGTAGCCCTGGGCAACGTTGATATGAGCTGGCTTTTGAAGTGCTACGGCCGCCACGGGCGGTTCAGCAAGTCGTCCGTGAAGAACGCAATTTCGGGTCGAAGCGCGGGGCTCAGGCTGATCGCGACCGGAGTGGTGGCGTTAGGGCGGTTGTGAGCAGCGCCAGGACCAAGGCACACAAAAGCCTCAGCCAGTTGAGCAGGAGGCTGAAATTATAGCCGACGGCGGCGAGCACGGCGTTGTTGGCGTCGCCCTCGGAGAAGGCCAGGAAGTTGCGGCCCATGCGGTGGTCGCTCTTGAGATGGCCGATGACGGGCTCGACGGCGGAGCGGCGTCGCAACGCTCGTTTGACGGCCTTGGTGAGGCCGCGCTTTTAATGGACGCGGCACCTCTGCCATGTCGCGCACAGCACCTTGGTGACGGCCGCCTTGAGGCCTTCATGGGCG
>NZ_RQXT01000221.1 GCF_003863365.1 Mesorhizobium tamadayense | reverse complement strand
CACGCCCCCATTGAGGAGATCAAAGCTGCGATCGAGTAAGGTGCAGGTGATTGGTGCGCGCCGTGGTTCCACACGGAACCAGCGCCGCCCGCCCGACCAGCGTCGCATCAGGCAGGCGGCGGCATCAACACCGTGGCGCTGATGGCCTGTGGGGCACCTATCGACAATGGCCGGACGCGGAGCGCAGGTGTCGGTTCCGGCATGTGAGGACCGGCGCCGCCCTTGCCAGGGAGAGATTGCCGGCGCACACGGGACCGGCTCAGTTTGGCTTCCGAGCGGGCCGGCGCGATGCTGATGACAAGAAGGCGACGCCCTGCTTCATCGCGCATCCTCGTATGAGGGCGCCGGTGAACCCTCGAAGATTGAAGCGCCCCGCGCGCGCATTCGGGCTGGTAGCGTTGTGTCGCGACAGCCACGCTTCGGCGCCCCTTTTTTGGGGGGACGCAGATAGATAGGACATCGCGGCCGTGAAGCCAGCGATCGGATTAGGGCGACGTGGGCCTCAGAAGGTAACCATGGCAGTCCTTCACGTAGGCCGGCAACAGACTTCAGGCAGAAT
>NZ_RQXT01000220.1 GCF_003863365.1 Mesorhizobium tamadayense | reverse complement strand
GATGACCGCCGACGCAACCTCGCAGCTTCGTGAGATCTGACTGGCTGACAACTATTTGCCAAGACATTCCTGATGCGGCGGCTATGCACGGAACTGAGCATCTGTTCAGGGCCACGGGTGTGCTATACGGCTTTGATGGCTATTGGTTCGATGTTGCGCCGGCGCTGGCTGCCGGAAAAGAGCTTTCCATCCTATGCGTATCTGCCGGGCAGGCAACCGCATCCCGTGCGCGACCCCGCGGGACATAGCTACAATAGCGAAGCCATGCCGTTGGCGGCAGAGGCGTCGCTGGACTCAGACATATTCCTTTGGGGTCTCGACCTCTTCAACCATGGTTATTACTGGGAAGCCCATGAGGCTTGGGAAGGTCTGTGGCAAGTTGCAGACCGAGGCGCTCCGCTTCGGACGCTCTTCAAGGGATTGATCCTGTTATCGGCGGCCGGCGTGAAGATCCGCGAGGGCAAGCAGGCGGCGGCGATGCGTCATGCCGGACGCGCCGCGGCGCTCCTTCGTCGGCTGAACACGGCGGATCATACCTTCGAGCGTGCGCTCGGCATGTCACCCGCAGCGCTCGCCG
>NZ_RQXT01000219.1 GCF_003863365.1 Mesorhizobium tamadayense | reverse complement strand
AGGTGGAAGGGCCCGAAGGGTAGGAGCCGCCGATGATGGTTTTCAAGAGGCCTTTTTGGGCTATGTAATCGACGCCCTTGATGCCGCTCATGTCGCCCGCCGCAATCGGGTGGAGCATGGTCAGGTCGCGCGGATGCCCGGCGGCCTCGAAGCGTTCGCCGATCGCCTTCAGCATCAGGTCCGGGCAACCGAGCCCGCTCGAGGACGAGACCGACACGACAGCATCATCCGGAATGAGGGCGGCGGCTTGGGCGGGGGTGATGTGCTTGCTCATTGCGGGATGCTCAAAGTCCTGGTTCGACGCGCATATGTCTTGGCGCGCCCAACACTGGAACTGACGATTGATACGACCTGCCTCGGCTTCCCCGCATACCACCAGTGACCCACTCGCGCGCGATCGTGCTCGCACCGATCAATGCCCATCGAACCGTCATCCTAACTTCCCTCTGGTTTGCTCTGGCCAGTTCCACAACTCTGGCGGACGACCAGCCTGACCGCCGCAATGATGTTCTCCGCATCTGCTTTTCCCGCATTGATCTGCTTCAGAAGGAGGTGTGCAGCGCGCCTGCCCATAGCT
>NZ_RQXT01000022.1 GCF_003863365.1 Mesorhizobium tamadayense | reverse complement strand
ACAAGCCGACCGCCGAGGAAACCCGCTCCATGGAAACGATGGACGCGGAATACCGCGGCAACGAAGTCCGCTATCGCGCCTCGCTCATTGCCGAGGACGCCGAACGCCGCGAAGCCGGTGCCGACCTTGAGACGCGCAGCGACAAGGAATACGCCGAACTCGTCGACAAGTTCGAACTGCGCCAGGTCGCTTTGTTCCTCGACGAAGGCGCCAAGATCGACGGCCCGACCGCCGAAGTCATCGCCGAGATGCGCAGCAAGAATGGCTATCGTGGCGTGCCGATTCCATATGCCGCCCTGTCCCTCGAAACCCGCGCTGGTGAAACCATCGCGAGCGGTACGCCGTCGCCGAAAATGACCGCGCCAATCATCGATCGTCTGTTTCCGCAGTCTGTCGCCTCGATCATGGGCGGCCGGCTGATCTCTATCAGCCAGGGCAGCGAAGAATATCCGCTGACCGCCTCGTCCGTCACTGCCGGCTGGCAGGCCACGGAAACGGGCGCTGTGGCTGGTCCGACCGTCTACAGCACCGCACAGCGCACGGTCGCGCCGAACAACACCTTGGGCGTGCAGATGAAAATCACGCGCAAGGCTTTGAAGCAGTCCGGCGACGCGCTCGAGCAGGCCGTGAGGCGCGACATGAACGGCGCTATTGCGCAGGCCATGGACGCGGCGGTGTTTCAGGGCACGGGCGCCAGCGGTCAGCCTTCGGGCCTGTTGGTCGGGTCTTACGGCATCACGTCCACGGCCGTCGCCGCTGCTGCGACTTGGGCGGCTTTCCGTTCGGCCATCGTGCGATTCCTGGTCGCCAACGCTGCCAACTCGCCGGGCGAGGTCAAGCTGCTGATCCGGCCTGAAATCTTCGATAAAATGGATGGCTCGCTGATCACGAATACGGCCGTCAGCGAGTGGGACCGGATGATTGCCAACATCCCGGCTGGCAACATTGCCATGTCGTCGAACGCTCTGGCCGCGCCTACCGGCACGCCTGCGGCCTCGACGGCACTGCTTACGACCAGCATCGGTGGCGTGCCTCCGTTCTTCGTCGGCTTGTTTGGTGGAATCGACCTGATCCGCGACCCGTTCAGCGATGCGGCTTCGGGCGGCCTTCGCCTCACCGGCCTCGCCACGATGGACGTGTCGGCCGGCCGTGCGCCTCAGCTGCAGATTTTGACCGGCGTTCAGAGCGCATAATGCTTTACGGCGCTCCGGTTTCCTTGGAAATCCGCGCCGAAGGTGGAGCGACCCGGTTGACGGGTCGCTTTCCTTACGGCTCGGAAACAACGCTCGGCGACGGCAGGCGGGAACGTTTCGCTGCCCGAGCCTTTCGCTCCCGCATCGAGACTGGCGAGAACGTCTTCCTTCTCGCCGGTCACGACCCCGAAAAACCACTGGCCTCTACGGAGGCCGGCTCTCTCACGCTTCGCGACGGCGAAGACGCCTTGCATATCGAGGCACGTGTCACGGCCACGACCACATGGGCAAACGATGCTCTTGCAGCGCTGGCGGCCGGTCTGACGAAGGGCATTTCTCCGGGCTTTCGGGTGCGTTCCGGTGGCGATGTCGTCACGCGCTCGGCCGATGGCTTGTTGCGTACCGTCAACGCGGCGGACTTGTTCGAGGTGTCGCTGGTGACTCTCCCTGCTTACGACCAGGCGCAGATCGCGGCCCGCTCGTGGGCGCTTGCGGCTGCCGAAGCCAACGACGCTGGCCTGCACCGCGTTCTGAACCGATGGAGGGCATAATGGCGACCATCAAACAGACAGAAGGCGCTCCTGCGGCTTATCCCGCATCGCCTTCGGGCCTCTCGACGGCAGCCGCCGCGCTCGATGCGGACATGCTGTGGCAGCGCATCGAGGCCTATATCGCCTGGCGCTTCACCTCCCGCTCTATCGAGTGGATTGCGGAGGGCTGCGGCGAGTGGATCCCGCCCTTGGCGCCGGCAACCATCGCCACTGTCGAGGTCTGGCAGGCCACCAATGCCTGGACGACGGCAACGCTCGATCCCTCGCCAACTGGCGGCTACATGCTGCCCGGCGACGGGCCTTACCGCTTTACCGGCACGGTTGGCGGCGGCACAGTCCCGGCTGCGGTCAATGAGGCATTCCGGCGTCTGGCGGAGTACATGGCCGCCAGTAAGCGCGGCTCGCCTGGCACGACGCGCGAAAAGGTCGTCGCCGGTTCCGTCATGGTGGACAAATCGCGCTCTGCCTCATGGGCGGCCGAAGCAATGTCCAATTCAGGCGCGGGCGACTTGCTGCGCAATTTCAGGAGGGCGTGATGGGTATTTTTGATTGGTTCCGACGCTCTCCTGTCGAGACGCGCTCGGCCATGTCCGGCTTTACCGCCGAATTGATGGCGGCGCGCGAAAGCTATATCTCCGGCCGGCGCGGTATTGCCGAACTGACGGCAACTGCACAGTCATGCATTAGCCTATGGGAAGGCGCCTTCGCTCTTGCCGAGGTCGACGGCACCAACTTGCTGGACAAGCGAACCCTTGCGCTCACGGCCCGCTCTGTGGCGCTGCGGGGCGAGGCTGTCTTCCTGATCCGCGACAAGCTTATTCCATGCTCGGATTGGGACTTGTCGACGCGCGACGGCATCCCGAAGGCGTATCGCCTGTCAATCTCGGAAGCGGGCGGCGGCACCACGCAAACGGCGCTGGCCGGCGAAGTGGTGCATTTGCGTATCGGCGTCGATCCGGCCGCACCATGGCTCGGAACGGCACCGCTGCGGCGCGCGTCGCTCACTGCCGGGTTGCTCAATGCGCTGGAAAGCGCGCTTGCCGAAGTCTACGAGAACGCACCGCTCGGCTCGCAAATCGTGCCCTATCCCGAAGGGCCAGAAACCGACATGACGACGCTCGGCCGCTCCTTCCGCGGGCAGCGAGGCCGTGTCCTGTTGCGCGAGTCCGTAAATGTCTCGGCCGCTGGCGGGCCGGCTCCTGCCGTCGATTGGAAGCCGTCCAGCGTCTCGCCAGACATCGAGCGCAGCATGTCCGTGGAAAGCCTGGCAGCGGCCCGAGACGCCATTGCTGGCGCTTTTGGCGTACTGCCGGGCCTGTTCAATCCAGCCACCACGGGGCCGATGGTCCGCGAGGCGCAAAGGCATTTGGCGCAATGGACGCTTCAGCCGATCGCGGGGCTTCTGGCGCAGGAGGCGAGTGAGAAACTAGGCGCTGCGGTTGACATCGACGTCATGGGGCCAACACAAGCTTTCGATGCCGGCGGCTCGGCCCGCGCCTTGCAGACCATCGTGCAGGCCTATGCGACGGCGAAGGAAGCGGGGCTGGCTCCGGCTGTTGTGGACGCCGCACTAGCGAGGCTCGACTGGAAATGAAGCTAGCTTGGCTCAATCCACCGTCAGCCGGTTGGGCGTCGACGCCAGACGCCGCACGCAATCAAGCCAACGGTTTGCGGCGCCTCAAAGAAAAGAAGGAACGGCAGGCCCGCAAGGCAAAGGAAGAGCAGCCCGACGACGGGCTGAGACGCTTTCTAAGGTCGGATCCTGCCGTTGAAGAGACCATGCGGCGGGCTGGACTGTAGGCGGTACGACTCCGGGTACAACATTCCCTGCCCGGTCCCTTGTATTTCCGCCTAGTCCGTCCAATCCATCATTGGTGCTATGGCAAGCACTGGTTGCATCGCCTTTTCGCCTCGTCCGCCGCACTATCATCCAGATTCGGTAGATGCGGATCGGAATATTCTCATTTAGATTCATATAGTTCGAATGAACAGGGACAAAGGTCCCACACTCAGCTGGACCATTTCTACTTCATATTATCATTAAAAAAGCAACGGTCCGATTTGAACTTTCCACAAATAAGAGTAAACTTTTTATTGCTCATGTTCTGAGCGGGAGGCGTACAGGCAGTCATGCCTGTTGGGAAGAGGGGCGGGGTTTAGTATGCCCTCATCATTGATACTTGGCGCCCGCCGTTGGTGGGTAGCCGATGCGCGTAGGACGCATCCCCCCAGAAATGCCTGAAGGGGCATGGAGCGGGAGAGTGGCGGCTCCCCCGCAATACCCTCTACCCCTGAGCTAAACCACTCACTCCAGTTTCCATTAACGATGGCGCGTAGCGCTGGCTCCGGCCAGCGAATGCCTGTGCGGCCGGTTGCCGGCGTTGGGGCCGATTTGCGCCTGCTCGCATTGAAACCAAGGAGAAATTCTCATGACGATCAGCTTCATTCTCAACGACCAGGCCGTCAACGACCAGACCACCGGGCTGCAAACCGGCGACAAAATCGACGACGTCTTCACGGATACCGATGTTGCATATTCCTCGCTGCCGGCTGCGTTTCGGACCTATCTCGAGACGACCCTCGGGTTGAGCAACGCATTCCCGACCAGCATCGGCGTCGCGACGAAGGTGAACTCGGTTACTGTCAACGCCACCGCCGGGTCTCAGCTCGCCGGCACTACGTTCACTGACAGCAGCGGCGGCACCCTCAACGGCGATGATAGCGGCCTCAACACCGTCGACAACAAGGATATCCTGCTCTTCGCTGATGGAAACGACACCGTGATCGGTCGCTACGACAGCGATGGCAACGGCAGTGCCGACGCGATCGCCTTCGTCATCTTCAAGCAGGACTCGATCAACGCCGGCGCCACCAGCGATCAAGTGACCTTCAACATCGTCACCTACGTTCCGATCTTCCATGGCGGCAATCCCAACCCGGATGACGCGGTCGATCTTGGCAACACGCTCAAGCTCGCGGCGACCGAGACGCTCAACTTCGGCTTTGCCGGGGCGCCCTCTGGCAGCAACCTATTCATGACCTTCGGTGATCCAAACTCCACTCAGATCGTGGTGATCGGGAAAGACCCGTTGAATCAATCCCAGGGCGGGAACATCTCAACCAAGGACGTGCTCAATATCAGCCAGGCCGGCAGCACCACCTCGTTCGGCGTCAACGGCAACGCGATCAACCCCACTGAGGGCGCGTTCATCACCTACGTCACCGGCACGAACACGAATTTCCTCGTGCCCAATCTGGACCAGAACGAGGCCGATGTCGAAGCCAACATCGACTTCCAGAACGTCGTCAATGCGACGGGGGCATCCTTCACCGTCAACCAGACCAATCCTGGCGTCGGACCCGTCACCGTCAAGATCACGGCCTTCACCACCGCTTCGGAGCCGGGAGTGAATTTCGTCGACGGGCTCACCAACGATAGCCCCGTCGCCATCACGTCGGCCTCGGTCACCGACTTCGTCGTCAAGACGGGCAATACGCAGTTTACCCCGGTCGCCACGGTCAACGCCGACGGCACCTTGACGATCACCGGCCTGAGCACCGGCGACAAGGTGTCGTGGACGACGAGCGGAACCCACGACCGCGTGCTGATCGAAAACATCAGCGGTACGGATGGCATTTCGGGCAATGACAACAACACTTTCGACATCGGCGGCTTCGGCATCTTGACGTCCAGCGGCTCTTCGACGTTCGTCGGCCAGCAGATTGTCATCGAAGACGACGGGCCGACGGCGGGTATCGCCCAGGGCGCTCCCACGGTGGCGCATGACGAGACGGCGGGCGTTCAGGCCGATGCCGACGACACCACTGCCGCGGGAGTGGCAGCGCTGTTCGCGGGCGTCAGTAATGTCAGCACCGATCTCAGCCCAAGCGGATTCGCGCAGGATCCGAACGCGGTGGTGAGCTCCACCGGAAGCGCCACAGGCACAGATGGCGGCACGACGGCGTTCTCGCTGGCGGTGTCGGCCGCAGGCGTGGATTCCGGCCTCGACACCACCAACGGCACCAGCATCTTCCTGTTCAAGGAAGGCGACCTGGTGGTCGGTCGCATCGGCTCAGCCGCGGGGGCGGCGGCGTTCGCCGTCGCAATCAACAGCACCAGCGGCGTCGTCAGCGTGGCGCAATACGCTTCGATCCACCATCCGACCCCGGGTGGCAGCTACGACGAGGCGGTGAACATCACCGACAGCGCCCTGCTGGCGGTGGTGACTGTCACCGACGGTGACGGCGACACCGCGACCAGCTCGACCGGTATCGGCGATGCCGTGCAGTTCCAGGACGACGGCCCGACGGCAGCGATCGTCCAGGGCGCTGCGACGGTGGCACATGACGAGACGGCGGGCGTCCAGGCCGATGCCGACGACACTACTGCCGCGGGAGTGGCGGCGCTGTTCGCGGGCGTCAGCAATGTCAGCTCCGATCTCAGCCCAAGCGGATTCGCACAGGACGCGACTCCCGTCGTAAGCTCGACCGGAAGTTCGTTCGGCGCCGATCAGGAGGGCGGCACGACGGCGTTCTCGCTGGCGGTGTCGGCCGCAGGCGTGGATTCCGGCCTCGACACCACCAACGGCACCAGCATCTTCCTGTTCAAGGAAGGCGACCTGGTGGTCGGTCGCATCGGCTCAGCCGCGGGGGCGGCGGCGTTCGCCGTCGCAATCAACAGCACCAGCGGCGTCGTCAGCCTGGCGCAATACGCTTCGATCCACCATCCGACCCCGGGTGGCAGCTACGACGAGGCGGTGAACATCACCGACAGCGCCCTGCTGGCGGTGGTGACTGTCACCGACGGTGACGGCGACACCGCGACCAGCTCGACCGGTATCGGCGATGCCGTGCAGTTCCAGGACGACGGCCCAGCCATCGGACTTATCAGCGATGGGCTGGTGGACTTCGCTGCTGGCAGCACGGTGACCAAGACGCTCAGCGGGGTGGTTGGCGCGGACGATCCGGCAACCTATAGCATCACGAGTTCGCCGGCGACCCTGACGATACTGGACGGCACGTCCTCGCAGGTGACCCTGCTCAGGGACCTCACCAACAACGACACTGTCGCTACCTACTTCAAGGATGTCGATAGCAGCGGCACACACACCGCCGGAGACATCGATTTCTTCAGGCTGACCCTGTCGGGCGGCAACTATACCTTCGATGTCCTCCAGAACCCTCCACCCGCGGAGGTCAATTTCGGCTTCGCCGGGGCACCCTCCGGCAGCAACCTGTTCATGACCTTTGGCGATTCAAACACCGCCCAGATCGTGGTGATCGGGCACGATCCGCTCAATCAGTCCCAGGGCGGAAACATCACGACCAAGGATGTGCTCAACATCAGCCAGGCCGGTAGCACCACCTCGTTCGGCGTTAACGGCAACGCGATCAACCCCACTGAGGGCGCGTTCATCACCTACGTCACGGGCGCGAATACAAACTTCCTCGTGCCCAATCTGGACCAGAACGAAGCCGACGTCGAAGCCAACATCGCCTTCACGGGCGTGTTTAATACGAACTCTGCGTCCTTCACGGTCAACCAGACCAATCCGGGCGTCGGACCCGTCACCGTCAAGATCACGGCCCTCACCACCGCTTCGGAGCCGGGAGTGAATTTCGTCGACGGGCTCACCAACGATAGCCCCGTCGCCATCACATCGGCGTCGGTCACCGACTTCGTCGTCAAGACGGGCAATACGCAATATACGCCGGTCGCCACGGTCAACGCCGACGGCACCTTGACGATCACCGGCCTGAGCACCGGCGACAAGGTGTCATGGACGACGAGCGGAACCCACGACCGCGTCCTGATCGAAAACATCAGCAACGCGGATGGCATTTCGGGCAACGACAACAACACCTTCGACATCGGCGGCTTCGGCCTCAGCCAGGCGCAGCCGGCGCCCGACGAGAAGCTCGACTTTACTGTCCAGATCGCCGATTTCGACGGCGACACAGCGAGCGACACCTTCTCCATCGGCATCGACGGGACCGGCATCTTCAACGACAACCACGTGGAAGGTGTCATTGCCTGACGGACTTGGGCCGGGCGCCTCTCCTGGCGCCCGGCCCGACACCCAGCAAAAACATCGAGACGGGGGGTATCCGTGATGCAGCCAAGACCGCAATTCCAGGAGGTGATGCATCTGGCGCGCCATCAGGCGCCCGCCCTCCTCCTCTTCAGCCTGCTCGCCAACGTCCTTTTACTCGCCAGCACCGTCTACATGCTGCAGATCTACGACAGGGTGCTGTCGAGCGGCTCGATCGACACGCTATTGTGGCTGACCCTTGCCGTCATCGGCGCCATTGCCGTCTACGGGCTGCTGGAACACGCCCGGCGGATGATGCTGGGACATATAAGCCAGTGGCTGGACGACCAACTCAGCGTTCCCGTCATCGAACGCGCCATGGAGGCGCGCCTGGCCGGCAGCAATCTCGAAGCCGGCCTGAAAGACGTGTCGGATCTGCGGGGCTTCATCGCCGGCGACGGCATACTGACCTTTCTCGACGCGCCATGGACGCCGGTCTTCCTAGCGTTCATGTGGCTGCTGCATCCGGCATTGGGCGTCGTGGGCCTGGCCGGCGCGGTGCTCCTGTTCTGCGCGGCTCTTGCCAATGATTTCCTCACCCGCCGCAAGGGCCAGGAGGCAGCGGCCGGGCTGCGCCGCAGCCAGGCGGCCGTCGGTCAATTTGTCGATGGCGCCGAGACGTTGCGCTCGCTCGGCATGTCCGAGCCGGCGCTGCTGCGGTGGGAGCAAAACCAGCAGTCGCTGATGGACATCCAGACCCGGATTCTACGGCGCACCACCATCATCGGCAGCCTGTCGCGCTCGCTGCGCCTCGCCCTCCAGGTCGCCGTGCTCGGGCTCGGCGCCTATCTCGTCCTGCGCCGCGAACTGACGGCGGGCTCGATGATCGCGGCTTCCATCCTGCTCAGCCGGGCGCTGGCGCCGATCGAACGCTCGATCGGAGCGTGGCGGAGTCTGGTCAGTGCGCGGGCCGCGCGCCGCAACCTTATGAAGCTCTTCGCCGACACCGCATCGGTGCAAAATGCTGGCGTTACCCTGCCGCGTCCGCAAGGCAGGCTGAAGCTCGAGAACCTGCACTACTGCCCGCCGGGCACGTCGCAACCATTGCTGACCAAAATCGGTTTCAGCGTCGAGCCCGGGCAAACTTGCGGCGTGATCGGGGCGTCCGGCTCCGGCAAGACCACGCTCTGCCGCCTCATTGTCGGCGCGCTGCGGCCCTCGTACGGCCATGTGCGATTGGATGGCGCGGAGGTCTGGAATTGGCCTTCGGACCAGTTGGGCCAGCATGTCGGCTATCTGCCGCAGCAGGTCGAGCTGTTTCCCGGAACAATAGCCGAGAATATCGCGCGTCTGCGGGACGTCGATAGCGAAGCGGTCATCGCCGCGGCGCAACTCGCCGGCATCCACGAGATGATCCTGCGGCTGCCGAACGGCTACCGGACCGAGGTCGGACCGCATGGGGCCCGTATTTCGCGTGGCCAGCGCCAGCGCATTGCGCTGGCCCGGGCGCTGTTCGGCGATCCGCCGCTGGTCGTCCTTGACGAACCAAACACCGGCCTCGACAGCGACGGCGAGAACGCGCTGTTCAAGGTGCTCCAGCAGTTGACGGAGCTGGGCCGCACCGTCATTCTCGTCACTCATCAGATCAATCTTCTGCGCACGGCCGATCATGTCGTCTTCATCCAGGACGGCAGCGTCTCGAAGTTCGGCACCCGCGATGAGGTGCTCAGCGCGCTCAACGGACAGGCCAGGCGAATCCCCGTAGCGCCCGTCATACGGGAAAAGATTGCCGCCAACGAACCGGGAAACCTGAAGGCAGCGGAGTGAGCCATGGGCTATCGAGTTGGCGACTTCTCGACAATGCTGGACAAGCTGGCGGATAGCCTGCGGGAGCTGGCCGACAGACTGAGCGCCTCTACCGGGGATCTGATCGCCGGCGTATCGACTTGGTTCGACGGGCGGAACCAGCCTGCGCGCATCGCCCTGACTGCGGCCGCTGGCGCGCTCTTCGTGCTCCTGATTGCACGATACGTCCGGCGGCGCACAAATGCCTTCAGAGCCAGCAAGCGCGATCTGAAACGGCGCACGCGTCCCGCGCGCCTGCTGGGTTACGTCTCGTCCGTCGTCTTCGTCGGCGGCGTCACGGCGTGGTCCAGCGTTGCGCTTCTGGCAAGCGCCGTCGTCGCCAATGGCGTCGTCAGTCCGGAAGGCTATCGCAAGACGGTCCAGCATCTGGAGGGCGGCATCATCGGCAAGATCCACGTCAAGGAAGGCGACAAGGTCGTCGCCGGCCAGATCCTTATCAGCTTGAAGACAACCCAGGCCCAGGGGCGCTACGACGAATTGCAGACACACTACATCCGCCTTCTGGCGACCGAAGCCCGCCTGGTCGCTGAGCTTTCCGGCCAGGACCACATCGCCTTTCCCCGGGAGCTGACGTCGAACGATAGCGATCTGGCGCGAAAGGTGGTCGTCGAGGAGCAGGCGCTGCTCGACAGCCGCCTCGCAACCCGCGAAGGGCGCACGCATATCCTGGAAAAGCGCATTGCGCAGATCAAGGAGCAAAGCACGGGATCGAGGGAGGTGATCGCCGCCCAGACCGAGCAGCTCGGCCTGATCGACCAGGAGATCGCCTCCGCACAGGAAATGTACAAGAAGGGCCTAGAACGCCTGCCACGGATATTGGCCCTGCAGCGCGCACAGGCCGACATTCGTGCCAATCAGGCGACGAACCGAGCACAGGTGGCGCACAACGACCAGCAGATCGGCGAGACCGAGTTCCAGCTCCTCAACCTGCGCCAACAGGACAGCGAGACGGCCAATGAGGATCTTGCCAAGGTGCGCGGGGATCTCGCCGAGCTGCGCAGCCAATTGCCCTCGCGCGAGGATGTGCTGGCTAGGACCGACATCGTCGCGCCGATCGCCGGGACGGTGATGAACCTGCGCGTGACGACCGAATCGGGTGTGATCGCAAGCGGCCAGGCGCTTCTCGATATCGTCCCGAACGAGCCCAATCTGATCATCGATTCACGCATCAAGCCCGCGGATATCGACGTAGTGCATCCGGACATGCCCGCACGCGTCGTGCTGTCGGCCTATCCGAGCCGGCATTTGCCGCAGATCCATGGCCTGCTCACCTCGGTGTCGGCCGACCGGCTGACGGACGAGAAAACCGGCGAGCCGTATTTCCTCGCCAAGGTCAAGGTCGACGCGGCCGATCTCGAAGAGCTGCATGACGTCCGTCTATCGCCCGGCATGCCGGCGGAAGTCATGATCCTGACCGGCGAACACACCTTGCTCGACTATATGCTGGCCCCGGTTCAGGCCTCCCTCACGCGCTCTTTCAGGGAAAATTGAAACAACATAGCGAGTGCCAATAAAAACAACACAGCGAGCGCCAATAAAAAGACAAAACCTCACCCCGGCACCCGACGCAAGGCCTACGCCTCGTTAACGCCATGTCGTCGTCGAGAGGTCGGATGATGCGGGCAAAGCCGACGATGGCTTTCCTTGCTTCTTCGGCGGACACGGTGCCCGCCATCGCCGCCTCGGCACTACACGGATTCGTGAACCGCGGCGATCCGAACCGACGTAACCTCCATCGGTACTGTGGCGAACTTTCAGAAGAACCTGCGTCTTCCGGCATCGCCGGAAGACAAGGGTTCGCGCAACAACGCCCAGTGGAGGACAAGCATGTCAAACCGCCTGATTTCCGCAGTCGTCGCCAGTGCCTTTGCCGCAGCCATTGGCGCCGCCGCCATCGGCTCTGCATCCGCCGCGATGAGCGAGGAAGAAATGATGAAGATGCAGGAGAAGACCAAGAAGGAGGTCGCTTCCGGCAAGATGGAGAAGTGCTTCGGCGTGGCTCTGAAGGGCCACAACGACTGCTACGCGGGTGCTGGAACCACCTGCGCGGGCACGTCCACCAAGAACTATCAGGCCAATGCCTTCAAGCTGGTGAAGAAGGGAACCTGCACCGCTATGACCACGCCCAATGGCCACGGCTCGCTGAAGCCGATCACCTGAAATCCCAGGAGATCCCGGGCGGGTGGCGTAGCCACCTGCCTGTTTCGATTGCCTTCTTGGGAGATCGACCATGAACATTCCTCCGCGCGCCGGGGTAGGACTTAAGCCGCAGCACTACCGCGAGATCCTGGAGACCGCGCCGGATATCGGCTTTTTCGAGGTCCACGCCGAAAACTACATGGGGGCCGGCGGGCCACCGCACCGCTACCTTGCGGCGGTGCGCGAGTGTTATCCTCTATCACTGCACGGCGTCGGCCTGTCGATCGGCGCGGCAAGGCCCCTCGACCACGACCATCTGAGGCGCTTGAAGGAGCTGATCGCGCGTTACCAGCCCGGCCTTTTCTCCGAACATCTTGCATGGTCGAGTCACGGCGAGGCGTTTCTGAACGACCTCCTGCCGATGCCCTACACGAAGGAAACGCTCCAGCGCATCGCCTGTCATATCGACGAGGTGCAGGAAACGCTTGGCTGCCAGATGTTGTTGGAAAATCCTTCCACCTACGTCGCCTTTGCCGAAAGCACCTATGCCGAGCCCGATTTCATCGCCGAGGTGCAGCGGCGCACCGGCTGCGGACTGCTGCTCGATGTGAGCAACGTCCACGTCGCTTCGACCAATCAGCAGTGGGATCCTTTCGCCTATATCGATGCCTACCCGCTCGGCTCCGTGCAGGAAATACACCTTGCCGGCTTCACGCCGGAGACCGACGAGAAACAGAGGCCTCTGCTCATCGATACCCACAACCGGCCGGTCGACCGGGCGGTCTGGCAGCTCTACGCCTACGTGATCGGCAAGCTCGGCCCCACGCCGACGCTCATCGAATGGGATGCCGATTTGCCATCGTGGGGCGAACTGCACGCCGAGGCCGAGCGTGCCGAAGCGTATATGAATTCTGACGCGTTACGGCAGGAGAAGCGCCTTGCAGGGGCTGGCTGAACGACAGCAGGACTTCGCGCTGGCCCTGCTCGATACAACTCGCAGCACGCCGCTGGGCCTCGTGGGACCCGATGGCTTGCCAAGTCCACGCCGCTTTGCGGTCTATCGCAACAATGTCGTGGCAGGTCTGATCGAGACGCTGAAGGAAAATTACCCGGCGGTTCACCGCATCGTCGGGGATGAGTTCTTCCGTGCCATGAGCGGGCAATTCGCAACTGCCCACCCGCCGCGGTCCCCCATCATGTTGGGCTACGGCGCAGGCTTTCCCGAATTCATCGATGGGTTCGAGCCTGCGGCGGCACTCCCCTATCTCGCCGACGTGGCAAGGATCGAACGCGCCTGGATCGAGGCTTATCACGCAGCCGAAGCGGAGTCGCTTTCCGCCGACGATTTCCTCGCCATCGATCGAGCCCGCCTCGCCCAAGTCAGGCTGGCGCTACATCCTTCGCTCCGGGTGACGCAATCCCGGTTTCCCGCCCTCACCATCTGGCGCATGAACGTTGCGGGCGGCGAGCCAGCAGCCGTCGACCTCGAAGCCGGTGGCGAGGATGCTCTCGTCATCCGCCCGAGCGCGGAAGTTACTGTGCACCAATTGCCGATGGGCGCTGCGGCCTTCATCAGGTCTCTGGGCGCCGACGAGCCGGTGGTGGCCGCGACGATCGCCTCGCTCGAAGTCACGCCGTGCTTCGATCTCCAAACGGTGCTGGCCGGACTGATTGAAGTCGGCGCATTCACAGGTTGGAGCCTCGACCGGGATGCCGGAGGCGAGCCGTCATGACATCGGCAGCGGAACTGGTTCGAGCACTGACAAGGTGGCTTTCCGCGGTCGCCATGGCTGTGGCGCCGCTATTTCTGCGGGCAGCCCTTGCCGTGCCGTTTTTCCGCTCCGGCCTGACCCGCTGGGACGGCTTCCTCCAGCTCTCCGACAGCACGATCTATCTGTTCGAAGAGGAATTCAAATTGCACATCTTCGGCGCCGAGTATGGTTTCCCCATGCCCGATGCCGTGGCCTATCTGGTTGCGACCGCCGAGCTCGCTTTGCCGGTGCTGTTGGTTTTGGGCCTCGCCACGCGCTTTGCCGCGTTGGCGATGCTCATCATGACGGGTATCATCCAGCTTGTGGTGCCCGATGGCTGGGCCAACTTCCATCTGCCCTGGGCCGCCATGGCGATCTCCATCATTGCCCTTGGCGCGGGGCCCATTTCCCTTGACCGGCTGGTCGCGCTACGATTTGCTTCGGAGGCGTATAGGCAATGACCACCCCTCCCGTGCTGAAACTTGTGAAGGGGGCGGCCGCTCCCCTGCCACGGGTGCGGGACCTGGATTGGTCGATCCTGATGGCAAGGGCCCAGGACGGCGATGCCAATGCCTACCGGCGGCTCCTCGAGAGCGTCACGCCATACTTGCGCGCTCACGCGGCGCGCTGTCACCGCAATCCCAGCGATGTCGAGGATGCGGTGCAGGATATACTGCTGACCTTGCACGCAGTGCGTGCGACTTATGATCCGGCGCGGCCCTTCGGTCCCTGGCTTACAGCCATTGCCAGACGCAGGCTGATCGACCGGCTGCGTCGCCAGGGCCGCCGCCGGGCCCTCGAAACGGAATTTGAGCCTAACCACGAAACCTTGGCCGATCCATCCGCGAACATTGAGGACATGACGAAGATCCATGACATTACCGCCGCCCTCGACCGCCTTCCGTCCAGACAGCGCGAAGCCATGCGGCTCACCAAGATTGAAGGACTGTCGCTGAAGGAGGCCTCGGCAGCGAGCGGTACGACCGTGGCGGCGCTCAAAATCGCCACCCACCGTGCCATCCGGCATCTGCGCCAATTCTTCTCTGGGAGCGGAACATGATCCCCACGGATGATCTCATCTCCGCGCTTGCCGCCAATCTGAGGCCGGTCAGGCGACTTCGTCCGCCATTGCTGCGCGCCACCGGTTTCCTGCTCTTGGCGGCATTGATCCTCACCATGATCGCCGCTGCCCATGGCTGGCGGCCAGGGCTGCTCGTTCGCCTGGCCGAAATCCGCTTCGCCTTGAGCCTCGCGGGGGCTCTCTTCACCGGCGTCCTTGCCGCGGTCGCCGCATTTCTCGTCAGCCTTCCTGGCCGCTCACGCCGTTGGCTGTGGCTGCCCTTCCCGGCGCTTGCCTTGTGGCTTTCCTCGATCGGCTATCAGTGCTGGAGATTCTGGACCCCGATGGTTCCCGGCGGCGCGCCTCCCGGCGAGACGGCTTCCTGCATTGCAACGTTGGTGCTGACCAGCCTACCATTGTCGCTCGCCTTGGCTCTGATGCTGCGCCATGCCGCCAGCTTCAACCCCGGGCCGGTGATCCTTGCCGCAAGTCTTTCCGTGGCTGGAATTACCGCCTCAGCGCTGACGCTGTTTCATCCCCTCGACGCAAGCGTCGAGATCCTGATGTTCAATCTCGGCACCGGATCGCTGATCGTGTTGTTAGGCGGCGCCATCAACCTGTTCGTGTCGAGCCGCCTGGAGATACCGGAATGACCGGATCGTCACCCGTCAGCAATTTAACACAATCGCGAACTGCCCTGTCGCTCGCGCTTGGCGGACTTTCGGCGGGTCTCCTCGCTTCCGCCTGCTGTATCCTTCCCCTCGCCTTGGCTATCGCGGGAATCAGCGGCGCCTGGATCGCGCGCCTCACCGCGCTTGCGCCTTATCAGCCCTACTTCCTCACGCTCGCGGCTGTCTCCGTCGGTCTCGGGTTCTGGCACTACCGCCGCAGCCAAGCCGCCTGCCTTCCCGGCTCCCTTTGCGCCAGCCCCGTTTATCGCCGTTCCACCCGATGGATCCTGTTGGCAGCGAGCCTGATTGCGGCGTCAGCGGCCGCTGTCGATGTTTTCGGACGGCTCAATCTGTAGGAGACCCTCGATGCGCATCGCGATTGCGATCTTTGTCCCGCTTCTGGCCACTGTGCCCGCCGCCGCAGGACAACACACCGCCATATTCTCAGTGCCCGACATGACGTGTCCGCTTTGCCCGGTCACCGTTGCGACCGCAATCAGACACCTCGAGGGCGTTGTCTCGGTTTCAACCGATGTCAACGCGAAGACTGCAACGGTCGTCTTCGACGACGACAAGACGAGCACCGCCGCGATCGCCGCAGCTTCCAACAACGCCGGCTATGCTGCAGCCTTGGTGAAGGAGCAATGATCGAGCTCACCAGCACCATCACCTGTCCCGCCTGCGGCCACCGCAGAACCGAGACAATGCCGGCCGACGCCTGCCAGTACTTCTATGAATGCGAAGGCTGCAAGATTCTCCTCAGGCCCTTGGCGGGAGATTGCTGCGTATTCTGCTCTTACGGCGATCATCCCTGTCCACCAAAGCAGAAAGAGCGGCAGTCCGATGCAACGGGCCGAGGCCATTGCTGTTAAAACAACAATAATCCCCGCCGCGCCCAGAAGGTAGCAGCGCCCGCGTTCAAAAAACTAGGCCTCGATCTATCGCCTCAGCGCGTGGACATTGTCCATGGACGCGCCACCCAAGGGCAGCGCCATGTCGTCGTCGAGAATCCGGGTGATGCGGGCAAAGCCGACGAAGGCTTTCCTTGCCTCCTCGGCCGACATCTTGCCGGACATCGCTGCAGCACAGCAATTCAGGGCGCACTGATAAACGGGGCCGCGTCTTCCCGTTGGCCATTTCCGCAGGAACACCATCGCTTCGGAGACGCTGTCGACTTCCTCCAAGGGGTATCCTTGCCCACGCGCGATCCGCACTGGGGTAAAGAAATGCAAGCGATCCATCATTATCCTCCCGGTCGGCCGCACCGCAGCCGAACCCAATGAAACGCACATCCGGCGCTTTGGTTCCAATAAAAAATAATTGCCGCTAGAAAAGGTTCGAAACCGGACAGGAGAACAATCTAAGGGCTGTTCGGCAGCCGACTCAGCAAGTCGACTCCCGTTTTGGCGCAACGAGAAGCGCGATTCCCATTGAATGTCTTTAAGGCGAAAGCCGGCAAATGGGTTGCTTGCCGGTTCCCCTGCGTCAGGCTTAACCTCGACGGTCAACGCGTGAGGGCGCGTTTTGCAAAAAAAGGGGAACACTTGCAATGACCATACAAGGCGCATCGCCCGGCCTCTACAATGAGGATCTGGCTCCGGCAACGGTCAGGAACTGGGGGCCGTTTTCGATCTTCAACGTCTGGACGTCCGACGTCCACAGCCTCTGGGGCTATTATCTCGCGGCAAGCCTGTTCCTGTTCTGCGGCGGCTTCGTCAACTTCATCATCGCCATCGGCATCGGCTCGCTGATCATCTACGCCCTGATGAACATGGTCGGCTATGCCGGCGTGAAGACCGGCGTGCCCTACCCCGTGCTTGCGCGCGCCTCCTTCGGCATCTGGGGCGCCAATATCCCGGCGCTGGTGCGCGCCGTCGTCGCCTGCTTCTGGTACGGCGCGCAGACGGCAGCCGCGTCGGGCGCGATCGTCGCGCTGCTGACCCGGCTGCCGTGGTTCGACGAGTTCAACAAGACCTCGCATCTGCTCGGCCATTCCACCCTGGAGGTGATCTGCTTTGTCGTCATCTGGGCGCTGCAGCTCCTGATCATCCAGAAGGGCATGGAAACGGTGCGCCGCTTCCAGGACTGGGCAGGTCCCGCCGTGTGGGTGATGATGCTGATCCTGGCGATCTATCTCTGCGTGAAGTCGGGCACCTTCGCCTTCACCAGCGACATCCCGATGGACGTGCTGCTCGACAAGACCAAGGACGCCGGCGTGCCCGGCGAGCCGGGATCGTGGACGGCGCTATTCGCGGTGGCGGCGATCTGGGTGACCTACTTCTCGGCGCTCTACCTCAACTTCTGCGACTTCGCGCGCTACGCGCCTGACAACGCGGCGCTGCGCAAGGGCAATATCTGGGGCCTGCCGGTCAACCTGATCCTATTCTCGCTGGTCGCCGGCGTCACCACGATCGCCGCCTACGACGTCTATCACGAGGTGCTGCTTCATCCCGACCAGATCTCGGCCAAGTTCGACAGCTGGTTCCTGGCGGCTCTTGCGGCGCTGACCTTCGCGGTGGCGACCCTCGGCATCAACGTTGTGGCGAACTTCGTCTCGCCGGCCTTCGACTTCTCCAACGTCTTCCCGCGCCAGATCGACTTCAAGAAGGGCGGCTACATTGCGGCCTTGATCGCACTCGTGCTCTATCCCTTCGCGCCGTGGGAAGGCAGCGCGGCTTCCTTCGTCAACATCATCGGCGCGACGATGGGGCCGATCTTCGGCGTGATGATGGTCGACTACTATCTGATCCGTAAGGGCGAGGTCGACGTCGAGGCGCTCTATCGGGAAGAGGGCGAGTTCCGCTTCCAGGGCGGCTGGCACGTCAACGCCTTCATCGCCGCCGGCATCGGCGCGATCTTCTCCTCGATCCTGCCCAACTTCACCAACTGGTTGCCGTCCTGGTGGGGCGTCTACGGCTGGTTCTTCGGCGTGGCGATCGCGGGCGCCGTCTACTACGTGCTGCGCACCATGGCGCTCGGCGCAGGCGCCCGGACGGCCAAGGCTTGAGGGCAAGAACCGGGCGGCGAAAGCCGCCCGTTCGCGTCTATCTATTTGCCGACCATCTCGGCCAGTCTGCGCACCGTATTCCAGTTGCGGGAGGTGCCGATGCCCATGCGCTTGTGGTTTGCTGCCGCCAGCAGCCGCGAGCTCGGTCTTTCGCGCGAAAAGACAAGCCAGATATCGCCGTCGACCGAAACCACCTTTTCATCCTTGGCGGCACAGGAATGCAGCGCCGCGACGGCGTCGACGGGCGCCGGGCTGCGCATGACACGCACTGCCACCTGATCGCCGGTGTCCACGGACTCGGCCGGGAACGGATTGGCGGCCGCGAGCTTCAGCCAATCCTCCGCACCGCGCACGATGATGTCGACATGGCGGCCGAAAGTCTCTTCGAAGGCCTTCTCCAGCCGCCGCTCCAGATGGGACAGTTTGGTCGACCGCGCCTCGAAAACCAGATTGCCCGTCGCCACCAGCGTGCGGACATTCTTCAGCCCAAGGCCTTCCGCCATCGCCTTGAGATCGGACATGACGACGCGCCGCCCCTCGCCGAGGATGATACTGTAGAGCAGCGCGACGTAGGTTCGCATCATAGGGTCCGCATGGCCGGCTCGCAGGCTGGTACCAGGGTGTGTTGAGATTCAGGTCAGGCCGAGTCGAAGATGGTGGGTTCCGAGAACCGGAGCGGAGCGTACTTAAAGTACGTGAGCACCGGAAGCGCAGGAAGCCGCCATTTGCAGGCCGGCATTCACCTGAATATCAGCCTACCCTAGACCAGGCGGCTCTGCTCCACCGCCGCCTCGATGAAGCTTGCGAACAGCGGATGCGGCTCGAGCGGCCGGCTCTTCAGTTCCGGGTGGTACTGCACACCGATGAACCAGGGATGGTCGGGATATTCGATCGTCTCCGGCAGCACGCCGTCCGGCGACATGCCGGCAAAGACCAGCCCGCATTCCTCCAGCCGCTGCTTGTAGTCGACATTGACCTCGTAGCGATGCCGGTGGCGCTCGGAAATCTGCGTGTCGCCGTAGATCTCGGCGATCTTCGAGCCCTTGGCGAGCTCGGCCTGATAGGCGCCGAGCCGCATGGTGCCGCCGAGGTCGCCGGTTTCCCTGCGCTTTTCCAGCATGTTGCCCTTCAGCCACTCGGTCATCAAGCCGACCACGGGCTCGTCGGTCGGCCCGAACTCGGTCGACGACGCATGCTCGACGCCGGCCAGCGACCGCGCAGCCTCGATGCAGGCCATCTGCATGCCGAAGCAGATGCCGAAATAGGGAACCTTGCGCTCGCGCGCGAATTTCGCGGCCAGGACCTTGCCCTCGGAGCCGCGCTCGCCAAAGCCGCCGGGAACGAGGATACCGTGCACCTTTTCCAGCCACGGCGTCGGGTCTTCCTTCTCGAATATCTCGCTCTCGATCCAGTCGAGCTTGACCTTGACGCGGTTGGCGAGGCCGCCATGCGAGAGCGCCTCGATCAGCGACTTGTAGGCGTCCTTCAGCCCGGTGTACTTGCCGACGACGGCAATGGTCACCTCGCCTTCGGGATTGTGGATGCGGCTGGAGAGCGCCTGCCACGGCTCCATGCGCGGCTTCGGCGCCGGGTCGATGCCGAAGGCGGCGAGCACTTCCGAATCGAGCCCTTCCTTGTGGTAGGCCATCGGCACGTCATAGATGTGCGGCACGTCCAGCGCCTGGATGACGGCGCTTTCGCGCACGTTGCAGAACAGCGAAAGCTTTCGGCGCTCCTCCTTGGGGATCGGGCGGTCGGCGCGAACCAGCAGGATGTCGGGCGCGATGCCGATGCCGCGCAATTCCTTGACCGAGTGTTGCGTCGGCTTGGTCTTCAACTCGCCAGCGGTCGGGATGTAGGGCATCAGCGTCAGATGCACATAGACGGCATTGTTGCGCGGCAGGTCGTTGCCGAGCTGGCGAATCGCTTCCAGGAACGGCATCGCCTCGATATCGCCGACCGTGCCGCCGATCTCGCACAGCACGAAGTCGTAGTCGTCATTGCCGTCGAGGACGAAATGCTTGATCTCGTCGGTGACGTGCGGGATCACCTGCACGGTGGCGCCGAGATAATCGCCGCGCCGCTCGCGCTCGATGATGTTCTTGTAGATGCGGCCGGTGGTGATGTTGTCCTGCTGGTTGGCCGAGCGGCCGGTGAAGCGCTCGTAGTGGCCGAGATCGAGATCGGTCTCGGCGCCGTCGTCGGTGACGAACACTTCGCCGTGCTGGTACGGCGACATCGTTCCAGGGTCGACATTGAGATAGGGATCGAGCTTTTTGATCCGCGCGCGATAGCCTCGCGCCTGCAGGAGAGCCCCAAGAGCTGCTGCGGCGATGCCTTTTCCGAGTGAGGAAACCACGCCGCCTGTGATGAATACATATCGCGCCATGGGAGTCATCGCTTAACGCGGCCTGATTGATTCCGCCAGAGAAAAAACCGCCGCGAAGGCTTTTTCCCAAAATGGCGCCGGTGCCCACGACGGGCCTTTGATTGCAGTCAAAATAAAAGGGCCGGCGGTGCCGGCCCTTTCGGCAGGTCGGAAAAATGCGTCAGATAATAACGACCTTGGTGCCGACCTTGACGCGGCTGTAGAGGTCCATCACATGCTCGTTGATCATGCGGAAGCAGCCGTTGGAGGCGCTGGTTCCGATCGACTGCGGGGCTATGGTGCCGTGGATGCGCAGATGCGTGTCCTTCTTGCCGTCATAGAGGTAGATGGCGCGCGCGCCGAGCGGGTTCTCGCCGCCGCCGGGCATGCCGTCCTTGTACTGGCCGTAATGCTTCGGCTCGCGCTTCTGCATGTCGAGCGTCGGGATCCAGCGCGGCCATTCCTGCTTGTCGCCGACCGCCACCGTGCCCTTGAACTGCAGGCCTTCGCGGCCGACCGCGATGGCATAGCGGCGCGCAGTGGAAAAGGACTCGACCAAGTAGAGACGGCGGGCGCTGGTGTCGATGACGATCGTGCCCGGCTCATAGCCGGTAAACGTGACGTCCTGCGGCACGAATTCCGGCTTCACCTTGAACGGCCGCTTTGCCTGCTTGCTGGCGAGCGCCGAATCGAGCGCGCGGGTCTCGGGCAGATAGCTGATCGAAGACACCGACTGGCCGCCGAACAGGCCGGCGAACAACCCGACGCTGCTCGTGTGCTTCTGCCCGGGCTGCTCGCTGCGCAGCTCACCGTTGTTGCCGGCTGCCGCGATGTTCATCGCCTCGGCCGGGATAGGCTCCTCGGTTTGGATCGACGCGATCGGCGCCACGGGTTCGAGCGGTGCGATGATATTGATGGCCTTCTTCGCCGGCCTGGCGTCAGCCAGTTCCGTCGATGCTGCCGACCCCTTCTTGGCGAGCCATTCCTGTCGAGCTGCGTCGGCCTTGGCTTTAGCCGCCTCGCGCATCGCCAGCTTGCGGGCCGCGAGCGCCTTTTCCTTGGCCGCTTCCTTGTCGGCAGCGATCTTGGCCTCGAGCTTCTTGATCTGCGCGAGGTCGTCTGGAGTTGCGTTTTTCTTCTTCTTGAGAAGCTTCAGCTGCGATGCGTCGCTCTTGGCGGCGACGGGAATTGCGTCGGTCTTCTCTACCGACGGCGAAGCGGCGAGGTTTGCCGGTGAGGCAAAGGCCGCGGACCCCATGCCGAATACGGCACAGAATCCCAAAAGGATGAAGCTGCGAAGCTGCATGGCGAAGATCCGATTTTCTATGCTAGTTGCCCACGGCGTCGCCCGGCGCCCCCCAAGGACGCCGAAAGTGCCGCGCGCAATCTATAATCGATTAGCCAGCGCGCCCTCAAGCTGAGCGAGGCGCTACGCCCGGTTGAATCTTCGTGATCGAGCGGCATTTGCCGCGACTGTGTTCAAAGAACAACAGATAGCGGCTGCAAACTTGCCCGACTACTGGTTCGGAACCTGCGGGGTGACCGGCAAGGTAACGCCGTTCGTGGCCGGCGGCGTGGTCGGATTCGCAGGCGCCGGCGTGGCGGGAGCGGTGGCCGGAGCCGTGGTGGTGCCGCCATTCGACAGCGGAGTCGTGGTCGTCGTGTTGCCCGACGGAGCCGCAGGCTGCGAGCTTCCCACCGGACCGTTGGTGCCCGGCAACTGGTTGAGCACGCCCTTGCCGGCAGTCGACGCCGGAGTGCGGTCGAGAATGTCGATCGGCTTCTCGCCGTAGCGGGCGATGATGGAGAGCGCCAGCGAAGTCACGAAGAAAGCCGCGGCCAGGATTGCCGTTGCGCGTGTAAGCGCATTGGCGGCGCCCCGCGCCGTCATGAAACCGGAACCGCCGCCGATGCCGAGGCCGCCGCCTTCGGAGCGCTGCAGCAGCACCACGCCGACAAGGGCGAGCACGACCATAAGGTGAACGACGATCAGTACGGTTTCCATAATTTATCCTGGCGTGGCCGGTCGCGGCCGCGCATACGACCGATGATTTGGAGGCGGCTCCTTACAATGCTTTGGCGGCATTTCCAAGCCCGTGGCCGGAATATGGGGAGCAATGCGGCCATTGCAACGATTTGGCCGCGTCCCTGCCGCTCCGGCGCTCGTCAGCGGCTATGAGATGTTCATATAGGCTTCCGCGATGGCGAGGAAGTCGGCCGCCTTCAGGCTAGCGCCGCCGACCAGCGCGCCATCGACATTCTCGACGCCAAGCAGTTCCACCGCATTGGACGGCTTGACCGAACCGCCATAAAGAATGCGCATCCTGGCCGCGGCATCGCCGAGCAGCGCGATCAGCTTGCCGCGTATATGCGCATGCGCCTCGGCGACGTCGGCGGCGGTCGGCGTCAGGCCGGTGCCGATCGCCCAGACGGGCTCGTAGGCGACGATCGTGTTGGCGGCGGTGGCGCTCGGCGGCACGGAACCGTCGAGCTGGCGCGATAATATATCGAGCGTCGCGCCCGCCTCGCGCTCGGCGCGCGTCTCGCCGATGCAGATGACGGCCACCAGCCCTGCGCGCCAGGCGGCAGAGGCCTTGGCATGGACCATCGCATCATCTTCCCCGCTCTGCTCGCGGCATTCGGAATGGCCGACGATGACATGGCTGGCGCCGGCATCCTTGAGCATTTCAGCTGAAATGCAGCCCGTGTAGGCGCCGCTCTCCTTGGGATGGCAATCCTCGCCGCCGGCGCGGACCGGCGTGCGCGAAAGGATCTCGGCAGCTTGGTGAAGCAAGGTCGCCGGCACGCAGACCAATGCTTCCGTCTCCGCATCGAGCCCGCTCATGAAACCGTTGCCGATCATCCTCAGCTCGTTGAGCGAGGCGCTGGTACCGTTCATTTTCCAGTTGCCGGCAACGAGCGGACGGATTCCAGGGGTCATGGGGTCGGGTTCTCCAGGCGACATAAGGCAGCGCCCTCACTACCAAAATCAGGCCACAAAGCAATCGACAGTGGGCCGGAAGGACGCTATTGCGCTTGTTTCAAACTCGGCGCATGCGAAAATGCGCAAAAATCGGAAGTAAGCATGCTTAGTTTATTGAGAAGCGCGGCGGGCACCTGGGTCGCGAAGGCGTTGCTGTCCTTGCTGGTGGTGAGCTTTGCCGTCTGGGGCATTTCCGGGCGCCTGTCGGGAACCTTGGCCGGCCATCATTCGGTGATCACCGCCGGCGGCACGACGGTTTCGATCAATGAGTACCGCCTCGCCTACGATCGCCAGATCAACCTCTTGTCGCAGCAATATGGCCAGCGCATCACGCATGAGCAGGCGAAGCTCCTCGGCCTCGACAACCAGGTGCTGGCGCAGCTCGTTTCAGGCGCCGTGCTCGACGAGCAGGCCCGCAAGCTCGGGCTTGGCCTTTCCAAGGACCGGCTGGCCGAACTGACGCGCGAGGACCCGGCCTTCAAGGGTCCAGGCGGCCAATTCGATCGCAGAACCTTCGAATATCTGCTTCGCGAGGTGGGCATGCGGCCGGAGGACTATCTTAAGAACCGCTCGCAGGTGGCGGTTCGCCAGCAGATCGTCGAGGCGATTTCCGATGGCCTCAAGGCGCCTCAGACCTTCCTGAAGGCGGTCGCGCTCTATCGCGGCGAGGACCGCACGATCGACTATCTCGTCCTGCCGAAGACGCTGGTGCAGCCGATCGAGGCGCCGGCCGACAGCGCGCTGAAAGCCTATTTCGAAGCCAACAAGAAGAACTACGCCGCGCCGGAGTACCGCAAGTTCTCCTATGCACGGCTTGAGCCGCAGGACATCATGGACCCGACCGCGGTGACCGACCAGCAGGTCGCCGACGACTACAACAAGAACAAGGCGCGCTACACCACGCCGGAAATGCGCACCATCGAACAGTTGGTGTTCAAGACGCCGGACGCGGCCAAGGCGGCCTATGATTCACTGAAAACCGGCGCCACCTTCGACAAGATCGTCGCCGCCGAGGGCAAGACCCAGGCCGACACACTGCTCGGCACGCTGGCCAAGGACAAGATTGCCGACAAGGCGGTGGCCGACGCGGCTTTCTCGCTCAACGCCAACGAGGTCAGCCCGGTGGTTCAGGGCGTTTTCGGCCCGGTTCTGCTGCGCGTCACCGAGATCAAGCCGCAGGTAGTGAAGCCGCTCTCCGAAGTGTCCGATCAGATCCGCAAGGACCTGGCGCTCGGCGAGGCGAGCCGCGTGCTGCTGGATGTGCATGACAGCTACGAGGACACCCGCGCCTCCGGCGCCTCGCTTACCCAGGCCGCCGAGAAGCTGAAGCTCAAGGTCGTCACCGTCGACGCCATCGACCGCACCGGCCAGCGGCCGGACGGCACAATCGTCAACGACCTGCCGCAATCGGCGGATCTCATCAAGGCGGTCTTCGAGGCCGAGCCGAACACGGAGAATGAAGGCCTGACCACCGCCGACAACGGCTTCGTCTTCTATGAAGTCCAGTCGATCACGCCGGCGCGCGACCGCACGTTGGACGAAGTCCGCCAGAAGGTGGCGGCCGACTGGACGGCCGCCGAGACCGACAAGCGGCTCGACGCGAGGGCGCAGGAGCTGGAAAAGCGCCTCAAGGCCGGCGCGACGCTGGACGTCATCGCAGGCGAGCTGAAGTTCGAGAAGCAGACTAAGCGAGGCCTGAAGCGCGAAGCCGACGACGCCGATTTCGGCAAGGAGGGTGCGGCTGCCATGTTCGGCGTCGGCGAAGGCGGTACGGGTCTGATCCCCTCGCCCACCGGCGACGGCCAGATCCTGTTCAAGGTCGCCGAAGTCTTCGAACCGGCCGGCGCCGACGGCAGCTCGGTCCCGGAAGACGCGCAGAAATCTTTCAGCGCCGGCATATCCGACGACCTGCTCGACCAGCTGGTGGCGCAGCTGCAGTCGCAGTATGACGTTCGCATCGATCCGGCCGCCGTTTCCCAAGCACAGACACGATGAGCGCTCTCAAGACACACATAGCTAAGGTCGCCACCGGCGCGGCGCTCTCCTTCGAGGAGGCACGCGAGGCTTTCGACATCATCATGTCGGGCGACGCGACGCCCGGCCAGATCGGCGGTTTCCTGATGGCGCTGCGCGTGCGCGGCGAGACGGTCGGCGAGATCTCCGGCGCGGTCGCCACGATGCGCGCCAAGATGCTGCGCGTCGAGGCCCCGCAAGGCGCCATCGATATCGTCGGCACCGGAGGCGACAATTCGCACAGCGTCAACATCTCGACCGCTTCGGCCTTCGTCATCGCGGCGGCCGGCGTCCCGGTAGCCAAGCATGGCAATCGCGGCCTGTCCTCGCTGACCGGTTCGGCCGACGTGCTGACGGCGCTCGGCGTCAAGATCGACATCTCGCCGGAGACGATCGGCCTTTGCATCCACGAGGCCGGCGTCGGCTTCATGTTTGCGCCGGCGCATCATCCGGCGATGAAGCATGTCGGCCCGACCCGGGTCGAGCTCGGCACACGCACGATCTTCAACCTGCTCGGGCCGCTGTCCAACCCGGCCGGCGTCAGCCGCCAGATGGTCGGCGTCTTCCTGCCGGAGTGGATCATGCCCGTGGCCGAGACGCTGAAGGCGCTCGGCGCCGATCACGCCTGGGTCGTTCATGGCGACGGATATGACGAGATCACCACCACCGGCGAGACGCTGGTGGCCGAGCTCGCCGGTGGCGAGATCCGCAGCTTCACGCTCACCCCCGAAGCGGTGGGACTGAAGCGGCACGGCAAGGAAGAGCTGCGCGGCGGCGATGCGGCCTATAACGCCAAGGCATTGCGCGATATGCTGGGCGGCGATGCCGGCGCCTATCGCGATACGGTGCTGATGAATGCCGGCGCCGGGCTGGTGGTGGCCGGCAAGGCGACGACGCTTGCCGACGGCATTGAAGCCGCCGCGCAAGCCATCGACAGCGGCCGGGCGCTTGCGGTGCTCGACAAGCTCATCGAGATTTCGAACGGTTAGAACTTTGTCCGATATCCTGCGCAAGATCGAAGCCTACAAGCGCGAAGAGATCGCCGCGGCGAAGCTCAGCGTGCCGCTTGCCGATGTCAAGGCCAGGGCGAAAGATGCAGAACCGCCGCGCGGTTTCCTTGCGGCGCTCGAAGCCAAGCGGAAGGCCGGCGGCTTCGCGCTGATCGCCGAGATCAAGAAGGCAAGTCCTTCCAAGGGTTTGATCCGCGCCGATTTCGACCCGCCGGCGCTCGCCAGGGCCTATCAGCAAGGCGGTGCTGCCTGCCTTTCGGTGCTGACCGACGCTCCGTCCTTCCAGGGCGCGCCAGGCTTTCTGACCGCCGCGCGCGCCGCAGTCGGCCTGCCCGCTTTGCGCAAGGATTTCCTCTTCGACCCATACCAGGTCCACGAGGCGCGGGCGTGGGGCGCGGACGCGATCCTCATCATCATGGCAAGCGTCGACGACGCTTTAGCCAGTGAGCTCGAAGCGACGGCCTTCGAGCTCGGCATGGACGCGCTGGTCGAGGTGCATGACGAGCAGGAGATGGAGCGCGCGCTTCGCCTCTCGTCACGGCTGATCGGCATCAACAACCGCAATTTGAGGACGTTCGAGACCAGCCTCGACGTTTCGGAACGGCTTGCAGCGATGGTGCCGGCCGACCGGCTGCTGGTCAGCGAGAGCGGCATCTTCACCCATCAGGACTGCCGCCGGCTGGAGAAGAGCAGAATCGGCACCTTCCTCGTCGGCGAGAGCCTGATGCGGCAGGCAGATGTGGCTGCCGCGACCGAGCTGCTGCTTACGGGCAAGGCGCCGGCCGAGGCCGTTTGAGGATGCCTGCCCTCACCCATCTCGGCGCCAAGGGCGAAGCCAACATGGTCGATGTCGGCGACAAAGCCGAGACGACGCGCACGGCAATCGCCGAAGGTTTTGTTTCCATGCAGCCGGAAACGCTGGAGATGATCCTGGCGGGCGATGCCAAGAAAGGCGACGTGCTGGGCACCGCCCGCATCGCCGGCATCATGGCAGCCAAGAAGACGCATGAGCTGATCCCGCTCTGCCATCCCCTGCTTCTCATCAAGGTCGCCGTCGATATCGAGCCCGACCGCGCGCTCCCAGGCTTGAAGGTGACCGCGCTTGCCCGGGTCACCGGCAAGACCGGGGTGGAAATGGAGGCGCTGACCGCGGCGTCGGTCGCCTGCCTCACCATCTACGATATGGCCAAGGCGGCGGATCGCGCCATGGTGATTTCCGGCATCAGGCTGGTTGAGAAGACCGGCGGCAAGTCGGGCGACTACAAGTCAGTAAAATCCGGGGCAGGTCCTTAAGATGGCGCTGGTTCCGGTCGCCGAGGCGCTCGAGCGCCTGTTGGATGGCGCGACCGCGCTGCCCGGTGAAAGCGTTCCGCTGGCCGATGCGGCAGGCCGGGTGCTGGCCGAACCGGTGGTGGCGCTGCGCACGCAGCCACCGTTCAACGCGTCGGCGATGGACGGCTATGCCGCACGCTTTGCGGACGTGGCCTCGGTGCCGGCGCGGCTCTCCGTGATCGGTACCGCGCCCGCCGGACGCGGCTTCGCCGGCTCCGTCGGCAAGGGCGAGGCCGTGCGCATCTTCACCGGCGCGCCGCTCCCCGAAGGCGCCGATACCGTCGTCATTCAGGAGAATGTCCGCGACCTCAGCGGCGGCAGCATCGAAGTGACCGAGCCGACAACGGAAGGACGCAACGTCCGCCGAAGCGGGCTGGACTTCGGCCAGGGCGACACACTCCTCGAAAAAGGCCGCCTGCTCGATCCGGCGGCGCTTTCGCTGGCGGCGTCCGCCAACCACCCGAGCCTCAACGTGGTGCGTCGGCCGCTGGTTGCCATCATCGCTACGGGCGATGAACTGCTGCCGCCGGGCAGCGAACTTGGCCCCGACCAGATCATCTCGTCGAATGCCTATGGTGTCACAGCCACGGCCCGGTCGGTTGGAGCGCGCGCGCTCGATCTCGGCATCGCCGCCGACCGGCAGGACGCGATCGCGGCTCTGGTCAAGAAAGCGGTCTCAGCCGGCGCCGACATCATCGTCACCCTCGGCGGCGCCTCGGTCGGCGATCATGACCTGATCCATGACGTGCTGACCGGCGAAGGCATGAAGCTCGATTTCTGGAAGATCGCCATGCGACCCGGCAAACCGTTGATGTTTGGCCGGCTTGGCGACATCCGCTGCATCGGCCTGCCCGGCAATCCGGTGGCAAGCCTTGTCTGCTCGCAATTGTTCCTGAAGCCGCTTATGGCGCGCCTTGGCGGCCGCGACTATCGGCAGGACGTTCGCACGGCACGGCTGGCTGCCGCGATGCGCGCCAATGATCTCAGGCAGGACTATGTGCGGGCCGTCGTGCGCGAGGAGGCCGGACAACTGGTCGCTACACCGTTCAGCATCCAGGATTCCTCGATGCTGAGGACGCTGGCCGACGCCAATGGCCTGATCGTGCGCCAACCCTTCGCACCGGCGGCTGAAGCCGGCGACGAATGCAGCGTTCTGATGTTACGCTGAACAAAACGTCAACACATTCACTAAACTTTAAACGGTTGCGGAACACAACTGGAACAGATAGTGTTTGTTCTGGGTTTGTTTTCTGATTCTGGTTTCAGGACCCGCTGGGGGCTGCCATGCTGACGCGCAAGCAACATGAACTTCTGATGTTCATCCACGAACGTCTCAAGGAAAGCGGCATTCCGCCGTCTTTCGACGAGATGAAGGAAGCGCTCGACCTTGCCTCGAAGTCGGGCATCCACCGCTTGATCACAGCGCTGGAGGAGCGCGGTTTCATTCGCCGGCTGCCAAACCGGGCGCGCGCCCTTGAGGTTCTGCGGCTGCCCGATTCAATCGCGCCCGGGCTGAATGCGGCGAGGAAATTCTCTCCCAGCGTCATCCAGGGCGGCCAAGGCAACCTCGGCAGGCAGATCAAGCCCGCGGCGTCCTCCCGCACGCCCAGCAATGACGACGACGCCGTTTCGGCCGTGTCCATCCCTGTGATGGGCCGCATCGCCGCCGGTGTGCCGATCGACGCCATCCAGCACCAGACGCATTCGATCACGGTGCCGCCGGATATGATTACGGGCGGTGAGCACTACGCGCTTGAAGTCAAGGGCGACTCGATGATCGAGGCCGGCATCTTCGACGGCGACACCGTCATCATACGCAATGCCAACACGGCAAGCCCGGGCGAGATCGTAGTGGCGCTGGTCGACGACGAGGAGGCGACGCTGAAGCGCTTCCGCCGCAAGGGCGCCTCGATCGCGCTCGAAGCCGCCAACCCGGCCTATGAGACCCGCATCTTCGGACCCGACCGCGTCAAGGTTCAGGGCAAGCTGGTGGGGCTCATTCGCCGCTACTGAGCCGGTTGTGGCTTGGCCTCCGGCTTTTCGGGCCTCTTGTAGGGCGCTAGCCTCGCGCGAGTAGCGCCGCTGTTCGTGCCAGGGGCGGTACGGTTTTTCGACGGCATATTGGATGGCGGCTCGCGCCGTTGCCGATTGCGGGTCGAAGAAGACGGCAGCACTGCCGTCGCGAGCGAGCTGGCGCTTGGTGACGACGAGAACGCGTGGATCGCGGCAAGGATTGTAGCCCGTAGCGTCGTTGATGACGATGAGATCGGCGAAGCCGCAGGCCGGTCTGGCGCTGTTGCGATTTTCCGCCAGCGCGACGATCGCGCCGGACGGATGCCGGCCAATGCAGAGATCGCCGGTGCAGTAAAAGGGCGAGCCAGGCGGCAGGTCGACCGGATCGGCGATGTCCAGCGCCTCTTTGGCGAACGTCTCCGGCGGCACGATTTCCTCGGCCTTGAGCGCGCGTTTCCAGTTGTCGGTGGTGAACTCGTTGGCGCTGGCACAGTTGATGGCGAGTTCGCCGCCGCCGATCGGCATCGCCACCAGATGCGCGTCCTCGGAGATCAGCACGTCCGGCGTGCGCACCTGCGGAATGGTCAGCAAGGCCGCAACTGCGAAAGGGATTGCAGCCAGCCTGAGCCAGATGGTCGCCATCGTGGCGATGACGAGCGCGATTGTCGCCAGCAGCACCGAATGGATCGAGATCAGCCCCACGGCATCGACCGGCGACCACTGCGAAATCCACGCCGAGATCGCGATCATCGCCGTCAGGCCCTTGCCCATAACATAGAGGAACGGACCATCGAGGCCGAATGGCATCGCCAACGCGCTTAGGACGGCAAACGGCATGACGATTAACGAAACGATCGGCATGATCGCCAGATTGGCCAGCAGGCTGAGCGGCGAGACGCGCTGGAAATGCCAGATGGCAAAAAGTGCCGTGGCACTTCCGGCAATGATCGACGTCATGGCAGCGCCACCCGCTCCGACCGCCAGCTTGCGCGACAGGAATTGCAGGAACGACCGCTTTGCCGGCGGCGCCATCACCTTGCCGGCGCGGTAGTCGGCCCAGCCGGCATAAGCGCCGACAAGGGCAGCTGTCGCGGCGAACGACATCTGGAAGCTTGGGCCGACCACTTCATGCGGCGACACCAGGATGACGGCGATGGCCGAGAACGCCAGCTTGCGCATCGTCAGCGCCGCGCGGTCGAACAGCACGGCGATCAACATGACGGCCAGCATGATGAAGCTTCGCTCGGCGGCGACCACCACGCCGGAGATGACGAGATATGCGGCGATCGAGATAAGCGCGATGGCCGCGGCATATTTCTTCACGGGGCGCCGCGAGGAGAAATCCGGAAACAGGGCGAAGGCGCCGCGCAGCAGAAGCATGATCGTGCCGGCGACCAGCGCCATGTGCAGGCCCGAAATCGAGATGATGTGGTAGATGCCCGTCCGCCGCATCGCTTCGTTGATGTCCTCGGGAATGCCGGCGCGAATACCCACGATCAGGGCTGCGGCAATCTCGCCTTCGGGTCCGCCGACGGTGCTTCTGATGTGATCGGCAATGTTTTCGCGCGCGTTCTCGATCGTCGAGGCGATGCTCGGGGCAGCGGGCGGGTCGGCTGTGGGAATGATTTTCGGATCGCCGAGGAAAAAGCCGCTGCCGCCAATGCCGGAAAAATAGCTGTCGAACGAAAAATCATAGCTTTCGGGGCGGACCGGCCCGGTCGGCGGCAAAAGCCGTGCATAACCCGTCACCAGCGACCCAGCCTTCATGTCGGCCGGGATCCTGCGCGCCGAGACCCTGACGCGGTCCGGCGCGTAGCGCAGCTTCGGATGCGCGGTCGAGATGAGGTCGATGGTCAGCCTGACGCGGCCATTGGCCATTTCCTCGGCGATGACGACGCGCCCCGTCAGCCTTGTCTGGATTTCGGAGCCGAGCATCGGCGTTGCGGCCCGCCATGTCTCGACCTTCGCGGCGACAAAGCCCAACGCGCAAAACAGCGCCGCCATGAAAACGAGATGTGTCCTCGGCCAGGAGCGGGAAGCCGCCGCGCATACGGCCATCAGCGCTACCGCCGCCAGCGGCCTGTAGAGATCCGGCTCGGCGTTCACGGAAAAATAGAGGATCACGCCGGCGGCCAGGAACACCGGCACCAGCAGGAAGACGATGCCGCGGTCGAGCTCGGTGGTGGCGGCTTCGGCGACGCTCCGGCGAAACGCGGAAAACGAGGCGCGCCGGAACTGCCTGCGGATCCGGTCGATGGTTGCCGGCGGAGAAGTCGGGCGGGCAGCGGCGCCGTCGGGCGACAGAACCTCCGCAGGCGGGCGTCGCTCCGGGAGCAGAACCGGTGCCGCTTCAACAGGCGCAGTGCCGGCAAACAGCAGGCGCTCGCCAGCCGTCGTCCCCTCGCCCTCCTCCGCGCCCCGGCCGCGTCTTGCCATCGGGTCTGCCCCTTGCGCCCCAGACCCCCTATGCTACATGAACGCCGACCGCGCGAAGTCCGCGCAATCACGCCCGTTTTCAGTGCCACCCTGAGAGTTTCATGTCCGACAAGGTCGTCACCCGTTTTGCCCCCTCGCCCACCGGCTACCTGCACATCGGCGGCGCGCGCACGGCGCTGTTCAACTGGCTCTACGCCAGGCATACGGGCGGCACGATGCTGCTACGCATCGAGGATACCGACCGCGAGCGTTCCACCGAGGCGGCGACGGCCGCCATTCTGGACGGACTGACCTGGCTCGGCCTGTCATGGGACGGCGAGGCTGTATCGCAGTTCGAGCGCGCCCCGCGCCACCGAGAGGTGGCCGAGGAGCTGGTGCGCCTGGGCAAGGCATATTACAGCTACGAGACGCCGGCCGAGCTCGAGGCCATGCGCGAGGCGGCGCGCGCCAAGAGCCTGCCGCCCCGCTACAACGGCAAGTGGCGCGACCGCGACCCGTCCGAGGCACCTCCGGGCGTCAAGGGCGCCATCCGCATCAAGGCGCCGATCGAGGGCGAGACCGTCGTTCACGATCGTGTGCAGGGCGAGGTGCGCTTCCCGAACAAGGATCTCGACGATTTCATCATCCTGCGCTCGGACGGCAACCCAACCTACATGCATGCCGTCGTCGTCGACGACCATGACATGGGTGTCACCCACATCATCCGCGGCGATGACCACCTGACCAACGCGGCGCGCCAGACCGTGATCTACAATGCCATGGGCTGGACCGTGCCGTCGATGTCGCACATCCCGCTGATCCATGGCGCCGACGGCGCCAAGCTGTCGAAGCGCCACGGCGCGCTCGGCGTCGAGGCCTATCGCGCGATGGGCTATCTGCCGGAAGCCCTGCTCAACTATCTGGCCAGGCTCGGCTGGAGCCATGGCGACGACGAGGTGATGTCGATCAAGGACATGATCGCCTGGTTCGACATCGGCGACGTCAACAAGGGCGCAGCGCGCTTCGACTTCGCCAAGCTCGAGGCGCTGAACGGCGTGCACATGCGCAACATGGACGACAAGGCTCTCTTCGACCACTTCGTCGCCACCTTGCCCTATCTCGAAGGCGGCCCGGCGCTCGCGGCTAAGCTCGATGACAGGCGCAAGGCACAGCTGCTTGCCGCCCTGCCCGGCCTCAAGGAGCGGGCAAAGACGCTGGTCGAGCTCGTGGACGGGGCTGCCTTCCTGTTCGCCGAGCGGCCCCTGCAGATTGACGAGAAGGCCGCTGGATTGCTTGGCGGTGACGCGCGCGCCATTCTGCGCGGCGCCCATGCCGCGCTCGCGACGATCTCCGGCGAATGGAGCGCGGCGTCGGCGGAGGCTGCGATCCGCGACTTTGCGCAGGCCGGCGGCCACAAGCTCGGCGCCGTGGCGCAGCCGCTCCGAGCCGCGCTTACCGGCCGCAGCACCTCGCCCGGTGTGTTCGACGTGCTTGCCGTGCTGGGGCGCGAGGAAAGCCTGGCGCGGATTGGAGATCAAATCGATTAGGCGCGAACTGGCCCAAGAAGATTGGCATTGAAAGGTGTGTTTCGCAGTGCAACATTAGGCCTTGGCCCAATCTGGCACGCACCTCCTAAAATGCGGTGGCAAGTTCGCGCATTCCGGTGATTTCGACGTGTCGTTTGCAGGAATTGCCTTGCCGGCATGAGGAAACATAAAGGAGTTTGCAATGAGCGAAGCTGCGACAAAATTGGGACCGGGCGGCAAGGCGAGTGAGTCGATCGCCAGGCTCGAACTCGCCGGCAAGACCCATGAATTCAAGGTGCGAAGCGGCTCGACCGGGCCTGACGTCATCGACATCGGCGCACTCTACAGCACCACCGGCGCCTTCACCTACGATCCCGGCTTCACCTCGACGGCGAGTTGCGAGTCGGCGATCACCTTCATCGACGGCGACGCCGGCATCCTGCTGCATCGCGGCTATCCGATTGACCAGCTTGCCGAGCACGGCGACTTCCTCGAGGTGTGCTACCTGCTGCTCTATGGCGAGCTGCCGACCAAGGCGCAGAAGGACGACTTCGACTACCGCGTGACGCGCCACACAATGGTGCACGAGCAGATGTCGCGCTTCTTCACCGGCTTCCGCCGCGACGCGCATCCGATGGCGGTCATGTGCGGCGTGGTCGGCGCGCTGTCGGCCTTCTACCACGACTCGACCGACATCTCGGACCCGTACCAGCGCATGGTCGCCTCGATGCGGCTGATCGCCAAGATGCCGACGATCGCGGCGATGGCGTATAAATACCACATCGGCCAGCCCTTCATTTATCCGAAGAACGAGCTGAACTTCGCCGCCAACTTCCTGCATATGTGCTTTGCCGTGCCGTGCGAGGAGTACAAGATCAATCCGGTGCTGGCGCGCGCCATGGAGCGCATCTTCATACTGCACGCCGACCACGAGCAGAACGCCTCGACCTCGACCGTCCGTCTTGCCGGTTCTTCGGGCGCCAACCCGTTCGCCTGCATCGCTGCCGGCATCGCCTGCCTGTGGGGCCCGGCGCATGGCGGCGCCAACGAGGCGGCCCTCAACATGCTGGGCGAGATCGGCCATGTCGACAACATCCCGGAGTTCATTGCCCGCGCCAAGGACAAGAACGATCCGTTCCGGCTGATGGGCTTCGGCCACCGCGTCTACAAGAACTACGACCCGCGCGCCAAGATCATGCAGAAGACCGCGCATGAGGTGCTGGGCGAGCTCGGTATCAAGGACGATCCGCTGCTCGACATCGCCATGGAGCTGGAAAAGATCGCGCTGACGGACGAGTACTTCATCGAGAAGAAGCTCTATCCGAACGTAGACTTTTATTCCGGCATCACGCTGAAGGCGCTGGGCTTCCCCACCACCATGTTCACGGTGCTGTTTGCGGTTGCCCGCACCGTCGGCTGGATCGCGCAGTGGAAGGAAATGATCGAGGATCCGCACCAGAAGATCGGCCGCCCGCGCCAGCTCTACACCGGCGCCACCGAACGCGATTACGTGCCGATTGCGAAAAGGTAAGTTTCAGCGAATAGCGAATAGGGACAGAAGGCAGCGGGCGCTGGTCGGCACCCGACCCCCTACTCGCTATTCGCTACCCCCTATTCGCTCTTTTGATACACCCCATCACCACTTCGGCGGCAATCTCGCCAGACGGCCTCTCGGTCGCCATGCGCCTGGCGATCTCGCCGAAGCCTGCCTTCTGCCAGGCACGCATGCCGGTGTCGGCGAACAGCGCCTCCAGCTGACGCGCCAAGTTCTCCGGCCTGACATATTGATCGTAGAACTCCGGCACCAGCGCCCGATCGGCGATCAGATTGGGCAGCAGCGCCGACCACGTCGTCACGAGATGATGCAGCAATTGCCTGGCGATCGGATCAAGCTTGTAGCTGGAGACCATCGGAACTCCGGAAAGCGCCAGCTCCAGCGAAACCGTTCCGGACGCGATCAAAGCCGCATCGGCCTTGCCGAAGGCCTGCCATTTGCGCTCCGGATCGGTGATGATCTCGGGCTTCTCGTCCCAACTCGCGACCGATGTCCTGACTAGGTCGGCGACATGCGGCACCGTCGGCAGCAGCAGGCGCAACCGGTGACCGCGCTGATGCAGGACCGATATCGTCTTGCCGAACGGCGCGATCAGCCTGCGCACCTCGCCGCGACGCGATCCAGGCAGCACGAGCAACGTCTTGACGCGATCCTCCGACAGGTCGCGCGGCAAGCCCTGCGCCTGGGCGGCGCCAAGGACCCCGGGATCCTGCGTCAGCCGGTGGCCGACATAGGTGCCGGGCGGCCCGCCAAGACGGGCAAGCGCCTTCACTTCGAAAGGCAGGATGCAGAGGATGTGATCGACATAGGGCTTCATTGCCACCGCCCTGCCCGACCGCCATGCCCACACGCTCGGGCAGACATAGTGGACGATCGGGATAGCGGGCGCCGCGGCGCGGACTTTTTTGGCGACACGCAACGAAAAGTCGGGGCTGTCGATGGTGATCAGGCAGTCCGGCCGCTCCGCCGCGATGGTGGCCGCCGTCTGGCTGATCCGCCGCATCAGCCGCGGCAGGTCGCGTAAAACGGCGCTGAAGCCCATCAGCGCGATCTCGCTGCCGTCGAAGAGCGGTGTCAGCCCCAGTTCCCGCAGATGCCGGCCGCCAATGCCGACAAGCTGGATCTTACGGCCGGTGGTCTTGTCCAGCGCGCGCACGATGTCGGCGCCGAGCAGGTCGCCGGATTCCTCGCCGGCGACGATGGCGATCTTGAGCGGCTTCTCAGCGACCATCAGCCGGCTCCGTTGCGGGGAACCCGACGATGAACAAGCCAAGCGCATTGGCCCGCGACAACGTCTCTGGGCCTTCGAGAATGAGCGAGCGGCCCGCCTCGACGGCTATGCCAGCCAGGCCCGCGTCATGCGCGGCCTCGACCGTCTGCGGGCCGATCGAAGGCAAGTCGGCGCGCAATTCCTGGCCAGGCTTGGTGCATTTGACGAGAACGCCGCGCGTCCTTCCGGCGAGCCTGCCGTGGCCGCGCAATTCGCGTGTCCTTTCGAGCAGGCCCTTGGTGCCTTCGATGCCTTCCAGCGCGATCACCCTTCCTCCGATCGCGATCGCCGCCTGGCCGATGTCCAGCGCTCCGATGGCCTTGGCCGCCGCGCGGCCCGCCTCGATATCGCGCCAATCCGATTGCTTTGGTTCCTTGGTCGTGAGTGTGCCCTCGCCGGCGGTGAGCTCCGGAACGATCTCATGCGCGCCGACGACCGTGACGCCGCGCTTTTCCAGCACGCGCGTAAGGACCTTCAAAAGCCCGTCGTCGCCGCGCGCCAGCCCCATGATCACTGAGGGAATTATCGCCAGCAGACCGAGAGTCGGGCGTATCTTGGTCAGCCGTGGCCTGCGCCTGATCTCGCCGGCCAGAACCAGGTGGCTGATGCCTTGGCGTTTCAGCAAGGGCAGCAGCAACCCGATGTCTTCCAGCGCGAGCGTCGCCTGCTCGTAGCCGGCAAAGTCCGCTTCGCGGTCCACCTCGTCTTCGGCCAGGATGATGAAAGGCGGGTGTCCCTGCCTGACCAGGCCTTCGGCCACTTCGACCGGCAGGCTGCCGCCACCGGCAATGATGCCGACCCTGGAGCCCGGCGCGAGTGCAAGCCTTGCTTCGGCGGGCTCAGCCCTCGTCATCGCCCCTCGTCATCGCCATTGTCATCGTCGCCGCCACCCTTGAGCGACGGGACGGCATAGTGCCGCTTGCCGCGGCTGGTGATGAAATCGATGATCTTCATGGCCGTCGGCGACGAAGCGAATTCCGCCTTGGCGATTTCCACATTCTCGCCAACGGTCCGGGAGCGGTCGAAAATCGTCCTGTAGGCCTTGCGCAGTAGGTAGATTTCAGAGCGCGCCAGGCCGGAGCGCTTCAGGCCGACGATGTTGAGGCCGCGCAGGCTGGCGCGATTGCCGACGGCAATGGCATAGGGGATGACGTCGCCGACAAAGGCCGAGCACCCGCCAAGAAAGGCGTTGTCGCCGACACGCACGAATTGATGAACGGCGCTGAGGCCGCCGATATAGACGTTGTCGCCGATCTCGCAATGTCCGCCGAGCGTTGCCCCGTTGGCAAAAGTGGCGTTCTTGCCGACGACGCAATCGTGGGCGATGTGGGCATAGGCAAGGAAATTGCCGTTGTCGCCCACGGTCGTCTCACCACGGCTGGAATCGGTGCCGAGGTGCATGGTGACGCCTTCGCGGATCGTGCAGTTCTCGCCGATGACCAGCGTGGTGCGGCCGCCCTTATGCTTTGTGTTCTGCGGCGGGCCACCTAGGATCGCCATAGGATAGACCTTGGTCGCGGCGCCGATGCTGGTCGCGCCCATCACCGAGACGTGGCTGACCAATTCGACACGGTCGCCGATCACCGCGTCGGCGCTCACATGACAGAACGGCCCGATGCGGACGCCTTCGCCGAGCCGGGCCCCTTCTTCGACGACCGAGGAAGGATGGATTGAAGTCTGAACTTTCATGAGCATTTCGAACCGTCAGCCGGTGACCATCATAGCTGAAACCTCAGCTTCGGCGGCCTTTGCGCCATCCACCATCGCCTCGCAGGCGAATTTCAGCAGGTTGCCGCGCTTCTTGATTTTCTTGACGTGGATTCTGAGCTGATCGCCTGGAACGACCGGCTTGCGGAACTTCGCGTTGTCGATGGTCATGAAATAGACCAGCGACGGCTTTTCCGTGTTGAGGCTGCGGATGCAGATCGCGCCCGCGGTCTGGGCCATGGCCTCGATGATGAGCACGCCCGGCATCACCGGCTGTTGCGGGAAATGGCCTTGGAAATGCGGTTCGTTGATGGTCACGTTCTTAATGCCGACCGCGGACTCGTCGCCATCGATATCGACGATGCGGTCGATCAGCAGGAACGGATAGCGGTGCGGCAGGAGCTTCATGAGCCCCATTATGTCGACCGCCTCGAGTGTCGTCGCAACCATGTCAGCCATTTCCGTCGCCCTGCTTGCGCGTCCTGGCCAACCTGCGCAGCATCGCGATCTCGCGCATGGCTTCCGCCATCGGCTGCGCCGGATAGCCTCCCCAGACCTCGCCCGCCGGCACGTTGCTCATGAATCCACTTCTCGCAGCAAGCTTGGCTCCCGGACCAATGGTCAAATGATCGGCGAGGCCGACACCGCCACCCATCGTGACGTTGTCGCCCACGACAACGGAACCGGAAATACCCGAAAGCCCGGCTATAATGCAATTGCGGCCGATCCGAACATTGTGGGCGATCTGCACCAGATTGTCGATCTTGGTGCCCTGTCCGATAACGGTGTCGGACATCGCGCCGCGGTCGACGGTCGAGTTGGAGCCGATCTCGACGTCGTCCTGGATGATGACGCGGCCGATCTGCGGCACGCGCTCAGGTCCCTTGGCGCCGGCCACGAAGCCGAAACCGTCCTGGCCGATCCTTGCGCCGCCGTGAATGATGACACGGTTGCCGATCAAGGCATATTGGATGCTGGTGCCCGGACCGACGTAACCATCGCGGCCTATTCTGCAGGAGCGGCCAATGACGGCGTGGGGCGCAACGACCGTGCCTGCGCCGACGGAAGCGTCGGGACCGATCACGGCGCCTGCCTCCACGATCGCACCGGCTTCGACATGCGCGGACGGATCGATATAAGCCTGCGGCGAAATGCCGGTTTCGCCAGTCATCGGCCCTGGAGTGGCGGCGTGCGGAAAGAGCAGCCGCCCGACCATGGCGAATGCCTGCTGCGGTCGCGGATGCACCAGCACCGCAACCCCTTGCGGGGCTCTGTTGGCAAAGTCTGCAGGGCACAGCACGGCAGCCGCCTTGAGCGCCTGCATCAAAGCGAAATTGCGCTTGCCGTCGACGAAGACAAGCGCACCTTCGCCGCCCTCATTGGCGGGCGCCAGCGCTTCGATGGCGATATCGGCCTGCGAGGCATCAACGAGATTGGCGCCGGTCAGATTCGCGACCTCGCTAGCCGTATACCGGCGTGAAGGCGCGAAGAACACCGGATCGGTCATTCCACAAACATTATCCAGCTAGGTCGGATCAGTCTATTCCGGGCCGTCAGGCAGCCCGGAAACATCGTAACCCGCGGATTAGAAACGAGTCGCTATGCCGAAGTTGAATTCCTGCACGTCGTCGCCCGGCTGTTTCTCGACCGGGATCGCATAGTCGATGCGGATCGGGCCGAACGGCGACGCCCACATCAGGCCGACACCGACGGAAGCACGCAAATGCATGTCAGCCGATCCCGCCTTGATCAAAGTCGGATCGAGCTTATTGCCATAGAGTGTTGCCGCGTCGGCGAACACCGCGCCACGCAATCCGAAGCTTTCCGGAATGACCGGCAACGGGAACTGCGCTTCCGCAGAGGCATTGAAATAGGTCGTGCCGCCGAGATGGTCACCACTGGTTCCAGCAGCCACAGGACCAATGCCGCCATAGGCGAAACCGCGGATCATGCGGTCATTGCTCTGGAAGTGGTCGAAAATGCGCAGATCGCCATTGCCGTAGCCCGCGATATAGCCGGCGCCACCCGACACCAGGCCGACCAGGTCGAGCTGCTCGGACAAGGTTTGGTACACGCTTGCGCGCCCGGTCAACTTCACCCACTTGGCGTCGCCACCGAGACCAGCGACCTCGGTCGTGCCAGTGATGTAAAGACCCTCATGCGGGTTCTTCATGTCATCGATGGTGTTGTAGACCAGCCCGAGGCTGACCGACGATTTCAGCCAAGGGCTTTGTTCGATGCCGTCTAGGATTGCCTGGGAGACATTGCAGTCTGCGTCGGGAATACCATCGCCATTATCATCGCAGCCGTCGGCCAACTTATACTTTTCCTGGGCGATATTATACGCCAGCTGCGTCGAGATGTTGTCGGTGATCGGCAGACCGAAGCGGATGGTCGCGCCGGTGACGTCACTGTCGTAGTGATCGTACTCGCGGGTCGACTTGTAGATATCGAACCCGGCCGCGATGCGCCGGCCGAGGAAATATGGCTCTGTGAAGGAGAGGGAGTAGTCGCGCGAATGCTTGCCGCCGCCGGCCGACAGCTTGATGTACTGGCCGCGGCCGAGGAAGTTGCGCTCGGTGATCGAGCCTTCGACGGACGGGCCTGGCGTGTCGCCGCCGGTCGAATAGCCGGCGCCGACCGAGAACTCACCGGTCGACTTCTCGACCACGTCAACGACCAGGACGACCTGGTCCGGGGCCGACCCGGGAACAGTCGAGATATCGACTTTTTCAAAGTAATCCAGCGCTTCCAGCCGCTTCTTCGCGCGCTGGATGAGGACCTGGTTGAAGGCGTCGCCTTCGCTGACGTCGAATTCGCGGCGGATGACATAGTCGCGCGTGCGGTCGTTGCCACGGATTTCGATGCGCTCGACATAGGCTTTGGTGCCCTGGTCGATGGTGTAGACGACCGAAATCGTGTGGTTTTCGAAATTGCGATCGCCACGCGGCGTCACCTGGGCAAAGGCGTAGCCCGAACCGGCGACCTTCTCCGTCAGAGCGACAATCGAATCCTCGACGTCCTTGGCGTTGTAGACATCGCCCTTGTGGGTCTCGACCACCGATTCCAGCGCCTTGGAGTCGACTTCGGGAATGGTGCTCTCGACGCTGATGTCGCCGAAGGTGTAGCGCTCGCCTTCCTGCACGGTGATCGTGACGGTGTATTTGTTCGTGGTGTCGTCGAGCTCGCCGACGGCGGAAACGACCTGGAAGTCGGCATAGCCGTGATTGTAGTAGAAGCGGCGCAGCAACTCCTGGTCGGCGCGCAGCTTGTCCTCGTCATAGACGTCGTCGCGCAGCACGAACGAAAGCCAGGACGAACGCTTGGTGTTGATAACGTCCGACAGGCGACGGCTGGAAAAGGCGCTGTTGCCGACGAAATTAATGGCCGCGATCTGCGTGCGGCCGCCTTCATTGATGTTGAAGACCACGTTCACGCGATTGTCGCCGAGATCCATGATCTGGGTGGTCACGGCGGCGTCGTCGCGGCCGATGCGCCGATAGGCGGCCTTGACAGCCTCGACGTCGGCATCGAGCGCCTGCTGCGAGAAGGTCGCGCGCGGCTTCAGCTGGATGGCAGCCTGGAGCGCGTTGTCCTTGAGCTTCTTGTTGCCCTGGAACAGAACCTGATTGACGACCTTGTATTCGGAAACCTTGACGACCAGCGTCGAGCCGACTTGATTGATCTGGACGTCCGAGAACAGCCCGGTGCCGAACAGAGCCTTCACCGCGCTGTCGATATCGGCGCTCGAAAACGCCTTGCCGGGCTTGATCGAAATGTAATTGCGGATGGTTTCGGCATCGACACGTTGGTTGCCGCTGACCTCGACCCTGCTGACAACTGCTGCTTCGGCTACCGATGTGGCAACGAACTGCACTGCGAGCGCGCCTGGCAAAACCAGGGCGGCGGACAAAGCCGCCGCGGACGCGGCGCTCAGAAACTTGGATGCTGCCTTCATCGGGCTTTTGTACCTTTTTCTCGTAGTCCCCACGGCGAGAAAACCGGACGTGCGGTATTTTCCCCTACCGTATTAACCGGATTTTCCCTACACGCAAGGCTCCCGGTTAATTTGTATTTACTTAACCCTGATGCGTGGCTTTCGCGTCACGCATATCCCCACGCATGGTAAACGGCGTCTCAATACGGTCGGGGTCGAAGCCAAATTTCTTCATGATTTCAGCACCCAAACAGGTCATTCCAAAAAACGAAGCCCATGAACCCGAGCACCAGAAGGAGACCGGCCCGGTAGGCCATCTCCATCATCCGCTCCGACACGGGCCGCCTTATGACGGCCTCCACGCCGTAGAACAAGAGGTGGCCCCCGTCGAGGGGGGGAATCGGCAGAAGATTGAGAATTCCTATTCCGACTGACAGGAATGCAACAAGCTGCACCAGCCACTCGAAGCCGAGCTTGGCCGCCTGACCCGACATTTTTGCGATCTTGATCGGTCCGCCCAGCTGGCATTTATCCTCACGCCCGATGACAAACCGCTTCAGGAACTGGCCGGTGCGCTCGATGACATGCCCGGTTTCCTCGACTGCCGCCGCCAGCGCGCCTGCGGGCGTGTAGGAGACCAGGCGCGGCTGCCCCAGCTCGGCGTTGTTGGCGACGCCGATGATCGCGACCTTGACCTTGTTGCCCAGCGCGTCCTGCTGCTCCATGGGCTCCGGCGTCGCGGTGACGGTGATTTCCTTGCCGTCGCGCAACATGGTGAAAGTGATGGCGTCGCCGGCGCGGCCCGAGACCAGGCGCTGAACGTCGGCAAAGGTCCCCACCTTGTTGCCGTCGACCTTGACGAATCGGTCGCCGGGCTGGATGCCTGCCCGCGCCGCCGGACTGCCGGCGGTCACTTCGGCCACCATCGGCTCCATCACCGGACGGCCGTAGAGCGAAAACAGCACCGCGAACACGGCGATCGTCAGCAGGAAATTGAACAGCGGTCCGGCAACAACGGTTGCCGCGCGTTTCCAGATCGGCTGCGTGTGGAAGGCGACCCGGCGCTCGGCCTCGGTCAGCGATTCGAGGTCTTCGGCGCTCGGCTGGCTCGATGTCGCGTTCATGTCGCCGACGAATTTGACATAGCCGCCGAGCGGAATGGCGCAGAGCTTCCAGCGCGTGCCGTGGCGGTCATTGAAACCGAAGAGTTCCGGGCCGAAGCCGATGGCAAAAGCCTTCACGCCGATGCCGCACCAGCGGCCGATGAGATAGTGGCCCATCTCATGGACGAACACCACGACGGTGAGCACGAACAGGAACGGCACGAGGGTGCCGAGGACAAAGCCCTGCGTGCTGAAGAGCGCGTGAAGAATCTCGTTCAAGTCATGCCCTCAAATTCGCCCAGCGCGAGCGTCCGCCGCGACTGTGGCATCAATCCGGGCGAATCCGTGGCATGCGTCGTTTTTCGCCCGTTGGCGACGCCGTTCAGTTCGGAAACAGCCCCAATGCCGGATGGTCGGCGCCCGCCGCGATCCAACCGATGACGTACAGGGCGAAAGCCGCCGCGACAAGCCCATCCACCCTGTCCATGACGCCGCCGTGGCCTGGAATCAGATTGCTCGAATCCTTGCAGCCATGCCGGCGCTTGACCCATGATTCGAACAGGTCCCCGATCTGCGAGACTATCGAGAGCGCCAGCGCCACGAAACCGAGCATGACGAGATTGTCCGCCCTGGCCGCGATTGCCAGCAGCAATCCGGCGACCACGCCACCGATGGCGCCGCCGATCGCGCCGCTCTGAGTCTTGCCCGGCGAGATCGATGGCGCGAGCTTCGGCCCGCCGACGGCGCGACCGACGAAATAGGCCGCGATGTCGGTTGCCCAGACCACCGCGAACAGAAAGAGGATGGCGATCAGGCCGGCATGGTCGCTGCCACGCAACAGCGCCAGCGATAGGCCGGAGAGAGACGCATAGGCCAGGCCGGCTGCGTCCCAAGGCGTCGTTCCGCGCATCTGAGCGCCGGCGGCGGTGATGACGACCAGCGCCACCACAAGGATCGACAGCCAGACCGCCGGCACGCCGGCAATCAAGGTGCCGACAAAAACCAGCAGCAGCGCCTCCGGCAGAAAGCCCAGGCTGCCGCCGGTAGCAGGGCGCGACATGCGCGACCATTCGTAGAAAATGGTGCAGGCGAGGAAGGCGCAGAACAGGCGGAACGGCAGCCCGCCGAGCCAGGTGAGCGTCAGCGTAACGGCCGCCATCACGATGGCCGAGATGACGCGTTGCTGGAGATTGCTCATTGACGTCGGCGCTACAAGGCGACGTCGCGGGCGGCGAGTCCGCCGAAACGCCGCTCGCGACCGGCAAAGTCGCGCAGGGCGTCGGCCAGATGCTCCCGGCTGAAATCCGGCCAGTAGCAAGGCAGGAAGACAAGCTCGCTGTAGGCGGCCTGCCACAAGAGGAAGTTCGACAGCCTTAGCTCGCCGCTGGTGCGAATCACCAGGTCGGGATCGGGAATGCCGTCGGTGTCGAGCGAGGCGGCAAAGCTCTCCATCGTGATGCCGTCGCTTGTCATTTCGCCGCGCGCCACGGCGGCGGCAAGCTTGCGCGCGGTGCGCACGATCTCGTCGCGGCCGCCATAGTTGAAGGCAATGACCAGCGTCAGCGACTCGTTGCCGGCAGTCAGCGATTCGGCCTCCTGCAGCAGGCCCCTGATGTCGGGCTGCAGCCCTTCCCGGTCGCCGATCACCCGCACTCGCACGCCGTTCTGGTGCAGCTCTGCGAGATCGCGGCGGATGAAAAGCTTCAAGAGACCCATCAGGTCGCTGACTTCGGATTTCGGCCGCGACCAGTTTTCCGAGGAGAAGGCGTAGACCGTCAGGTAGGAGATGCCGAGCTCAGGCGCGGCGCGCACCGTCTTGCGCAAGGCCTCGACGCCGGCGCGATGGCCGGCAAGCCTCGGCATGCCGCGCGCCTTGGCCCAGCGTCCGTTTCCATCCATGATGATCGCGACATGCGCGGGCGTTGCCATGGTCTCGCTTTCGAGCCGGTGAGAAACCGACCCTAAACCTGCATGATTTCAGCTTCCTTATCGGAAAGCAGGTGATCGATGGTGCTGATCATCTCGTCGGTCAGCTTCTGAACCTGGTCGGAGCGCTTGCGATGATCGTCTTCGCTGATCGTACCGTCCTTTTCCGCCTTTTTTAGGAAATCCATGCCGTCGCGGCGCACATGGCGCACCGCGACGCGTGCATTCTCGGCATAGCCATGCGAGATCTTGACCAGTTCCTTGCGGCGCTGCTCGTTGAGCTCGGGCAAAGGAATCCTCAGATTGGTGCCGTCGACGATCGGATTGAAGCCGAGATTGGCTTCGCGGATAGCCCGGTCGACGGCGCTGACCATCGACTTGTCCCAGACCGAGACCGAGATCATGCGCGGCTCCGGCACCGACACGTTGGCCACCTGGTTGATCGGCATCGCCGTGCCATAGGCCTGGACCTGGACCGCGTCGAGCAGGTTGCTGGAAGCGCGCCCGGTGCGCAGCGAAGCGAGATCGTGCTTGAAGGCCGCGATCGCCCCGTCCATGCGCCGCTTGAGGTCGTCGTACTCGCCACTCATGATCATCTCCTCGACCCGTTCGCCGGGTTCACTGCTTGTCTTCTAATCTCGTCCTGAACCGGCAATCATCTCGCCGACCTCGGCCCCGGTCAATTGTCCGCGACGATCGTGCAACGGCCGCCGCCCCTAAGAATTTCGCCGAAACCACCCTTTTCGTGGATCGAATAGACGATTATCGGAATGTTATTTTCGCGCGCAAGCGCAATCGCGGCCGTATCCATGATCGTAAGCCCGCGTTTGATGACTTCGGCATGAGTTATGTGCTCGAAGCGCACCGCGTTCGAATCCTTCTTGGGGTCGGCCGAATAGACGCCATCGACCTGTGTGCCCTTGAACAGCGCGTCGGCGCCGATCTCGGCGGCGCGCAACGCCGCGGCCGAATCGGTGGTGAAGAACGGATTGCCGGTGCCGCCGGCGAAAATCACCACCTTGCCCTGGTTCATGTAGGCGGTTGCCTGGCGCTGCGAGAAGCTTTCGCAGAGTTCCGGCATGGCGATGGCCGAAAGCACCACGGCGTCGACGCCTATCTTGTTCAGCGAGGTGCGCAGCGCCAGCGAGTTGATGACGGTGGCGAGCATTCCCATGTGATCGCCGGTGACGCGGTCGCCGCCCTTGGAAGCGACGGCCACGCCCCGGAAGATGTTGCCGCCGCCGATGACGACGCCGACTTCGATGCCGAGCGCGCGCGCCTCGGCTATGTCGGCCGCGATGCGGTCGACGACCGAAACGTCGATGCCGAAATGTTGTTCTCCCATCAGCGCTTCGCCCGAAGCTTTCAGCAAGACACGTCGATAGAGGGGCTTCACCGTCATCTGGTTCCTCGAAAATCTCGGCGCGGCAAATCAGGAGGCGAAACTGCCCGCTTCGCCTGGCGGCGCTGGCATGATGGTTCGACCCGATACACGAAGGGCGCGGCGATGTCACGCCGCGCCCTTGCGCAAAATCCCAGGCTTTCCGATCAGTTGCTGCTGATGCTGACCGCCTCGCCTTCGACCAGGACCGGCAGCGAATAGCCGGAAGGCTTGTCGCCGGTCACGGTGCCGCCAGCCACCCTGACCTGGATCTCGGGTCCAAAATAGGAATGCGGGAACGGCGCCGGCGCGCTGCTCACCGAATCGAGCCGCTTGCGAAGCTCGGGCGCGATCGAAAAATCGAGCGCCCCTAGGTTGTCCTGCAGCTGCGCGAGCTTCGTCGCGCCGAGGATGACGGTGGCGACGCCGGGCTGCGTCGTAACCCAATTGAGCGCCACCTGGGCCATGCTGCGGCCGACTTCGGCGGCCACCTTCTCGAGCTCAGCCACGATTGCCCAGTTGCGGTCGCTGAATTTCTGGAAGCCCGGATGCGTGGTGTTGCGAAAACCGTCGAGCCGCCCGGCGTTCCCGGCCTGCGTCGGGCGGTACTTGCCGCTGAGCAGCCCGCTGGCCAGCGGGCTCCAGACCATGATGCCGGCGCCGTGACGCGTGGCCAAAGGCACGAATTCATGCTCGATCGTGCGTTCGGCCAGCGAATATTCGAGCTGCAGGGCCGAGACCGGCTCATAGCCGCGCAGTTCGGCGATCGCCTGCGCCCGGCCCGCATACCAGGCCGGCACGTCGGAAAGGCCGACATGGCGCACCTTGCCCGCGCGCACCAGATCGTCAAGCGTGCGCAGCACCTCCTCGGCAGGCGTCAGCCTGTCCCAGACATGCATGAGATAGAGGTCGATATAGTCGGTTCCGAGCCGCTTCAGCGAAGCGTCCACGGCGCGCATGATGTTCTTGCGGCCATTGCCGCCGCCATTCGGATTGCCCGGTTCTGAATTGAAGGTGAATTTAGTGGCGATCACCGCCTTGTCGCGCAAGCCGCGCTCGGCGATGAATTCGCCAAGCCAGGTCTCGGCGGTGCCGCCGGTATAGAGATCGGCGGTGTCGAAGAAATTGCCGCCTGCCCCGACGAAAGCATCGAACATGGCGCGGGCGGTTTCCCTGTCGGCGCCCCAGCCCCATTCGGTGCCGAAGGTCATGGTGCCCAGCGCCAGCCGGCTGACGCGCAGGCCGCTGTTGCCGAGCGTGTAATATGTCATGCTCATGATGTGTTCCGATCGTGTTCAGCTTATTGGCCGGGGGTCGACTTCACCCAGGGATTGCCGCGCTCATGCGTCACGCGGAAGGTGAAGCCGTCGACCTTCCAGCCCGCGCCGGAGCGGATCAGGTGGTGCTCGTAGGTGCCCCACACTTCCCAGAGCGGGTCGCCATTGCCCTCCATCCGGTTCCAGGCATAGCCATTGGAATGGACGGTCGCCGTGTCGCCATCGATGTCGGTCTGGTGGTTGGTGCGCAGGTGCAGGCTGGTCTTGCTGCCCTTGAGGTTGGCCGCCCAGGTGCCGATCAGGTCGTCAGAGGCGATGGTGGCCGGCGGCTGCCCGGAAAGGCTGCTGAAATCGACGGTGACGCGGTCGGCGAAATAGCTGCGCGCCAGCTTCCAGTCCTGCGCATCGACGGCGCGGTCGATGGCGTCCGCGATACGGATGACGGCGCGCTCGTCGGCAAGCGCCTGCCAGCCCGCCGGTTCGGCTCCGCCGGCATCGACCGGCGCCAGCGCCAGTCCTGCCGCGAAGGTCACGTGTCTCAAAGCATTCATGTCTCTTCTCCTTAAGCATCAGCCCGCCGCCGATGTGTTGGCGGATAATGTGGAGCAGCGCGTCGGCATCGATAAGATTGCATTGTTCGCAAAGACTGTGCGATATCACTCATGAATGGACCGGGATCTGCTCGCACACCTGCCTGTTGTCGTTGCAGTGGCGCGACGCGGCGGCTTCGCGCTTGCCGCGGCCGAGCTCGGCATGAGCCCGTCGGCCGTCAGCCATGCCGTGCGGCTGGTGGAGGAGCGCATCGGCCAGCCGCTGTTTGCGCGCACCACGCGCAGCGTTTCGCTGACCGAAGCCGGCAAGGCATTGGTTGAGACGGCGGCCCCCGCCCTTCAGGATATCACTGAGCGGATGGACCGCATCCGCGGCATCAAGGGCCGCCCCTCCGGCCTGCTCAGGATCAACGCCTCCAACATCGCGATCCCCTTGGCGGTGACGCCGGTGGTCGCGGCCATGGCCGAGCGCTATCCGGATGTGACGGTCGAGGTTTTCGCGGACCAGGCCCTGGTCGATATCGTCGGCGAGGGATTCGACGCCGGCATCAGGCTGGGCGAGATGATCGCACAGGACATGATCACCGTGCGGTTGACGCCGCCCTTCAAGGCCGTGGTCGTCGCTTCGCCCGCCTATATCGGAAAGCACGGCCGTCCGCGTGACGTGGCCGACCTCGCGAAACACAACTGCATCGGCTACCGGCTTGTCCGCGCCGGCGGGCTCTATCGCTGGGATCTGAACGAGGGCGGCAAGGATATCGTGGTCGAGACGCACGGCACGGCCGTCGTCACCGATTCGCTTGCGGCGATCGACCTTGTGCTTGCCGGCGTCGGGCTCGCCTATGTGTTCGAGCCGCTGGTGCGCGCCGATCTCGCCGCCGGTCGTCTGGTCCAGATCCTGCCGAAGACGGCGATCGAGGAGCCGGGGCTCTTCCTTTACTTCCCGCGCCGGGCGTCGATGGCGCCGAAGCTGAGGGCCTTTATCGATACCGCACAAGAAATCGGCCGGGCATCCATGCGGACACCCGACCGAGTTGCCTGAGCTCTTTAGCCTTACTTTTTTCTTCGGGCTATTTCTTGACCACGGCCGCAACTTCCGCCGCGAAATCGGTCGTTTCCTTCTCGATGCCCTCGCCGAGCGCGAAGCGCAGGTAGGCGCTGATCTTGGCCGGAGCGCCGATCTCCTTCTCGGCATCCTTCAGCGCCTTCTCGACAGTGATGTCGGGATTGAGCACGAAGGCCTGCTTCAAAAGCACCACCTCCTCGTAGAACTTGCGCAGGCGGCCCTCGACCATCTTCTCGATGATCGCCTCCGGCTTGCCGGTCTGGCGCGCCTGGTCGGCGAAGATCGCCTTCTCGCGCTCGACCGCTGCCGGATCGAGTTCTTCCGTGGTCAGCGCCATCGGGTTGGTGGCGGCGACATGCATGGCAACCTGGCGGGCAAAGGCGTGGGCGGCATGCTCGTTGCCGGTGGTCTCGATCGCGACGAGCACGCCGAGCTTGCCGAGGCCGTCGGCAACGGCGTTATGGACATAGGTTGCAACCGTGCCATGCGGCACGGTCAGCTTGGCCGAGCGGCGGAAGCCCATGTTCTCGCCGCTGGTGCCGACCGCGTCCTTGATGGTATCGGTGATCGACTTGTCGGAGCCCGGATACTTGGCCGCGGCAACAGCTTCGGTCGTGCCATAGGCGAGCGCGACCTTGGCGACGTTGGCGACGATTTCCTGGAAGGCGGCATTGCGCGCGACGAAGTCGGTCTCGGAATTGACCTCGACGATGGCGGCTTCACGAACGCCGGAATCGACGCCGATCAGGCCCTCCGCCGCGGTGCGGCCGGCCTTCTTGTCGGCCTTCGAGATGCCCTTCTTGCGCAGCCAGTCGACGGCCTCTTCCATGTTGCCGTTGGTTTCGTTCAACGCAGCCTTGCAGTCCATCATGCCCGCGCCGGTCAAGTCGCGGAGTTCTTTGACCTGTGCAGCCGAAATGCTCATTGTCGCCTCTTTGTCTCAAATGCGCCGACGCACCATCGAAACCCGATGATGCGCCCGGCAAAAGCGCTTTAGCGCGCCAACTTATTGGAAAGATGAAGGCCGGAACCGGCCTTCGCTTTTCAAGCTTCCGGAGCCTCGGCCGCCGGGGTGTCGAGCGCCGGCTCGACGGGGGCCTCGGCCGACGCGCCGATGTCCATGCCGAGCGCGCCCTGCTGACGGGCGATACCGTCGATGGCAGCCTTGGCGATCAGATCGCAGTAGAGCTGGATGGCGCGCGCCGCGTCGTCATTGCCCGGGATCGGGAAGTCGATCTTGTCCGGATCGCAGTTCGAATCGATGATGGCGACGACCGGGATGCCGAGGCGCTTGGCCTCGAGGATGGCGATCGCTTCCTTGTTGGTGTCGATGACGAACATCAGGTCCGGCGTCGAGCCCATGTCCTTGATGCCGCCCAGCGCCTTGTTGAGCTTCTCGCGCTCGCGATCGAGGTTGAGGCGCTCCTTCTTGGTGAGGCCCTGGGCCTCGCCGCCGAGCGTCTCGTCGAGCTTGCGCAGCCGCTGGATCGAGTTCGAGATCGTCTTCCAGTTCGTCAGCATGCCGCCCAGCCAACGCGAGTTGACATAGTACTGGGCCGAACGCTGCGCGGCGTCGGCGACGATGTCCGAAGCCTGGCGCTTGGTGCCGACGAACAGCACGCGGCCGCCCTTGGCGACGGTGTCGGAAACCTGCTTCAGGGCCTGGTGCAGCAGCGGCACCGTCTGCGACAGGTCGATGATGTGGATGTTGTTGCGGGCGCCATAGATGTAAGGCGCCATCTTCGGGTTCCAGCGGTGGGTCTGGTGGCCGAAGTGAACACCAGCTTCCAAAAGCTGGCGCATGCTGAAATCAGGCAGAGCCATTCTTAGTTCCTTTCCGGTTGGCCTCCACGGACACAGGCATTTTCGGACTTATGTCCTCGATGCCACCGGAGGTTTCAGCCGGATTTCTCCCGGGCAGACACCAAAGTCCGTGTGTGGAATGAGCGCGCATATAGAGGGGAAGCGCGACAAACGCAAGCGGCGTCGCGTCGCTCGACTCAGCGTGCGGCGATCAGCGCATCAGTGCCGATCATGGCGCCGCCTGCGAACCTGTTTATCAGGCGCATGCGCTTCGTTGTCCTGAACCAGCCCGAGGCCCGCCCGGAAAGTGCGGCATAGACACCCATGGTGGCGATATTGACGCTGATCACCACGAGCAGCCCGTCGCCGAAGGTCATCGTATCCAGGTCGAGGATCAGCGGCATTATGGAAGCGTGGAACAGAATTGCCTTGGGGTTGCCCAGCGCGATGGACGCGCCGAGCAAAAACGATCGGGACAGCCTCGGCTGCGCTTGCAGGCCATCGGGTTGCGCGGCGGCCGACCGCCACATCCTGATGCCGAGAAAGACCAGATAGGCGGCACCCGCATATTTCAGGGCGAGAAAAACCCATTCGAAGGTCTGTGCCAACGCCACAAGGCCGAGCAGCGCCAAGGTGACCAGCACCGCGTCGCCGGCGGCGACGCCGACACCGGCCATGAAGGCGCGAACGAAGCCACGCGAGATCCCGTTGGTGATGACAGCAAACATCGCAGGGCCGGGCGTGGCCGCAGCGATCATGATCGCGGCACAATAAGCCAGAAATGCCGTCAACGTCATGGTTGTATCTTCCCGTTTGGCACCCGGACGCGCCTGAAAATCGCGACGATCTCTTCGCGGCTGCATTCGATTGCGCCTAGCCGTACCGCACGGTCGCGCTCGAAGCCGGTGATATCGTAATGCGGCGCAGAAGTCTTCGGCGGTCCCTGGTAGGATGAGCGTTTTAGGCCGAGCTTGGCGGCAAAGCGGTGCAACTCGTCGGTGTCGTCGGCGAGCAGATGGCACCAGCGATGGCCGGCCCATTTCCAGATCGCCGCATCGACATAGACAGCCATCGGGTTTGCAGCACTCCAACCGACGTCACCGGCCCGTTCACAGTCGCCCGGGCCGGAGTGAAGTCAGCGATGATAGAAGGGATTCGGATAGGAAATGAAGCCGCCAGCGGCATCGACCTCGGTCACGATCTTCGTCACGGCGTCCTGCATGCGTGAGCGCAACAAGGCGAGCGCCTCGTCGACCGAGCCGTCATAAGCGTGCAATCCCAACGGCTCCGGCACGCGGATATGGGCGCAGCGCGGCCCGGCAGGCTGCGGGACGAAGCGGTTGATCGTGTCGCGCAATGAGCCCTTGCAATAATCGTTGCGGAGACGCTTCAGATGCTCGGCGATCTCTTCCTGGGTGATGGTCGCATTGACGAAGGCCCATGAGCCGACGCGCTGAATGCGCTGGATCGTTTCGGTCAGTTTTCGCACGCCTTTCTGCGCATCAGCACCGGCCTTTCCGTCGCGCAGCCAGCGGCGTGAACGCCGCAGCAGTTCGGCCAGGTCGAGGCCGGCATCGGCCGCAACGTCTTCCGCGAGTCGCTTGCCAAGCTCGGTCAGCACTCGTTGCTGGCGGACAGCATAGGGAACGCTCTCCTGCGCCGTCACGCCGCAGGCCTGTTCGTCGCGGGACAACAGGGTTGAATAGAGGCGATAGACGCGCTCCGGCAGCGGGCCGTTTGCGGCGCCTTCGATTTTCAGACTTTTCTCGACATAGGCGCATTCCCTGGCAAGCGCCCGCTCGACATTACCGGTGAAAGCGAGCTTCCACACCACCGGGGCGACCCAGACCTTGAAATCCGTGTTCGTCTCGCGGCCGCGCGGCAGCGCCGCGAGCCCCATCTCCACCGCGCCGGGAAGCAGCGGCGCGACATAATTGCCGTGCCAGCCGACGCTGCCTTCCGGGTGAAGCAACACCCCATAGCCTTTCAGCGCCCAGTCGACCGAATGCGCCTTGGCGGCTTCGCTGTTGCCCGGGATCTGCGCGATCAGATTGTTGGCCAGCCAGAATTTCTGCATCAGCCGGCCAAGCCCGTTGACCACGCCATGCGTGGCCCAGGACGCGGCAAGCGGGCTGACGCGCGAGACGATCTCCTTGTCGATCATCCAGTCGGTGAAGAATTCCGGATGGTTGGGCGTGATGAACGTCGCTTGCCCCTCGCCGCAGCAGGCCTGCAGCCGTTGTTGGTCGGCGGCGGGAAAGTCGATGTGGCGGACATTGGCGACGCCGCGCAGGCCGGCGAGCCTGTTGAACGGCAACAAATCACGGAGCCCGGGAACGCCATGCAGCATGACGATGCGGTTGACGATCGTCATTACATTGATCAGCGCCGGATTGGGTCGCGGCGCCACGAACACGTCGATCCTGCCCAAGCCTCTCCCCCGAAATGCCTTCAGGAAAGCTGGGACAGGATTGCGGCGCCTTCAAGTCAGGCCGCCGCGGCACGCCGCTTTGTGGTTAACCCGCTGCTATTTCGAGGCCGGGCAAGGCTTGGCCTGATCGAACAGCGACAGGTTCACCAATTTGCCGGTCATCGAGAAGTCGCCATAGTCCATGACGAGATCGCGCGTGATGCCGTTCTCATGCAGCTTGAAGCTGATCCGGTACTCCGGCACTTCCTCGCCGCCTTTGCCGGTATCGTCGAAATAAGCGATGTCGACCGGCCAGTACTTGTCGGTGGCGAGCTTGGCGAGCGCCGGCGCCTCCGGGTCGGACTTCTCCGCGTCGGCCTTCTTGCCGACGACGACGGTGGTCGTCATCACCTTATTGGCGTCCTCGGAGCCGTCGAACAGATTGGTCTGATAGAAGTTCTCGCCCTTTTCGGCCTTGCCGATCAACTCGACCAGATGCTGGGTCGGGAATTGCGTGGCGGCGAGTTCCAGCGTGTTCTTCTCGGGCTTGTCGATATCGACCTTGAGGCCTTTCGCCCCCCTGGTCGCCATGCCCTTGACCTCCTTGTCGAGGTTCTGGTCGACGAAGGATTTCGTCACGAAGGAGAAGGTCTTGCCCTCGGCGTCCTCGAACGTCGTCGTCTGCTGGTCTGTCAGCCTGGTGGTTTCGCTGGTGACGATCTGGGTGACGAAGCGGAACTTCACCGTGTAGCCCTCGCAGGCAGAGCCGTTGAACTCATACACCATGCGGCCGGAAATGCCGGTGATGCCCGAGCGGTCGGACGCTTTGTTGAGGGTAAGGTCGTAGACGGCGCGGTGCGCTTGCAGCGCGGGCACGGCAAACGCCGGAGCCATGGGGATGGTCATCGAAAGCAAGGCGGCGGAAAGGAAAAGGCGCGTCACGCGCATGAAGTGCTCCGATCGTCGCGACCGATGGCAGGCCGCAGGGAAAGATGGTCCAGCTTAAAAAAAGTCGTGGCGGAAGCGAGGCAAAAATAGCAATTTCGGCCCGGCCAGCGCGGCGCCTTCCAGCAATAGGGAAAACCAATGAGCGAAACAATCGAAAAGCGGCTAAGCGATCTCGGCGTCACCATTCCGGCCGCCGCCGCGCCCGCTGCCAACTATGTGCCCTACTGCCGGACCGGCAACACGCTGTTCACCGCCGGTCAACTGCCGCTGAAGGACGGCAAGCTGCAGGCAAGTGGGCTGCTCGGCAGCGACATCGACACCGCTGCCGGCAAGGAAGGGGCGAAATTCTGCGCCATCAACATCCTGGCGCAGGCCAAGGCGGCGCTCGGCGATCTCGAGAAGATCCGCCGGCTGGTCAAGATCACGGTCTTCGTCGCCTCGGCGCCGAATTTCGTAGAGCAGCATCTGGTCGCCAACGGCGCCTCCGACTTCCTGGTCGCAGCTCTAGGCGAGCGCGGCAAGCATGCCCGCTCCGCCGTCGGCACCGCCTCGCTGCCGCTTAACGCCGCAGTGGAAATCGAAGCGATCTTCGAAGTCGAGTGAACGAGCCTGACATGACCGACCTTTCCTGGCTGATTGCCCGCCCGGTCGCGCATCGCGGCTTCCACGACATGAACAAGACGCGCTGGGAGAACACGCTATCGGCCTTGGCCGCAGCGGCCGAGCGTGGCTACGCGATCGAATGCGACGTGCATCTCTCGTCCGACGGCGTGCCGGTCATCATCCATGACGGCGATCTGAAACGGCTGACCGGCGAGGACGGCTTCGTCTGGCAGCGCACCGCGGCCGAGCTGACGACGCTCAAGGTGGGCGGCACCAAGGACCACGTGCCGACACTGCAGGAAGCGCTCGACCTAGTGGACGGCCGGGTGCCGCTGGTGGTCGAGCTGAAAGGCGTTGCCGGCCACGACAACGGGCTGGTGGCGAGCGTCGGCAGGCTGCTCAAGCGCTACAAGGGCTATGTGGCGATCATGTCGTTCGACCACTGGCTGATCCGCGATTTCGCCAAGGATGCGCCGGGCATTCCCGGCGGGCTGACCGCTTATGGCAAGGACAACCAGCTGATCGAGGCGCATTTTGCCATGCTGGCGCACAACCTCGCCTTCACCTCCTATGCCGCCGGGGACCTACCGAACCCGTTCGTCAGCTTCGTGCGCGAGAAGCTCAGGATGCCGGTCATCACCTGGACCGTGCATGACCAGCCGGCGGTCGACCTCACCTTCAAATATGCCGACCAGATGACCTTCGAGGGTTTCGAACCCAATCTCGTGAAGGTAGTGTGAGCAGGCTTGCACGCGCCGGCACGCAACTTAAATAAGGTCCATGGATCAAGGGGACGACTGCGAGAGGCAAGCGGCTGACACGGAGTATGCGATCCGTGTCGCCGCCGGGATCGGCGCCTTCACCCAGGAGGAGTGGAACGGCTTCGCCGGGACCACGCGCGACGACAAGGAAAACGGCTACAACCCGCTGGTTTCATTCGCCTTTCTGAGCGCGCTGGAGGACTCCGGCTGCGCCATCCGGCGCACCGGTTGGCAGGGCCACCACCTCAGGCTCGAGAATGCGCAAGGCAGGCTGCTGGGCGCCGTGCCCTGCTATCTCAAGTCGCACAGCCAGGGCGAGTACGTTTTCGATCACGGCTGGTCCGACGCCTTCGAGCGGGCCGGCGGGCGCTATTATCCGAAGCTGCAATGTTCCGTGCCATTCACGCCGGTCACCGGCCCTCGCCTGCTGGTCGGCAAGGCCGAGGACGCGAGCGCGGTGAAGGCTGGCCTCGCCGCCGGCCTCAAGATGGTGACAGACAGGCTTGGCGTCTCCTCCGCGCATGTCACTTTCGCGGCGGAGCCTGACGTCGCGACGCTGGAGGCGGCCGGCTTTCTGCACCGAACCGACCAGCAGTTCCATTTCTTCAACGAAGGCTTTTCGAACTATGACGACTTCCTCGCTACGCTTGCCTCGCGCAAGCGCAAGGCGATGAAGAAGGAGCGGCGCGAGGCGCTGGTCGAGGGCATAAGCATCGACTGGCTGACCGGCAAGGACATCACCGAACGCGCCTGGGACGATTTCTTCGGCTTCTACATGGATACCGGCAGCCGGAAATGGGGCCGGCCCTATCTCAACCGCCAGTTCTTCTCGCTGATCGGCGAGCGCATGGCCGACGATATCCTTCTGGTGATGGCCAAGCGCAACGGCCGCTACATCGCCGGCGCCATCAACTTCATCGGCTCCGACGCGCTCTACGGCCGCAACTGGGGCTGCATCGAGGACTACCCCTTCCTGCATTTCGAGGTTTGCTACCATCAGGCGATCGACTTTGCGATCGACCGCAAGCTGAAGGTGGTGGAGGCTGGCGCGCAAGGCGAGCACAAGCTGGCGCGCGGCTATCAGCCGGTGACCATGCATTCGGCGCACTACATTGCCCATCCCGGCCTGCGCAACGCCGTTGCCGACTATCTGCGACGCGAGCGGCGCGAGGTCGAGCGGATGGGCGAATATCTCGAAGAGCACACGCCGTTCCGCAAGGATCTTGAGGAATAGGCCCCTCTTCCCGAGTTTACCGAGCGAGCGAAATCCGCTAGACACAACCTGGGATATGGGTTGCCTCGGCGCCCGGGGGAAGCATGTGGGGTTTGGCATCCTTGGACGCCGGGCAATGGCTCGGCGTAGTAGGTCTCTTGATCGTCCTGCCGCTGGTCGCGTGGTTCGAGCGCAGGCCGGCGACATGGCATCTTGGCTTCGCGACGGTCATTCTCTTCTTCGGCCTTACACATCTCTTGCTGCCGGGGAGGACCAGGGCGCTGTGGACGACGCTCGCGCTGGCGGCGACGATAGGAGCCGTCTCCAAGCTCAAGTACCGTCAGCTCGGCTTCAACCTGCTGGCGGGCGATCTCTACCACCTCGCCCCAAGCAGCTTTCGCGGCGTGCTTGCCGACCATGCCCGGGTAATCGTCCCCGCTCTTTTCGGCATGGCTGTCATCGCAGCGCTGACCGTCACCATCGACATGATGCTGGACGAGCCCGCGAGGCCGCTGCCGATCCGCCTTGCGGTATTCGGCGCTGCCGCCTGCTTTTACCTGATCACTTTCCGCTCGAGCGGCGGCACATCGCGTTTCAGGTTCCAGTTGCTGACACAGGACCGTGCCCACCTTTCGGCCTTCGTCGCTTCCCTGTTCGGCGCCGGACCGTCGCGGCGGCCTGCCTTTGTCGACATCGACGCCGAGCCGTTGCCGTTGCTGCCGCCGGTACCGGCGAAGCAGCCGTCGGGCGAGCCGTTGCCGCACATCATCATGATCCTGCATGAATCGACCTTCGACCCGCGGCGCTTCGGCCTGCCGATCGGCGAGGCGTTCCAGCGCTTCTTCTCCCCGCCCGGCGGCCTCTCCGGCACGCTCAATGTCGAGGTCTTCGGCGGCAGCTCGCTGCAGAGCGAATTCTCCATCCTGACAGGGTTGTCGACGCGGTCGTTCGGCACCGACAGTCGCTACGTCTTCCATCTCCTTGACGGGCGCATCCGTCATTCGCTTCCGCCTTACCTGTCGGCTATCGGCTACAGCCTTTCCTATCTGAGCTGCGACGGACCATCTTTCCTCAATCGCGGCAGTTTCTATAGATCCATCGGGCTCGACGATGTCGCTTACGCCGAAACCTTGCCGCTGCCATTCGATGGCGAGCGCTGGCGACGCGAGCATCATGACGAGCAGCTTTATGACCATGCGCTTGGCCTGTTCCAGAAACAGGCGGCGGGTGGCGAACCCTGCTTCCTGTCGATCTCGACGCTGATGAACCATGGCGATCATCGCCGCCGCGTCTTTCCCGAAGACCATCATGCCGGGCTTCGCCGCGAAGCGGACGCCGCCGTCGGCAGCGCGGAGTATGGCGAATACGTGGTCCGGCTCGCGGAAACAGTCGGCGCCTACGACGCATTCCGCGCCAAGCTGGACGCGATCCTGGACGGCCATCCCGCGATCATCGTGCGTTTTGGCGACCATCAGCCCTCGTTCACCGCCGCCATGAGCGGCAGGCCGCCTTCGGACCCGGCGCTTTACGAAAGCTTCTATGCGATCGAGGCGATGAATTGCGCGCTGCCGCCGGACCTTGCGGCGCCGCTGGCGCTCGACGTGGCCTATTTGTCCACGCTCGCGCTGCAGGCCGCGGGCATGCCCCTCGATCCGGTCTTTGCCACGCGCGCTGCATTGTTGCGGGACAATCCGGCCATCTATTTCGACCCCGCCTCGACGCGAAAGCGGCGCTTCCACCGGGCGCTGGTCGAAGCGGGCATGGTCGATCTGAGCTGACTTTGCCTTGCCGCGCCATCGCGGCTTCGCTACACGAGGCGGGACATCATGATCAGGAGCGCGCCATGGCCGATTACGATCCCGGCAATATTTTCGCGAAAATCCTGCGCGGTGAGATTCCCTCGCACCGCGTCTATGAGGATGATGCCGTCATCGCTTTCATGGATGTGATGCCGCAAGGGATCGGCCACACGCTGGTGGTGCCGAAGGCGCCGTCGCGCAACATCCTCGACGCCGACCCGGCAACGCTCGGTCCGCTGTTTGCCGCCGCGCAGAAACTGGCCGCGGCAGTGAAGAAGGCGTTCAACGCCGACGGCGTCACCCTGATGCAATTCAACGAATCGGCCTCCGGGCAGACTGTCTACCACCTCCATGTCCATGTCATCCCGCGCTTCGACGGCGTGCCGCTGAAGCCGCATTCCGGGCAGATGGAGAAGCCGGAGGTGCTGGCCGAGAACGCCGGCAAGATCCGCGCGGCACTGAGAAATTGAAGCTCGCACTTCCGCCGACATTGAAGGCCTATCGATAGCCCCGGACCGACGAACCCGATTCGGTTTGCCGCGGGAACCTCCGTGCGTTTTTTCGGGTCTAGCCGGTCGCGTGCAGCGCCGGATGTGAACGTTTGCACTCGAATCGTCTGGTTAAAGCATGTCTCCCGAAAGTGGGAACCGGTTTCGGGATAAAGGCATGCGCAAAATCAAAAACCTAAAGCGCATGGAGCGAATCTGAAAGATCGCGACGCGCTTTAGGAAATATCGAACCATCTCGCTGTAAAACGCTGAGGCAGTGGCGAGCTATTGGGTCTCAAACCATGGAAAATTCGGTTGCGACGTCGACCCCCCTTGCGAGGACGGCTGTCGGACGTGCTTTTCTGATTGACCTGGCGGACGCCTTTCGGCGGCACCGGCTGCTGCACGCCATGGCCGTCGGTGCCCTGCTTCTGGCAACACTGATCGGCATGCATACCGGAAACATGCCGGATTTCAGCGTGCTGGAGGAATACGCTCAGTACCTTTTCATCGCTTTCTGGATCTGCGGCTGCGTCTTTGCGCTTGGAATCTTTCTCCACCTTGCGCTGGTCAAGCGGGATACCGAACCGCTCGGTACCTTCCTGAAATCTCTGGGCAGCTTTTTCGGCGACGCCGAACGCACTGCCAACAGCCTGAATGGCCTGGCCGCGAGCATCGCCTTCATATCCGCCGTCGGTGTGCTGAAAGGAGCCATCGCAATCCTCTCCCCATTTGCATGGGACAAGGCGCTGGCTCACGCCGATCGGATCCTGCATTTCGGCCGAGCACCGGACGAATGGCTATGGTTTGTCGTCCAGTCGCCATTTGCATTGAGGATGCTCAATATCGCGTACAATTTCTGGTTCATCGTGCTCATCGCCACGGTTTTCACAGCCTGCACCACACGCAACGATACGAAGCTGCGTCATCAGTTCCTGATGAGCTTCATGCTGATATGGACGCTTGGCGGCTTCTTCCTGGCGATGGGGCTGTCGTCGGCAGGGCCGTGCTTTTACGAGCGACTGGGGCTCGGCGGTGACTTTCGTCCCCTCATGCAAGCGCTCGCCGCCGCCGATCGCATCTATCCGATCTGGGCGCTCAGCACGCAGGACATGCTATGGAGCGGCTATACCGGCGCGACCAATGGCAGTATCGGAATATCCGCTTTCCCATCCATGCACGTGGCGATGGCGGTGCTTTTCTCTCTTTACGCAACGCGCCGCTCCCGGCTGGCCGGCATCCTGATGTGGGCATTCGCCGGTATGATAATGGTCGGCTCGGTCGTGCTTGGCTGGCACTATGCCATCGACGGCTACGCGGGTGCGCTCATATCGACAATGATCTGGAAGGCATGCGGATATCTTCAGACACGCTTCGCGCCGGGCGGCGTTGCCTGACGTCTGCAACCAGCAAGGCATGAAATGAAAAGTTCCGTCTTTGGGGGCTTTTTGATCTTCAGGTCTTCCAGCCCGGCAGTCGCGGCATCGGGCTGCGCTGGTTGCCGTCCTTGTCCCTTGCTCGCATTTGCGCCAGCTTCCGGAAGGCCAGCGGTTCTGGTCCGGCCTCGAGCCGGTGCCGGATCGCCCCGGCGCACTCGGCCGGATTTTGCCGCGACGTATCGACCTCCAGATCGTAAATGCCTGGCCTGTGCACCTCTTCCTGCCAACGGCGAACGGGCAGCGGCACCGGATCGCCAACGGAGCCGCTCACATAAGCTCCGTCCGCTCCACTAGCGGAACGCCTTTGCAGGATCACCTCGATCGGACAGCGGACGCCGACGAACAGGACCGGCAGCCCGGCCAGACGCCGGGCGCAATCGGAAAGGATGTCGAGCGGCCTCGAATAGGCATCGTGGTGACCGACATCGGTGACGACATTCAGCGCCAGCCGGCTGTGTGCCGCGATGGAGTCATAAAGCGCGGCGTAGATGCGCGGCACAAGGGCCTCGAGATCGGGTCGTTCGCCGCCGGGGCGCAGGCCAATGCCCGGACGCAGTCGCGGCGGCGTGATTTGCGCGCAGGCATCGACGCCGAAATTGATCCAAACGCCATCGAACATGTCTTGGATCGCGGCGGCAATGCTCGACTTTCCGGAGCGCGGCGCGCCGTTCAGAATGATGATTTGCCCAGCCGCCACGTTCGGGTTCCTCCCAACGAAAAAAGCCCCGGGGCCGGGGCTTTTTTTGACTTCAATGCATGTCGCCCAAAAAGTGTGCAGCCGTTTTGGGAGAACGACATGCATCAAAACAAACACCTAAAGCGCGTCGCCTGAATCCATTTCGACGCGACGCGCTTTAGGCCGATCAGCCCTTGCGGGGCAGTTGCGGGACCAGGCTTCGCTTGCCGCCGTCCTTGCCCTTCGATTCCGGCTTCCGCGCCACCGCCTTCTTGGCGGCGGGCTTCTTCGCCGCTGCCTTCCTTGGCTTCGGCGAGTCCTCCGGCTCTTCCTTCTTCGGCTTCACCGGGGCTTCGTCGGCGAGCGACTCGAGCTTCAGGCCGGTTTCGCCGGTCTCCTTCTTCTCGACAGTGACGCGCACCGTGCCGCCCTTCTTCAGCTTACCGAACAGCACCTCGTCGGCCAGCGGCTTCTTGATGTGCTCCTGGATGACGCGGCCGAGCGGACGCGCGCCCATGCGCTCGTCGTAACCCTTGTCGGCCAGCCAGGCGATCGCTTCCGGCGACAGGTCGAAGGTGACGCCACGCTCGGAAAGCTGCGCTTCCAGCTGCATGACGAACTTCTGCACAACCTGGTGGATGACCGGCACCGGCAGCGAGCTGAACGGGATGATCGCATCAAGACGGTTGCGGAACTCCGGGGTGAACAGCCGGTTGATAGCCTCGACGTCGTCGCCCTCGCGCTTGGTCGAGCCGAAGCCGATCGCCGCACGCTGCGCATCGGAAGCACCCGCATTGGTGGTCATGATCAGGATGACATTGCGGAAATCGATCTGCTTGCCGTTGTGGTCGGTCAGCTTGCCGTGGTCCATCACCTGCAACAGGATGTTGAACAGGTCGGGATGCGCCTTCTCGACCTCGTCGAGCAGGAGCACGCAGTGCGGATGCTGGTCGACCCCGTCGGTAAGCAGGCCGCCCTGGTCGAAGCCGACATAGCCGGGAGGCGCGCCGATCAGCCGCGAGACGGTGTGGCGTTCCATGTATTCCGACATGTCGAAGCGCAGCAGCTCCACACCGAGCGAGGCCGCGAGCTGCTTGGCCACTTCCGTCTTGCCGACGCCGGTTGGTCCTGAGAACAGGTAGGAGCCGATCGGCTTCTCCGGCTCGCGCAGACCGGCCCGCGCCAGCTTGATCGCCGACGTCAGCGCGGTGATGGCGGTGTCCTGACCGTAGACGACGCGCTTCAGCTCGATATCGAGACCCTGAAGCACCTTCTCGTCGTCGGCCGAAACCGTCTTCGGCGGAATGCGCGCCATGGTGGCGATCGTCGCTTCGATCTCCTTGATGCCGATCGTCTTCTTGCGCTTGGCCTCCGGCACCAGCATCTGCGAGGCGCCGGTCTCGTCGATCACGTCGATCGCCTTGTCCGGCAGCTTGCGGTCGTTGATGTAGCGCGCCGAGAGCTCGACCGAGGCCTTGATCGCCTCGCTCGTGTAGCGGACCTTGTGGAACTCCTCGAAATAGGGCTTCAGGCCCTTCATGATCGCGATGGCGTCCTCGATGGTCGGCTCATTGACGTCGATCTTCTGGAAACGCCGCACCAGCGCGCGGTCCTTCTCGAAGAACTGGCGGAACTCCTTGTAGGTGGTCGAGCCGATGCAGCGGATCGCGCCGGACGACAGCGCCGGCTTCAACAGGTTCGACGCATCCATGGCGCCACCGGAGGTGGCCCCAGCGCCGATCACGGTGTGGATCTCGTCGATGAACAGCACCGCGCCGGGATAGTCCTCGAGCTCCTTGACGACCTGCTTCAGCCGCTCCTCGAAGTCGCCGCGATAGCGCGTGCCGGCCAGCAGCGTGCCCATGTCGAGCGCGAAGATGGTGGCGTCCTGCAGCACCTCCGGCACATCGCCTTCGACGATGCGCTTGGCAAGGCCCTCGGCGATCGCCGTCTTGCCGACGCCGGGGTCGCCGACATAGAGCGGGTTGTTCTTGGAGCGGCGGCACAGCACCTGGATGGTGCGGTTGATCTCGCTCTCGCGGCCGATCAGCGGATCGATCTTGCCGGCCTTGGCCTTGTTGTTGAGGTTGATGCAGTAAGCCGTCAGCGCGTCCTGCGGCTTCTTCTTGCCGCCGTCCTCCTGCGGCTCGGCCCCATTCTGGCCGCCCTGCTCGTCCTCGGCGCCGCGCGGCGTGCGCGACTCCGAAGCGCCGGGGCGCTTGGCGATGCCGTGCGAGATGTAGTTGACCGCATCGTAGCGGGTCATCTGCTGCTCCTGCAGGAAATAGGCGGCGTGGCTTTCACGCTCGGCAAAGATGGCGACGAGCACGTTGGCGCCGGACACTTCCTCGCGACCGGACGATTGCACATGGATGACGGCGCGCTGGATGACGCGCTGGAACCCGGCGGTCGGCTTGGAATCCTCGTCGTAACCGGTGACGAGGTTGTCGAGCTCGGTGTCGATATAGGTGAGAACGGTGTGCTTGAGCTCGTCGAGATCGACATTGCAAGCGCGCATGACGGCGGCCGCCTCGGTATCGTCGATGAGCGCGAGCAGCAAATGTTCGAGCGTTGCATATTCGTGATGCCGCTCGTTGGCGAATGTCAGCGCCTGATGTAGCGCCTTTTCCAGGCCTTGGGAGAAAGCCGGCATGTTACCTCACTTCTTCTCCATCACGCATTGCAGCGGATGCTGATTCTGTCGGGCGAAATCCATGACCTGAGACACCTTGGTCTCGGCCACCTCGAATGTGTAGACCCCGCACTCGCCCACTCCATGATTATGAACATGCAGCATGATGCGTGTGGCGGCCTCGCGGTCCTTCTGGAAAAAACGCTCCAGGACGTGAACCACGAACTCCATCGGAGTGTAGTCGTCGTTGAGGATGAGGACCCTGTAGAGACTGGGCTTCTTGGTCTTGGTTTTGGTGCGCGTGATGACCGCGGTGCCGCGACCGGGATCGTTGCGGTCGCCGTCACTTTGCATTCGCACCACGCCTGTCGTGGCAGTCAAACCGATCGTCACGTAGTCCTGCCTTTTCGAATCCTCATGCGAGTTCAACATGTAGGTCTTCGATGACCGATTTTAAGCCCTTCTGTTTAGCTGACAATATGGCTAGGTGGGCAAACTTCAGCGAATTTCTCAATCGTGAATGCGGCAAGGCTCGGGTGGTTGCGATCGCGCATGAAAAAACCCGGCCGCGTTTCCGCGACCGGGTCCTTTCTGCAGGCCCGCAGGTCGTGTCGGATGTGAACCGACGAAATTACTTCGCCTTGGCGACGACCGATTCGAACGGCTTGTAGGCTTCCTTGGCGAGTTCGGCGTAGAGATTGCCGATCTTGCTGGCTTCGGCCACGAAGCTCTCATAGCTCTGCTTGGCGTAGTCGGTCTGGATCTCGATGGCCTTCTCGATCGACTTGGCCGAGAACAGCTTCTCGACGGCGGCGCTGCCGGCCTCGAAGCTCTTCTTGGTGTATTCGCCGGCTTCGGTGGCGATCGCCTGCGCACCCTTGGTGAGCGAGGCAAAGCTCTTCAGCCCGGTGTCGGCAAACTCCTTGCCGTATTTCGAGAAATCCTCATAGGTCTGGGTCATTTCATTCTTCCCTTGGTTGAAACGCCCATTAGCCCCGGGCGCCCTTGTGCAATGCACTTCAATATATTGTGCATTGCACAAAAGTCAAGATTCCCTTGAGCCGCAGGGCGCGCGCGAGGCAGCAACGGCTAAAATTCGAATAAACAGAGGCTCAAATCGCCGGAAAATGGTGAACGCGGCGGTTACCATAAACGGATTGGTAACGCTGGCCGCGATAGCTTGGCCGGAAGCGAGGCAGGCACTCCCTCTGCCGCCTCCGGGGCAACGAAAATTCAGGGTAAGTAGCGGTGCGTCAGGCGTTGTCGGGCTTCGTCTCCAAATCTTCATTCTCCTTCAAGGCGATCATGGTCGCCGCGCTCGCGGTGACGATTGTCGCCGCCGATGTCGCATCGGCTCTTGCCGCAAAGTCGGCGGCCATTGTCGTCGACGCCAAGACCGGCAAGGTGCTCTATTCGGCCGACGCCAACGGCCGGCGCTATCCCGCCTCGCTGACCAAGATGATGACGCTCTACCTCACCTTCGAGGCCTTGGCGAAAGGCAGGATCAGCAGGAACACGCCGGTGCCGTTCTCGGCCCACGCCGCGTCCGAGCCGCCGACCAAGCTCGGCGTGCGCGCCGGCGGCTCGGTGCCGGTCGAGACAGCGATCCTGTCGATGGTGACGAAGTCGGCCAACGATTCGGCGACCGCGCTGGGCGAGATGCTGGGCGGCAGCGAAGATAATTTTGCCCGCATAATGACGGCCAAGGCGCGCCAGCTCGGCATGAACGGCACCGTCTTCCGCAATGCCAACGGCCTGCCCGATCCGGGCCAGTTCACCACGGCGCACGACATGGCCATGCTGGGCATCGCGCTCCGAGAGCACTTCCCGCAATATTACGGCTATTTCTCGCAGCGCTCGTTCCTCTATGGCCGCCAGCGCATCAACGGCCACAATCGACTGCTCGGCCGCGTCAAGGGCGTCGACGGGATCAAGACCGGCTACACGCGCGCTTCCGGCTACAATCTGGTTTCCTCCGTCGCCGATGGCGACCGCCGTCTTGTCGCCGTGGTGATGGGCGGTGCTTCCGGCCGCAGCCGCGACAACCAGATGGCCTCGCTGATCAACGCTTACCTGCCGCGCGCCTCGACCCGCGGCGGCGGCAATCTGATCGCCAAGGCGGGCGGCGACAACCCGATCAAGGCTTTGGCAAAGGTCCTTCTGCCGAAGCATGACGCGCCGACCCCGGACGAAAAGCCGGCCGTCGACGACACGGAAGTCGCCTCGGCCGATGACAATGCGCCGGTCGCCGAGGAAACCAAGCCGGTGATCCAGGTCAGGAAGGTGAAGACGGTGGCTGTGGCCGCCATGGCTCCGGCACCCGCGCCGCAGGAAACCACAACGCAGACCGAAACCGCATCACAGACCGTTGCCGCCTACGCCGAGCCGGCGCCGGCGGCCGTCGATCCGGTCAAGACGTCTTCAGTGCCGTCCGGATGGGTGGTGCAGATCGCGTCCTCGCCGACGCAATCGGGGGCACAAGCCCTTCTCGACAAGACGAGCAAGCAGGCGCCGAAGGTGCTGGCCGATGCGTCGGGCTTCACTGTCGCGTTCGACAAGGGCGGCGTCACCTACTACCGCGCCCGCTTCGGCGGCTTCGGATCGAAGGACGCAGCCTGGAAGGCCTGCGATGCCCTGAAGCGTAAGAAAATCGAGTGCTACGCTGTCCAGCAATAGGCGGCGTTTGAACCTCCCGGGAAGTTCCGCGTCGAAGGAGACTAGTCGTGATTGGAGAGCAAGACGTCCTTGGCTTCATTGATCCGCGCCGCCAGGACAGACGTGCCGCCGACATCAGCGTTCAGGCGCTGCATCAGGCGGCGGTGCGCCTTGCGGATATCCGCCGCGGCAGCCCCCGCTTCAAGACCAAGGATCTTGTAGGCCTCCTCCTTAGTCATGGCGCCCGCACCTGGCGCAACACCCAGCCTTTCGCCACTGTCCGGTTGCGCGTCCTTGCGCCAGACGGGAAAACGGCCGTCAAGATACGTCTCTAGCAGTTGGCGGCTCTCCGGGTCCGGCCGCAGCTCGACGTAGAGTTGCTGCAGGTCTTCGATCCCCATCGCGCCCAGCATTTTACCCTCATAGTGGCCGGCGAGAACCAGGCCCTCGAGCTTGCCGCTGTCGTGGTCAAGGTCCATTTCGAGAGCCGCGGTGCGCACGGTCGAACGTTTGGCCGCGGCAGGCCTCGGCGGCGGCCGCCTCGCTCGCATCCACGCATACCAGCCGGCCGCCACAATCACGAGCAGGCCGCCGAGGCTGCTGCGAGCGGCCACGAGCATCGCCGCGCCGATCAGGCCCAACAGCGCGGGCCCAAGTGTTCTGAGATTGTCCGCCATCCTGGCGGGGTCGGCGCGTACAAAGACCGTTGCGACGCCGAAAAGCAACAGAAGCAAAGCCGCCAATGCGATGATCACGCCCATCGGTTTGCATCGTCCAGATGATTGCGCCTGTAAATGAGGATGGGGTGTAGGCTTGATGCTTGCAAGTCCCACATCGGACGAGCCGAAGGGCCAGCGCGAAGTGATGCCCGCAGTGATGCTTTACAGCAGGCCGAGTTCGGCAAGCTCCATTCGCAGTTTCGGCGGCATCTCGGCCAATGCGGCCCTGCCCTTGCCGAGATCGGGCGGAGCGTCGGAAGATTTGAGATAGCGCCAGCCCTGGAACGCCCGGCGTGGCTGCCAGTCGGTGCGCACCACTTCGGGATCGAGCACCAGATGGCAGCGGCCGATGCCTTCGTCGTCGACGAAAGGCCGGATCTCGGTAATCAGCTGCCGGCACTGCACGTTGCCCTTGATCACCCAGTAGAGCGAGCCGCCATCGGTGATCTCCTCGCCGCGCGTCGGCACCATGCGGGTTGTGTGCCAGTGCTCGGCCGGCTCGCTAGCGCGGCGCCGCTCATCAAGACGGAAGGCGATCCACTCTTCCAGATCCTCGACGCTGTCGCAGCCGACGCAGAGCTTGATGAGATTGAGAGACATGCCCGCAATCTAGCGACCGCAGGACGGAGGTTCAACGCCGGGCGACGTTATGCACAGGCCGGTGCCAGCCCGATCATGAGGCCAGAGCGGCTGTTTCGATTGCTTCCGCAACCCACTCGTTGAGGCTCTTGTTCTCGGCTGCGGCGGCGATGACGGCAGCTTCGTGAGTGGCCGGGGCAAGTCGAACGTTGAAGCGGCCGGAAAATTCTCGAAAAGGCTTGATGCCCTTCTCGCGGCACATGTCGAGGAAAACTTTCAACGACGTTGCGCCCTCAGCGTAGAGTTGTTCGACATTCGCGGCGTAAAAATCCGCGCCCCCGGCCAGTCCCAGGAATTCGCCCCTCAGCAATCCAAGCTCCGGGTCGAAAGACACCGATGCCTTGTGGCCGTCGATCTCAATGATGTTCTTCATGGTCTCACTCCATGGCTCTTCAGCCACTTCCTGATGCTGGCAACAGCGCCCTTGTCGGTGTCCGGCGTCGGATGGGGCCGATGGAAAACCCGGACCTCACCGAACAGAAACACGCCGACGCGCGATCCTTCGCGTTCACTGACTTCGGCACCCAAGGCCACGAATAATGCCTCGATATCCGACCATCGAATTGTGCCGCTTACCGGCCGCGAGAAAATCTGCGCGAGCGTTGCCTGATGCTTTCGCTTCATCGCAGCTTAGTACTACAAATTGGTATCGTTTGGCAAGAAATGCAGGGGCTGGGAAGCGTAGCGTCTTCAGCACTCGACGACATTGACCGCCAAGCCACCGAGGCTGGTTTCCTTGTATTTCTCGTTCATGTCGAGGCCGGTCTGGCGCATGGTCTCGATCGCCGCGTCGAGCGGCACGAAATGCGTGCCGTCGCCCTTGATGGCGAGCGAGGCGGCGGTGACCGCCTTGACGGCGCCGAGCGCATTGCGCTCGATGCAGGGCACCTGCACGAGACCGCCGACCGGATCGCAGGTCATGCCGAGATGATGCTCCAGCGCGATCTCGGCGGCGTTCTCGACCTGCTCAGGCGTGCCGCCCATGACGGCGCAGAGCCCCGCTGCGGCCATGGCCGATGCCGAGCCCACCTCGCCCTGACAGCCGACCTCGGCGCCGGAAATCGAAGCGTTGGACTTGATGATGCCGCCGACGGCAGCGGCGGTCAGCAGGAAGTCGCGAATGCCCGGCTGGTCGGCCTCGGGATGGAAATGCAGCCAATAGCGCAGCACCGCCGGCAGCGTTCCGGCCGCGCCATTGGTCGGCGCGGTCACCACGCGCCCGCCGGCCGCGTTCTCCTCGTTGACCGCCATGGCATAGATCGACAGCCAGTCATTGGCGAGCAGGGGATTGGGACGGTTCTGCTGCCATTGCTCCTGCAGCTTGTCATGCAGTTGGCGCGCGCGCCGGCGCACCTTCAAGCCGCCCGGCATGATGCCGTCCTGCGACAGGCCGCGATCGATGCAGCCCTTCATGGCGCTCCAGATCGCGTCGAGGCCGTCGTCGAGCTCCTCGCGCGACATGTGCTTTTCCTCGTTGACCCGCTTCATCTCGGCGATCGAAAGCCCGCTCTTGGCCGCCATCGCCAGCATCTCAACGGCGTTCTTGAACGGATAAGGCACCTTCTTGCCTTCCGTCGTCACCGAGCCCTTGGCCTTCATGCGCTGCAACTCTTCCTCGGAGACGACGAAGCCGCCGCCGATCGAATAATAGATGCGCTTGAGCAGCAGCCGGTCGGATGCGTCATAGGCATAGAAGGCCATGCCGTTGGCGTGGCCGGTCAGTGGCGTCTTGCGGTCGAGCACCAGGTCCTTGGCGGGGTCGAAGCGATAGGACGGATGTCCAGGCGGCGAGACCCGTTTATCCGCGCCGATGCGGGCAACGATGCCATCCGCCTCGTCAGGATCGACCGTCTGCGGTGTCTCGCCCGCCAAGCCGAGGATGACGGCGCGGTCCGAGCCATGGCCGATGCCCGTATAGGCGAGCGAGCCGTGCAGGCTGGCGCCCACGCGGTCGACCTCGACGCCCGCCGGACGCGGCCAGTCGCCGGCAAGGATTTCGTCCAGGAAGCGGCGCGCGGCCGTCATCGGCCCCATCGTGTGCGAGCTCGATGGGCCGATGCCGATCTTGAATAGGTCGAAAACCGAAAGGAACACGCGCCGTTGTCTCCTGAAACCGTCTCGACATTAGATATAGGAATTCACACCGATGTTTCCGCTGTTTTGCAAATCGCGGCGCGGCGTCCGCCGACTTTGTTTGCTCCGGCAGCGACATCACCAGCGAGTCCTGCCTCAAGCAGACGTCGAAATGCGGGGCCGGCCTGTGATAAAAGCCTTGCATGGTCGATTCCATCCATCTTTCGGCCGCCGATCTGGCGGCGCTGGCCTTCTTTCTGGTTGTCTGGGTGCTGCATACGCTCGCTTCGGACGGGAAGCTCGTCAGCCGCGTGTCGCTGACGACCGCGATGAACGCCCAGCGCGAGGCCTGGATGCGCAACATGGCCGAGCGCGAGGTGCGTATCGTCGATACCGCGATCATGAGCGGACTGCAGCAAGGCACGGCGTTTTTCGCCTCCAGTTCGCTGATCGCGCTCGGCGGCTGCTTCGCCCTGCTCGGCGCTTCCGACCGGGTGCTTACCGTGCTGGGCGACCTTCCGTTCGGCGCGCTGACGTCGCGCGAGTCCTTCCAGACCAAGGTATTCGGCCTGGTTCTGATCCTCGCCTTCGCCTTCTTCAAGTTCGGCTGGGCCTACCGGCTGTTCAACTATTGCTCGATCCTGATCGGGGCCGTGCCGATCCCGCATGGCGAGGCCTCGCGCAATCCCGCCAGCGAGGCAGCGGTATGGCGCGCCACACGCATGAACGTGCTTGCCGGAAAGCACTTCAATTCCGGCCTGCGCGCCGTCTTCTTCTCGATCGGCTATCTCGGCTGGTTCGTCGACCCGGTCGTGTTCGTATTGTCGACGCTGGTCCTGCTGGCTGTGCTGGTGCGCCGTCAGTTCTTCTCGGCGGCAAGGCAGGCCGTGCTCGGTCAGCCGCCCGGCGCAGGAAAGGGCCGATCGATCCGGCCGGACAGCCAGTAGGCGAAGAGCCCGATCCATTCGCGGATTGCCATCGTGGTCGCCTGCAACGCGTCAGCCGGGTTGTCGCGGTAGAGGCCGATGCCTTCGCGCCCTGATGTCCGGTAGTCGACCGGCCAGGGAACTGTTGGAAAACCTGCCTTGTCGAACAGCGCCTTGGCACGCGGCATGTGGAACGCGGACGTCACCAGCAGCCATGTCTCGCCGGGCTTCGGCTCGACCAGCCTGCGGGTAAAGACGGCATTCTCATAGGTGTTGCGCGACTTGTTCTCCAGAATCAGGCGATCGGGCGCAACACCAAGGGCGCTGAGCAGGCGCGGCGCAGTGTCGGCATCGCCCTCGGCGTCGAGGAAAAGCTCGCCGTTGCCGCCGGAGACGACCACTCTCGCCTGCGGGAAGCGCCGGGCGAGGATGGCGGTCTCCACCATCCGGTCGCCGCCGCTGTTCAGCTCAAAGCCGCCGCGCGCAAGATTGATCGCACCCTCAAGGCCGCCGCCAAGCACGACGATGCCGTCCACCTTCTCCGGCAATGGCGGCCTTGGGAAGCGCTCTTCCAATGGATTGAGCATCATCGCGCCGAGCGAGGTCCACGCCGATAGCCCAAGGACCAGGAAGGCGAGCACGCTGCCCGTTGTGGCCAGCCGCCGGCGGCCGAAAAGCGCCGCCAGCAAGCCGGCAAGCAGCAGGAAAATCGCTAGGTTCAACGGCTGGATGAAGAACCAGAATATCTTGGAAAGATAGAAGAACATCCCTCACCCCGTTTCAGACGAGGGACGACGCTACCACCACTTTTCCGGCTGAAATTTGCCCGCCGCCTGCTCGATCACATGCGCGGACTGGAACAGCGTTTCCTCGTCGAACGGCCGGCCGATGAGCTGGAGGCCGAGCGGCAGCCCCTTGCCGTCGAGGCCTGCCGGTACAGAAATACCGGGAAGTCCGGCCATGTTCACCGTCACGGTGAAGATGTCGTTGAGATACATCTTCACCGGATCGGAATTCATGTCCTCGTCGGCGACGCCGAAGGCGGCTGACGGCGTCGCTGGCGTCAGGATGACGTCGACGCCGGCGGCAAAGACGTTCTCGAAGTCGCGCTTGATCAGCGTGCGCACCTTCTGCGCCTGCAGATAGTAGGCGTCGTAATAGCCCGCCGACAGCACATAGGTGCCGATCATGATGCGGCGCTTGACCTCGCGGCCGAAGCCGGCGGCGCGCGTCTTCTCATACATGTCGACAATATCCTTGCCGGGCACGCGCAACCCATAGCGCACGCCGTCATAGCGGGCGAGGTTGGACGAGGCCTCGGCAGGCGCCACTATGTAATAGGCCGGCAGCGCGTATTTGGTGTGCGGCAGCGAGATGTCGACGATCTCGGCGCCGGCGTCCTTCAGCCAGGCAATGCCTTGCTGCCAGAGCGCCTCGATGTCTTCCGGCATGCCGTCGACGCGGTATTCCTTGGGAATGCCGACCTTCATGCCCTTGATCGGTTTGCCGATCGCGGCCTCATAGTCCGGTACCGGCCGGTCGACCGACGTCGTGTCCTTCTGATCGGACGAGGCCATCGACTTCAACAGGATCGCGGCGTCGTGCACGTCGCGCGCGATCGGGCCGGCCTGGTCGAGCGAGGAAGCGAAGGCGACGATGCCCCAGCGCGAGCAGCGGCCATAGGTCGGCTTGATGCCGACGGTGCCGGTGAAGGCCGCGGGCTGGCGAATCGAGCCGCCTGTGTCGGTCGCGGTAGCGCCGGCGCAGAGGAAGGCGGCGACGGCCGAGGCCGATCCGCCGGAGGAGCCGCCGGGGACGAGCTGGGCATTGTCCAGCGTGCGCGCGGTCTTGGCGCCGCCGGCCGAGACGAAGCCGCCGTCGCCCTGATGCGTGGTCGGCATCACCACCGTGTCGAGGCGCGAACGCCGCCATGGGTTGATGACCGGGCCGTAATAGGAGGTCTCGTTGGACGAGCCCATGGCGAACTCGTCCATGTTGAGCTTGCCGAGCATGACCGCGCCGTCGGCCCACAGATTGGATGTGACGGTCGATTCATAGCGCGGCTTGAAACCGTCCAGCACATGGCTGCAGGCCTGGGTGTGGACGCCTTCGGTTGCGAACAGGTCCTTGATGCCGAGCGGGATTCCTTCGAGCGCGCCACCCTCGCCCTTGGCAAGCTTGACGTCGGAGGCCTTGGCCATGTCGCGCGCCTTGTCGGCGGTCACCGCGACATAGGCATTGAGCACCGGATTGGCGCGATCGATCGCCGCGAGATAGGCCTCAGTGATCTCGGCAGCGGTGATCTCCTTGCCGCGCAGCTTGGCGCGGGCCTCGGAAATGGTGAGATGTGTGAGGTCGCTCATCAGGCAAGGCTCTTTTCGTAAAACACCGACCATTCGGAGTCGGGATAATCCAGCACCGGGCCGCAACGCGAAAACCCGGCGCGCTCATAGATGGTCCAAGCGGCGGGGTGGCGGTCGCCGGTCTCCAGAACCAGGCGCTTCAGCCCTTCCTGCCGCGCCAGCGCCTCGACCCGTTCGACGATCCGGGCGCCGATCTTCTGGCCACGATGCGAGGGCCGCGTGTACATCCGCTTGACCTCGCCAGTCGCGTTGTCATGCCGCTTCAGCGCGCCGCAGCCGACGGCGAGGCCACCGTCGCGGGCGATGAACACGGTCGTGTCGTGGCCAGCCATCTGCTCCACGGTCAGGTGGTAGCAATGTTCCGGCGGCGTCAGCTCGAGCAGCGTGGCGTTGAGCTCCGCGACCAGCGCGCGCACGTCGTCCTGCAACGGCGTCTCGGCGGCGATCTCGATGGCCATGGCGCCCTACTCCACGACCTTCGGAACGAGGAAGAAATTCTCTTCCGTCGCCGGCGCGTTGGCGACGATGTCGGCGGCCTTGGTGCCGTCGGTGACGACGTCCTGCCGCTTCTTCATCTCCATCGGCGTGACCGAGGTCATCGGCTCGACGTCGGAGACGTCGACCTCGTTCAGTTGCTCGACGAAACCGAGAATGGCGTTCAGCTCGCCGGTCATTCGCTCGGCATCCTCCTCGCTCACCGCAATGCGGGCAAGGTGAGCGACGCGCTTCACGGTCAGAAGATCAACGGACATGTCTATTTGCCTCGGGAAAACCAGTGCGGGCTATAGCGGCGCGACGCTTGCGGCGCAACATCGATGATGCCGGATCGGCCGGCCTGCGATGCTTCGGGCGCCGCCCAAGGCAGCGCAACCCATCGCAGAGGGCGAAACGGGCTAGATTGCGATCGCCTTACCGATCTCGGGCAGCGCCACCTTGACTCCCGATCCTTCCATGCCGGCCACGAATTTGTCGGCGGTCTGGTCGATGATCGGAAAGGTGCCGAAATGGCAGGGAATGACCGTATCGAAGCTGAAAAAGCGTCGGCAGGCAAGGGCCGCCACCGCGCCGCCCATGGTGAAGCGGTCGCCGATGGGCACGATGCCGATCTTCGGTTCATGCAGTTCGTTGATCAGCCCCATGTCGGAAAAGATGTCGGTGTCACCCATGTGGTAGAGCGTCTTGTCCTCCTGGAAATGCAACACGAGCCCGCCCGGGTTGCCGAGATAGGTGTTGGTACCGCCCTGGCCGCCGAATGAGGAAGAATGCAGCGCCTGGACGAAGGTGGTGGTGAAGGGCCCGCAATCGACGGTGCCGCCGATATTGCCGGGGTTGATCTTCTTGTCGCTGACGCCCTGGCCGACGAGATACATGCAGACCTCGAAATTGGCGACCAGCATGGCGCCGCTCTTCTTCAGCACCTCGATCGAACCGCTGACATGATCGTTGTGGCCGTGGGTCAGCAGAACATGCGTCACCCCTTCCGCCGGCCCTTCCCAGCCGCCGGTCCAGGATGGATTGCCGACCAGATACGGGTCGATCAGGATGTTGGCGTCCTTGGTCTCGACACGGAATGCCGAATGTCCGTACCAGGTCAGTTTCATGATGCTTTCCTCGATTTTCTCGCTATCAGAGGATAGAACGCAGGCGGCAAATTGAAAGTCCAGCGGCCCATCAAAAAGCCGCGCGGCAGAACACCAGGAGAGCAGTTGAGCATCATCGGCATAGAGGAATTGCCGGCACGGCTCGCGGGCGGCCGCACGCTCGCCGGCCTCGATCTGGGCGACAAGACGATCGGCGTGGCGGTGTCGGACCGCGGCCTGTCCTTTGCCCATCCGCGCCCGGTGATCCTGCGCAAGAAGTTTTCAGCTGATGCCGCCCGGTTGCTGGCTCAGCTCGAGAAGGACAATGTCGGGGCGATCGTGCTTGGTCTTCCCGTCAACATGGACGGATCGGAAGGCCCGCGCGCGCAGAAATCCCGCGCCTTCGCGCGCAACATGGCTGCTTTGTCCGACATGCCCTTTGTGCTGTGGGACGAGCGGCTGTCGACGGTCGCTGCGGAACGGACGCTGATCGAGATGGATTTCTCGCGCAAGAAACGCGCCGGCAAGATCGATTCTGCGGCGGCGGCTTTTATTCTGCAGGGAGTGTTGGACCGGCTTCAGTCGCTCGGCCGAACCGATCCGGACTGACCGCGCCTTCCCGGCGCCGCCTGATCCATTCGCCGATCTGGCGCCGGCGGCGGAATGCCACCAGTCCGACCAGCAGGAAACTGTCGAACACGCAGGCCCGCGCGACCATGCCCGGGATAATAGCCGGATCGATGCCGAGCATCTGGCCGTAGAGCTGGAAGACCAGGTCGTGCAACTGGCGGCTCAGCATGACGTAGCCGAAATTCATGTCGTTGAGCGACAGGAAGAACCAGCCCCAGAACAGGACCAGCGGAGCCGCCCAGAATGCGAACAAGGCGCGCATCAGTAGCGGCCTCCGGGTCTGGTTTCCGGGCGGCTGGAGATGCGGGACAGGAGCGAACTGTGCGCAGCACCCATCGCCATGCGATGGGAAGCCAGGCGGGCTTCGCTCTCATACAAGGTCGTCGCGGCGAGAGCCGAGCGACGTTCGGCGAGCACTGCGACATAGGAGGCGAGCAGCGCCGTCATCTGGATGGCGACCACCATGAACAGCCCGTTGATGCCTTGCGCGGCGCCGCCGAGGAGGATGATCGACAGCAGGAAGGAGGCTGAGATGAAGGCGATCCGCACCACTGCGTCGCCGGCATCGGGCCTTGTCGCGATATTGAGCAGCGTTTCGACGAAGGCCCAGCAGAACAGCAGCGCGACGATCAGCAACGCGACCGAGAGCGGCGCTACGATGACGGCGTGCTCGAGACCCGGGAAACGGCTGCCTTGCACCGATACGCCAAGCACGCCAAGCGCCGAAGCGATGCCGCGATCACCATCCATACAGATGTAGGCCAGCAGGGCGAAAACGATCGCCCAGTGCAAGGCCAGAAAAGATTTCAACACGTGCCGCATGCGCTTCCTGCCTGGCGGAGCACGGGATGCTCATGGTTAATGCTTCCCTACTCCAGTAGGCAGAGTGGGCTCTGCGAAGGCTCCCCGCAATGGAAACCATTTGTTAAGGTTAACGATGATCCACAGGCCGGCGATGGACCGCGTTACAGGCCTGCTCAGGTCAGCGGCGGGTAGAGCGTGTCGATGATCATGCGCGCGTCATGGCGCGAATCGAGCATGCCGTAGGTGGTGCGCCATTGGCCGCCGAGCCTTGTCTCGACGAAGGCATCGGCAATCCGCCCTGCCCCCAGCCGGCGCAGCTCCGCCGCCGCCGCCGAAAGCGCCAGCTGTTCGGTCAGCAGGCGCGCCGAGCCCTGGTCGGTCGAAGCCACCTGCATGGCCGCCTTGAGCACGCCGATGGTGCCCCGCCCGCCGGCGCCGAGGTCGCGGTCGATCCCGACCAGCACTTCCTCGAACAGGCCGGGCGCGCGGCCGAGCACACGCAGCACGTCCAGCGCCATGACATTGCCCGAGCCTTCCCAGATCGCGTTGACCGGAGCCTCACGGTAGTAACGGGCAAGCGGCGCTTCCTCGACATAGCCGTTGCCACCGAGGCACTCCATCGCCTCGTAAAGCAGCTGCGGCGCGATCTTGCACACCCAGTATTTGACCACCGGCGTCATGGCGCGGGCGAAGGCCGCCTCGCCGCGATCGCTCGCCGCCTCGTCGAAGGAGCGCGCCAGCCGGAACGACAGCGCCGTCGCCGCGGCGACGTCTAGCGCCATGTCGGCCAGCACCCGCTGCATCAGCGGCTGGTCGACCAGATTGGTGCCGAACACCTGGCGGTGGCGCGTGTGGTGGACGGCTTCGGCCAGCCCTGCCCGCATGATCGCCGAAGACGCGACCGCGCAGTCGAGCCGGGTCAGCGTCACCATGTCCATGATCGTCTTGACGCCGGCGCCGGGCTCGCCGACCATCTCCCCTATGGCGTTGACGAACTCGACTTCCGACGAGGCGTTGGAGCGGTTGCCGAGCTTGTCCTTCAGGCGCTGGAAGCGAAAGCCATTGCCCGAGCCGTCGCCCAGGATGCGCGGAACCAGGAAGCATGAAAGCCCTTCCGGCACCTGCCCGAGCACGAGGAAGGCGTCGGACATCGGCGCCGACATGAACCATTTGTGCCCTGTGAGCCGGTAGAAGCCGCTTCCCGTTCGCTCCGCCCTGGTGACGTTGGCGCGCACGTCGGTGCCGCCCTGTTTCTCGGTCATGCCCATGCCGAGCGTCAGCCCGGTCTTTTGTACCGGCGGCTTCTGGCTTTGGTCGTATTTGCGCGTCGTCACGCGCGGCGCCCACTCGCGGAACAGTTTCGGGCTTGCCATCAGCGCCGCCAACGAAGCGCTGGTCATGGTGATGGGGCAGAGATGCCCGGTCTCCAGTTCGGCGGTGAGGTAGAAGCGCGCCGCCCTCACCTGGTGGCGGCGGCCGATCTCGGCGTCGCCGTTTTCCCAGACTGAGGAATGCAGGCCACCGGCAACCGAGCGGCGCATCAAAGCGTGATAGGCCGGATGGAATTCGACCAGATCGATGCGCCGGCCCTGACGGTCATGCGTCCTGAGCTTCGGCGTGTCGGTGTTGGCGAGGCGGGCAAGTTCCTGCGCCTCATGCGTCATGACGAACCGGCCAAGCCCGTCCAGATCCTTGCGGACGGAATCGGAAAAACGCTCGGCAAGCTGGATGAGCAACGGATCGCCCCGCCACGCATTGCCGCCCGTCAATGGCGGCGGCTGGTTGATCACGTCGTCGGTCACGCCCCATCCTTCAGTTGGCGGAAAGGTCCTTACCATCTCAAGGCCGCGGTCGCGAATCCGAAGCCACGGGGCCTTATAGCCCAAGCCATACAAGGCACGCGACGAAAATACCGGGGAGAACGCCCGCAATCCAAAGCTGGCGCTTGCGGCTGGCCAGACCGCACCCTATAGCAGCGCCTTGAGATGACCGACGCTTCGTCCCTGCCGCTGTTTCCGCACCGCCATCTTCTGGGCATCCGCAATCTTTCCCCGGCCGATATAGAGCTGCTGCTCGATCGCGCCGACCAAGCCGTAGCGATCTCGCGGCAATCGGAAAAGAAGACTTCGACGCTTCGCGGCCGCACTCAGATCAACCTCTTCTACGAGGCCTCGACCCGCACGCAATCATCCTTCGAGCTCGCGGGAAAAAGGCTCGGCGCCGACGTGATGAACATGTCGGTGGCAAGCTCATCGGTGAAAAAAGGCGAGACGCTGATCGACACCGCCATGACGCTCAACGCCATGCGTCCGGATATCCTGATCATCCGTCACCAGTCGGCGGGCGCCGCTGCGCTTCTGGCGCAGAAGGTCGGCTGCTCGGTCGTCAACGCCGGCGACGGCGCGCATGAGCACCCGACGCAGGCGCTGCTCGACGCGCTGACCATCCGCCGCGCCAAGGGACCGCTGTCGAAGCTGATCGTGGCGATCTGCGGCGACATCCTGCATTCGCGCGTCGCCCGCTCCAACATCATGCTGTTGAACGCGCTGGGCGCGCAGGTACGCGTCGTCGCGCCGTCGACGCTGCTGCCGGCGGGCATCGACCGGATGGGCGTGATCGTTTCGCGCTCGATGGCCGAGGGCCTGAAGGACGCCGACGTGGTGATGATGCTGCGCCTGCAGCGCGAGCGCATGGAAGGCGCCTTCGTGCCGTCGATCCGCGAGTATTTCCGCTATTTCGGCCTCGACGCCGAGAAGCTGAAAGCGGCCAAGGAGGATGCGTTGGTCATGCACCCCGGCCCGATGAACCGCGGCGTGGAAATCGCCTCGGAGATCGCCGACGGGCCACAGAGCGTCATCCAGGAACAGGTCGAGATGGGCGTTGCCGTGCGCATGGCGGTCATGGAAGCGCTGCTCGACCCTCGTCGCAACGATGAGGGGCGCGGCGCATGAGCGTGTCGGTCTTCAGCAAGGCCCACATCGTCGACCCGTCGCGCGGCGTCGATGAGATCGGCACCGTCATTGTCGATGGCCGCAAGATCGCCGCCGCCAGCAAGGCGGCGCTGAACCAGGGCGCTCCTGAAGGCGCTATTGTCATTGATTGTGCCGGCAAGACGATCATTCCCGGTCTCCTAGATGCGCGCGTCTTCATCGGCGAACCCGGCGGCGAGCACCGCGAGACGATCGCTTCGGCAAGCGTGGCAGCGGCGGCCGGCGGCGTCACCTCCATCGTCATGATGCCCGACACCGATCCGGTGATCGACAATGTGGCGCTGGTCGAGTTCGTGCTGCGCACGGCAAAGGATACCGCAAGCGTCAACATCTTTCCGGCAGCGGCGATTACCAAGGGGCTGGAAGGCCGCGAGATGACCGAGTTCGGCCTGCTTCGCGAAGCCGGCGCCGTAGCCTTCACTGACGGCCGCCACACGATCGCCAATGCGCTGGTGATACGCCGCGCGCTGACCTACGCCCGCGATTTCGGCGGCGTCATCGCGCATGAGACCCAGGATGCCGACCTCGCCTCGGCCGGCGTGATGAACGAAGGTCTTTATGCGAGCTGGCTCGGCCTTTCCGGCATTCCGCGCGAGGCCGAGCTCATCCCGCTGGAACGCGACCTGGCGCTCGCGCGGCTGACGGGCGGCGCCTATCACGCCGCCAAGATCTCGACCGCGATGGCGGCAGGGGCGGTCAGCCGGGCGAAGGCCGACGGCGCCAATGTCACCGCCGGCGTCGCCATCCACAATCTGTCGCTCAACGAGAACGATGTCGGCGAATACCGCACCTTCTTCCGGCTCACTCCGCCCTTGCGCGCCGAGGACGATCGGCTGGCGATGATCGAGGCGATCAAGGACGGCACCGTCGACATCATCGTCTCCTCGCACGACCCGCAGGATGTCGATACCAAGCGCCTGCCTTTCGCCGATGCCGCCGCCGGCGCGATCGGGCTGGAGACGCTTCTCGGCGCAGCGCTTCGGCTCTACCACAATGGCGATGTGCCTCTGCTCCGTCTGGTCGAGACGCTGTCGACCGCGCCGGCTAGACTGTTCGGCCTGCCTGGCGGCACGCTGAAGCCCGGCGCCCTGGCCGACCTTGCCCTAGTCGATCTCGACGAGCCCTGGATCGTCAGCGAGAGCGGTCTGCGCTCACGTTCCAAGAACACCTGCTTCGAGGGCGCGCGCCTGCAGGGCAAGGTCTTGCAAACCATGGTGGCGGGCCGCACAGTGTTTTCGATCTGATGGCACGAAAAAACCGGACGCCATAACCGATCCGGCCGGAGAAAAAAGCGGGGGAAACAATGAGCTACGTCCTGTCTTTGCTGTTCGGCTATCTGCTCGGCTCGATCCCGTTCGGCCTGCTGATAACGCGCGCGGCGGGCCTTGGCGATGTGCGCAACATCGGCTCCGGCAACATCGGCGCCACCAATGTTTTGCGCACCGGCAATAAGGGGCTCGCCGCCGCGACGCTGCTGCTCGATGCGCTGAAGGGCACCGCCGCGGTGCTGGTCGCAGGCCATTTCGCGCCTGAGCTCGCGCTGGTCGCCGGCTTCGGCGCTTTCCTCGGCCATCTTTTCCCGGTCTGGCTCGGCTTCAAGGGCGGCAAGGGCGTCGCCACCTATCTCGGTGTGCTGCTCGGTCTTGCCTGGCTAGGCATGCTTGTCTTCGCCGTAGTCTGGCTCGCCATGGCCTTCTTGTTCCGCTACTCCTCGCTCGCGGCGCTGACAGCGGCGGTCGTCGTGCCGATCGCGCTCTATTTCGTCAGCACGCCGGAGATCGCCGGCCTGTTCGCGCTGATGAGCCTGATCGTCTTCATCAAGCATCGCGCCAACATCCAGCGCCTGCTCGCCGGCACCGAGGGCAAGATCGGGGCGAAGGAATGAGCGGGCCTGCCGGCCCGCGCCTCAGCGACCGGCAGCGGCTTGCCTGGCTCCGCCTGATCCGCACGCCGAATGTCGGCCCTGCCTCTTTTCGCGAGCTGATCAACCGCTTCGGCTCGGCCGAAGCCGCGCTCGAAATGCTGCCCGAGCTTGTGATTTCGGGAGGCGCCAACCGCATTGTCCGTATCCCCTCCATCGCAGAAGCGGAGGCGGAGGTGGAAGCCGCCCGCCGCGCCGGCGCCCGCTTCGTCGGCATCGGCGAGGCCGATTATCCGGGCTTGCTGAAGACCATGGACAACCCGCCGCCGCTGCTCGCGGTCAAGGGTGAAGGCGCGGTGTTTCGCTTGCCCGCGGTGGCGATTGTCGGCGCCCGCAACGCCTCGCTCGCCGGCATCAAGCTGGCGCGCATGCTGGCGGCGGACCTCGGCCGAGACGGTTACGCCGTCGTGTCGGGCTTGGCGCGCGGCATCGACACCGCGGCGCATCAGGGCAGTCTTTCGACCGGCACGGTCGGCGTGCTGGCCGGCGGCCTCGATGTCCCCTACCCGCCGGAAATGCCGGTCTTTGCGACGAGATCGCCGAGCGCGGCGGCGCCATCGTCTCGGAAATGCCGTTCGGCTGGCAGCCGCGCGCGCAGGATTTTCCGCGCCGCAACCGGCTGGTTGCCGGCATGGCGCTGGGCCTGGTCGTCGTCGAGGCGGCGCAGCGCTCCGGCTCGCTGATCAGCGCCAGGCTGGCCGGCGAGATGGGCAGGCTGGTTTTCGCGGTGCCCGGCTCGCCGCTCGACCCGCGCGCCGCCGGCTCCAACGGCCTGCTGAAGGACGGCGCCACGCTCGTCACCGAAGCGGCCGACATCTTGAGCGCGCTGGCGCCGCTTGCCGGCACCCGCCCGCCAAGAACCGCGCCGCTCGCCGAGGCGCCGGACCTGTCGGCATTGCCGCCGCCTGGCGAGAACGAGCGCGCCGACGTGCTGGAAGCTCTCGGGCCGACACCCGTCGGCGTGGACGAGATCATCCGCCACACGGGCCTGAGCGCCGCGCAGATCGCGATGGTGCTCCTGGAACTCGACCTCGCTGGCCGGCTGGAGCGCCACGCCGGCGGTAATGTGTCGCTCGTTGCCTGAACTGGCGCGCTGACCCGCCGTTTCAGCGTTAAAGCATGTCTCCCGAAAGTGTGCAGCGGTTTCGGGACAAAGACATGCTTAAAATCAAAGACCTAAAGCAGGTCGCGTGAATCCTTTTTCACGCGACCTGCTTTAGCGAAACAGATATCTGGACACCTCCGGGTTGCCGCGGCGCCACATCACATTGTCCAGGAAATAGTGGTGCACGTTGATGAAGATCAGCACGATGAAGAAGAACAGCGACGAGCCGAGGACCTGCCTGTCGTAGGGGATCAGGGCGGTCAGCACGAACGGGATCAGCCAGAAGCCGAGATATCCCAGAGCCGCCCCGCCAACGATAAAGCCTAAAACCCGAAGTCTGTAGAGAGGGCCCAGAGGGGACAGGATCTTCGGTTGCGGATCCCTGGCCGCATCCTGACTGTCGCGCTCGACATTGGTCTGGTAGCGCCAGACCACCGCCAGATATTGCAGCGAGTGGAGCGCCGGCACCACAAGCAGCCATAGCGGGTTTATCCTCGCAATCAGGATCCAGAGATAGAGCGACGCGACATAGGCCACGATGCCGTTATACGGCAGGGCGCCGCCGTTCCTTCGCCAGCGGTTGATCAGCATCAGAACCGCGGCCGCCGTCGAGGCAACGGCTGCCAGCAGGGCAATGTGGGCGATCCAGGAAGGGGCCGCGAATGTGTAGTATTCCAGGCCGTAATATTTCCCCTTCGTCACTGCCGTGTTCGTCAACAGCCATGCCAGGATCCACACGACATAGCTGTTGACCAGCAGCACTTTCTTGTCCCGGTCGTCGAAGAATTTGCGCTTCAGGACGGCGTCCACCATCAGCATGCCGTAGCCCTGCTTGACGTAGTGCCAGCCCACGAAGAAAAACATGGCGTTGGCCGCATATCCGAGCAGCCGGGTGTTCGCCGTGGCGGCGCCATAAGCAAAGAACGCGCCCATGACCAAGGGAACGACGATGCCAGCAAAAACGTAGCGAAGCTGGAGGCTCCTGTCGTATCCGTTCCCGCTCACCTTGCGCGCGAAATTGCGGTAGAAGATCTGGTATGAATGGGCAAAGTGGGGATAGTTGACCAGATACGCCACCACGACCATCGTCGCGGCCACCAAGCCTTCATACTCGAGCGGCACCAGGAACAGGACTGGCAGGATCAGAAGCGCGCTGCCGCCGAGCATGAGGAAGTCGGTGACCGGGCCGAAGAGATATTTGCCGGGTGTCGCCGCTTTGGGGGCTGAAACATCTACCGAAAGGTCAAGTGCCATGGTCGAGATCTCCTTCGGGAAGATCGACCTTAACCATCACCCAGCCAGGTCACAAGGTTGGGCCGGCGTTCTGAGTTCGCCCGAAGGCTTCAACGCCTCGCTGGACGATCACTGCACCCGCTTTGGCGACTGTAGCTCGCGCCACATCTTTGCTGCCTGAAAGATGGTCATCAGGACCAGGACCGGCTCGCCGTCGGTAGGGTTGACCGTGAGGGCCACGCGGCCAAGCTCGTCACTCATGGCGCAGGTCCAGTCCTTGACCGCGATCACCTTTTTCTCGGGCAATTTGCCCTCCCTTGGATGCCACATGCCTGTCTCCAGCGGGCATTGTGCGGGCCGCCGGTTATGCCGGGCCACCGGATTGCCCTGCCCTAAGCCAACCATGGTCCCGGGTCGACCCAAGAACAAGCGATTGCTAATGTAGTCGGCCGGCGGCCGAGGAGCTTTCGCGGATGCCCCTCACTTCGTATGGTCCAGCAGCCTCGTCACGGAAACGTCTCGACGATGTTCGGAATTGGCGCGATCGATACCGTCCACGGTGATGGCGAACATTCCGTTTTCGATCCTTGCTATCCAGCCCTTTGCCTTCAGATACCAGAGATGAAACTCCAGATGCTCACGCGGGCAGCCCGACAGGCGTTCGAGCTCTTCATCGCCGATGCCGGGATTGTTGACGTCTTGTCGACGTTTTACATAAAGGAGCGACAGCAGCTTGGCCTGAATGACAACGTCCCGTTCAAGCCCTTTGGCGTCGCTGGCTTCCTCGCTCAACTCGCGGCGAAGGCTCAAATGGTGTTTATACTGGACATCGTACTGGGCGCGTTTGACCGGATCTTTGAGCGTATTATGGGCTTCCACGATTTCGCTGAAGCGTGATTCATTGCCGGTGTCCCGATTGTCGGGATGGTAGCGCATAGCAAAATAACGAAATATCCGCTCAATCGTTTCCGAATTCGCGTTCGGGCTGATTTCAAGAAGTTCGTAGTAGTCAACGAACATAGTGGTGCTTCCACAGAATCGACATCACGAACACCATTCCCCGCCGGCAGCATTGCGCAACCGTTCTGCCTGTGCAAGCCGGCCTCCCCGAGCGGGAGCGCTTGGCGACTTGGGCGAACAGGACCATCAAGCGAACAGCCCGTGCGACCTTTCAAAGTCGCACGGGTCGCAAAAGTTCCGCCTCTGCGCCAGAGATTGAAACGCTAAGCAATTGATGTTTCAGTGAAATTTTGGTGAGCGCGATGGGATTCGAACCCATGACCTACTGATTAAAAGTCAGTTGCTCTACCGGCTGAGCTACGCGCTCCCGCGGGCCCAAAACGCCGCCCTTGAAAGTGCGCGGAACATAGGGAGAGTGCCGCGACCGGTCAACCGGAAAAAACTGGCCTGCAAATCCTGCTTTTTCGCGACCTCGAGGTCCCTTCGAACCCTTCCAGGAAAGGCCGAGCAGTTCTACGCCAGGAACCGAAAAAATGGCCCCACGGCAAGATCGGAAGGAGAGGCTTCGGTCGCGTGCGTCGCGTTGATTTAGCTTCATACAACTGACTTTAAGTACTTGTTTTCAATGCATGTTATTACCCAGACCCGCCGCGCGCCATTGGGCGGGATCCGGCAGGATGACTTGAACGGCGGCTTGGCGTTTTGGCGGAACAATTGCAACCGCTGCCCGTTTTTCCTCCCACAAAGGACGGCAACCAACCCTTCAAGGAGAAGATCATGAACAAGATCGCATCGGGTCTGTTGGCAACCGTGCTATCGGCTTCGTTCGCAGCGGCAGAGATCGTGCCCGTCAACGCCCAGCCGAACTATGTGCCGCAGGGCCAGGACCTCTCGAATATCCAGACCGTGCAATACCAGGACTGGCGGAAGCGCCGTGGTTTCAATCGCTCCCGTGAAGGCATGTATTCGCGCAACGGCGCCGTGTACTGGCGCGGCCATCGCGGCTACCGCGAATATCATCGCGGCTATCGCCGTCACGGCGACTACTGGTTTCCGCTGGCTGCCTTTGCCACCGGCGCGCTGATCACCGGCGCGATCATTAATAACCGGAACCGTGTCGCTCGCGGCGATGCCCACGTGCAGTGGTGCTACGATCACTACAGGTCCTACCGCGAGTATGACAACACCTTCCAGCCGAGCTACGGCCCGCGTCGGGAGTGCGTTTCGCCCTACTGACGGATCGGACACGGAAGGCTGAGAGAGCCCGCGCCGGCAACGGCGCGGGCTTTCTTCGCTCTTCTGAGACTACATCAGCTACGGTGTGCTTAAGGTCCTGCGCACGGCATCGCGCCAGCCCGCGAGCTTCGCCGAGCGGGTGGCTGCATCCAACTCCGGTTTGAAGCGCTTATCGAGCGCCCAGGTTTTGGCGAACTCCTTCGCTTTCGGCCAGACGCCGGCCTTCGAACCGGCAAGCCAGGCGGCGCCCAGCGCCGTCGTCTCCAGGATCGTCGGTCGGTCGACCGGCGCGTCGAGGATATCGGCGAGACGCTGCATGGTCCAATCGGACGCCACCATGCCGCCGTCGACCCGAAGCACCGTCTTGGCAGAGGCGCCCTTCCAGTCCTTGCGCATGGCGTCGAGCAGGTCGCGCGTCTGGAAGGCGACGGATTCGAGCGCGGCGCGAGCGAATTCCGCAGGCCCGGAATTGCGGGTCAGGCCGAAGATCGCGCCGCGCGCGTCGGCATCCCAGTGCGGCGCGCCGAGCCCGACAAAGGCCGGCACCAGATAGACAGCTTGCGCCGGGTCGGCGGTAGCCGCCAGCGCGCCGCTCTGCTCGGCCTTGCCGATCACCTTGATGCCGTCGCGCAGCCACTGCACGGCCGCGCCCGCGATGAAGATCGAACCCTCCAGCGCATAGGTGGTCTTGCCGTCGAGCCGGTAAGCGATGGTGGTGAGCAGCCGGTTCTTCGAGCGCACCAGGTCGGCGCCGGTGTTGAGCAGCGCGAAGCAGCCTGTGCCGTAGGTGGATTTCATCATGCCGGGCTCGAAACAGGCCTGGCCGATGGTCGCCGCGTGCTGGTCGCCGGCGACCCCAAGGATCTTCATCTCGGCGCCGAAAAGGCTCTTTTCGGTGACGCCGAAATCATCGGCACAATCCTTCACCTGCGGCAGGATCGCGGCCGGTATGTTCAGGACGGCCAGCAGCTCGTCGTCCCAGACGTTCTTCTCGATGTTGTAGATTAGCGTGCGCGAGGCATTCGTAGCATCGGTGGCGTGCACCTTGCCGCCGGTCAGCCGCCAGATCAGAAAACTGTCGATCGTACCGGCGAGCAGTTCGCCCTTCTCAGCGCGCTTCCTGGCGCCCTTCACCTTGTCCAGCATCCAGGCGATCTTGGTGCCGGAGAAATAGGGATCGAGCAGCAGTCCGGTCTTGCGGGTGAATTTCTTCTCCAGCCCTTGGCTACGCAGCTTCTGGCAGAGCGGCGCCGTGCGCCTGTCCTGCCAGACGATCGCGTTGTGGATCGGCTTGCTGGTCGCCTTGTCCCAGATGACGACCGTCTCGCGCTGGTTGGTGATGCCGATCGCCGCCACGTCGGATGCCTTGCGGCCGGCCGCCTTCAGCGCCGCCTTCACGGTCGCGACCACGCTTGACCAGATATCTTCCGGGTCATGCTCAACCCAGCCGGAAGCCGGATAATGCTGCGTGAATTCCTGCTGGCCCGTGCCTGCAACCTTCATCTTGTCGTCGAACAGGATCGCTCGCGTCGATGTCGTTCCCTGATCGATGGCCAGCACAAAACCGCTCATTCCGTGTCCCTCCACTTCTCATGCAACAGGGGAGACGGCAAAGCCGCCTCCCCTGCATTTCCTACATGGGCGAGCACGCCCACGTCATGCAGTTACTTCTGCCAGCTCTTCACCAGCTCGTCATAGTTGATGGTGATCGGCTTTTCCTTCTCGTTCTCGATCTTGAGCTGAGGAGCGAGATTGCCCTTCTTGACCGCGTCGGCGTTCCAGTAGGCGAGGTCATGCTCTTCGGCCATCTTCGGGCCGATATCGCCCTGGACACCGGCCTTCTCGAGGCGGCTCATGACCTTTTCCTGCTCGGCGCAGAGCGAGTCCATCGCTTCCTGTGCGGTCTTGGCGCCCGACGACGCATCGCCGATAGCCTGCCACCAAAGCTGTGCCAGCTTCGGATAGTCCGGCACGTTGGTGCCGGTCGGCGACCACTGCACGCGCGCCGGCGAGCGGTAGAACTCGATCAAGCCGCCGAGCTTCGGAGCCCGCTCGGTGAAGCTCTTGTCGTGGATCGTGCTCTCGCGGATGAAGGTCAGGCCGACATGGCTCTTCTTCACGTCGACGGTCTTCGACGTGACGAACTGCGCATAGAGCCATGCGGCCTTGGCGCGGTCGGTCGGTGTCGACTTCATCAGCGTCCAGGAGCCGACGTCCTGATAGCCGAGCTTCATGCCGTCCTTCCAGTAGACGCCGTGCGGCGACGGCGCCATGCGCCACTTCGGCGTGCCGTCGTCGTTGAGCACCGCCTTGGCGCTGGCGTCGACCATCGAGGCAGTAAAGGCGGTATACCAGAACATCTGCTGGGCAACTGCGCCCTGCGCCGGCACCGGGCCCGATTCGGAGAAGGTCATGCCCTGTGCTTCCGCCGGCGCGTAGGCCTTCAGCCAGTCGAGATACTTCTGGATCGAGTAGACGGCAGCCGGGCCGTTGGTGTCGCCGCCGCGCGCCGTGCAGGAGCCCACGGGCCGCGAATTCTCGTCGACCTTGATGCCCCACTCGTCGACCGGCAGGCCGTTCGGGATGCCCTTGTCGCCATTGCCGGCCATCGACAGCCAGGCGTCGGTGAACCGCCAGCCAAGCGACGGGTCCTTCTTGCCGTAGTCCATATGGCCGTAGACCTTCTTGCCGTCGATCTCACGGCCGGTGAAGAACTCGGCGATGTCCTCATAGGCCGACCAGTTGACCGGCACGCCAAGGTCGTAGCCGTATTTGGCCTTGAAGTCCGCCTTGTTCTTCTCGTCGTTGAACCAGTCGTAACGGAACCAGTAGAGGTTCGCGAACTGCTGGTCGGGAAGCTGGTAGAGCTTCTTGTCGGGAGCGGTCGTGAACGAGGTGCCGATAAAGTCTTTCAGGTCGAGGTTCGGGTTAGTGACATCCTTGCCGTCGCCCGCCATCCAGTCGGTCAGGTTGCGTACCTGCTGGTAGCGCCAGTGCGTGCCGATGAGGTCGGAGTCGTTGACCCAGCCGTCATAGAGGTTCTGGCCGGTCTGCATCTGGGTCTGGATCTTCTCGACGACGTCGCCTTCCTGGATGGTGTCATGCGTCACCTTGATGCCCGTGATCGCCGAAAAGGCCGGCGCCAGCACCTGCGATTCATATGAATGGGTGGCGATGGTTTCGGAGACGACCTTGATGTCCATGCCGGCGAAAGGTTTCGCGGCATCGATGAACCACTGCATTTCAGCTTCCTGGTCGGCGCGCGAGAGCGTCGACAGCGGGCCGATTTCCTTGTCCAGGAAGGCTTTTGCCTCGTCCATTCCGGCATAGGCATTGCCTGCCCCGAGCAATAGGACAAGGGCAGTCGTTGACGTTAGAAATTGCCGTCGCATGTGTTTCCTCCACAGTTTAGGTTTCAAGTGCGATCTGGAGCGGCCGCCAGCACGCGGTCGCTCCAACAGTTTCCCCCTCTATACGTAGCGGAACACGCCGACGGCGTAGACCACGGAGAGAGCGAGAGCCCACCACAGGTTGGGTCCGACAAGACCCAACCAAGCGAGATGGATAAAGGCGCTGCCAAGCAGCGACAGGAAGAGACGGTCGCCGCGCGTCGTCTCGAAGCGCAGCACGCCGACACGCGGATTGCCGCCCGGCGAGGCATATTCCCAAGCCGCCATGCCGCACAGCAGTAGAAAGATGGTTCCGAAGAAGGCCGCCGTCGGCCAGGTCCAGGCCATCCAGGTGAGGTCGAGATTCATGGTCGCACCCTCCCCAGGGCAAAGCCCTTGGCGATGGTGTTGCGTACGAACTCTTGCGTTCGTTTCATCACACCCTCCCCAGGGCAAAGCCCTTTGCGATGTAGTTGCGGACGAACCAGATGACGAGCGCACCGGGGATAAGCGTCAGCACACCCGCGGCGGCGAGAAGGCCCCAATCCATGCCGGCAGCCGAAACGGTACGGGTCATCGTGGCCGCGATCGGCTTGGCGGCGGTCGTGGTCAGCGTGCGCGCGATCAAAAGTTCGACCCACGAGAACATGAAGCAGAAGAAACATGCCACGCCGATGCCGCTGGCGATCAGCGGCATGAATATCCTGACGAAGAAGCGCGGGAACGAATAGCCGTCGATATAGGCCGTCTCGTCGATCGCCTTCGGCACGCCCGACATGAAGCCTTCGAGGATCCACACCGCCAGCGGCACATTGAACAGGCAGTGCGCCAGCGCCACCGCGATATGGGTGTCGATCAGGCCGAAGGCCGAATAGAGCTGGAAGAACGGCAGCGCGAACACCGCCGGCGGCGCCATGCGGTTGGTCAGCAGCCAGAAGAACAGGTGCTTGTCGCCGAGGAAGCGGTAGCGCGAGAAGGCGTAGGCCGCCGGCAGCGCCACGGCGACCGAGATCACCATGTTCATCACCACATAGGTGATCGAGTTGATGTAGCCAGAGTACCAGGACGCATCGGTGAAGATGGTGACGTAGTTGGCGAGCGTCGGCTGGTGCGGATAGAGCGTCAGCGAGGAGACGATCTCGGCATTGGTCTTGAAGCTCATGTTGATGAGCCAGTAGATCGGCAGCAGCAGAACGATGATGTAGATCGTCGGCACGATCCACCACCAGCGCGATTCCTCGCCCCGGCGCCGCATCAGCTTTGCGATCTTGTCCTGCGACAGCGCGCTGGTGAGCCCATCCGAAACTGCCGTCTCGCTCACTCTGTCCGTTCTTTCGTTGGCGCGGCTCATCTCAGCGCTCCGCGTCGTAGTTGGTCATCACGGTGTAGAATATCCATGACAACAGCAGGATGATGAGGAAGTAGACCAGCGACATGGCGGCCGCCGGTCCGAGATCGAACTGTCCGAGCGCGGTCTTGACGAGGTCGATCGACAGGAATGTCGTTGAGTTGCCGGGACCGCCGCCGGTGACGACGAAGGGCTCGGTATAGATCATGAAGCTGTCCATGAAGCGCAGCAGCACGGCGATCAGCAGCACGCGCTGCATCTTCGGCAGCTGGATGTAACGGAACACCGCCCAGCGCGAGGCGCCGTCTATCTTGGCCGCCTGATAGAAGGCGTCAGGAATGGAGACCAGGCCGGCATAGCAGAGCAGCACGACAAGACTGGTCCAGTGCCAGACATCCATGATGATGACGGTGACCCAGGCGTCGTACTTATCCTGCACGTAGTTGTAGTGGATGCCGAGCGCGTTGACGTAGTAGCCGAGCAGGCCGATGTCGTTGCGGCCGAAGACCTGCCAGATGGTGCCCACGACGTTCCACGGGATCAGCAGCGGCAGCGCCATCAGCACCAGGCAGACCGGCACACCCCAGCCTTTCTTCGGCATGTTGAGCGCGATGAAGATGCCGAGCGGCACCTCGATCGCCAGGATGATGAAGGAGAAGATCAGGTTGCGCGCCATCGCTTCCCAGAAGCGATTGGAATGCAGCAGTTCCTCGAACCATTCGGTGCCGGCCCAGAAGAAGACGTTGTTGCCGAAGGTGTCCTGCACCGAATAGTTGACGACGGTCATCAGCGGGATGACGGCCGAGAACGCCACCAGCACCAGCATCGGCAGGACAAGGAACCAGGCCTTGTTGTTCCAGGTCTTTTCCATCTATGCCCCCATCTCGACGCGCCATGAATCGGCATAGATGTTGATGCCGGCCGGGTCGAAGCGGACCTTGGGTTCGGCCGGCACCTCGTCGTCCTCGCCGATGACGGCGGCGATTTCCCTGCCCTCGAGATTGGCGCGAACCACCTTGTGGCGGCCGACATCCTCGACCTTGCTGATCTTCACAGCCATGCCGTCGCGGCCGAGCCGCACATATTCGGGACGGATGCCGAGCTCGACGGCGCCGGCTTCGGCCTTGGGCGCGCCCGGCAGCTCGATGCGCTGCGAACCGAGCATCGCCGTCCTGCCTTCGAGCGCAACCGGCAGGACGTTCATGCCCGGCGAGCCGATGAAATAGCCGACGAAGGTATGGCGCGGCCGCTCGAACAGCTCTGCCGGCGTGCCGATCTGCACGATCTCGCCGTCATACATGACCACGACGCGGTCGGCGAAAGTCAGCGCTTCGGTCTGGTCGTGCGTGACATAGACCATGGTGTAGCCGAAGCGGCGGTGGAGCTGCTTGAGCTGCGAGCGCAGCACCCACTTCATATGCGGGTCGATGACGGTGAGCGGCTCGTCGAACAGGATGGCGTTGACATCCGAGCGCACCAGGCCGCGGCCGAGTGAGATCTTCTGCTTCTGATCGGCAGTCAGCCCGCGAGCCTTCTTCTTCGCCCAGGAGGCGAGATCGATCATGTCGAGCGTCTCGCGCACCTTGCGGTCGACATCGGCTTCCTGCACGCGGCGGTTGCGCAGCGGGAAGGCCAGATTGTCGTAGACGGTCATGGTGTCGTAGATGACCGGGAACTGAAACACCTGGGCGATGTTGCGCTCCTGTGTCGACAAATTGGTCACGTTCCGGCCGTTGAACAGAAGCTGGCCGTGCGAGGGGTGAAGCAGCCCCGAAATGATGTTGAGCAAGGTGGTCTTGCCGCAGCCGGACGGCCCGAGCAGCGCATAGGCGCCGCCGTCCTCGAAATTGTGATGCACTTCCTTCAGCGCGAAATCCGAATCCTTCTTCGGATTGGGCAGATAGGAGTGGCGGATGTGGTTGACGTCGATGCGCGCCATCTTTTCCTCCTCAGGCCGCCAGCTTCGACACCGTCACGGCGCGGTCGTTCTGGTCGAACACCATGATGTGGCGCGGATCGATGAACACCTCGACCTCGTCGTCCGTCTCGAAATCGAGGATACCGTGCGCGAGCATCACCCAGCGCGCATCGGCGAAGTCGAGATGGACGAAGCTTTCCGAGCCGGTGATCTCGGTGATGGTGACCTTGGCCCGCACCGGCACGGCTCCGGCATTGGGACGTTCCAGCGACAGATGGTGCGGCTGAAAGCCGATCGTGTAGCTGGCGTCCGGAATGCCGGTGAGTTCCGCCGGCACGGGAAGTTTCACGCCGCCTTCGAGAAGGAAATCCGACCCCTTCTTGGCAAGCACGATGGAGTTGAGCGGCGGATCGGCGAAGGTCCTTGCCGTCACCAGGTCGACCGGCTTGCGGAACACGTCGATGGTCGGCCCGAATTGGGTGACGCGGCCTTCCGAAAGCGTTGCCGTGTTGCCGCCGAGCAAAAGCGCCTCGTGCGGCTCGGTCGTGGCGTAGACGAAGATGGTGCCGGTGGCGGCAAAAATCTTCGGCAACTCGGCCCGCAATTCCTCGCGCAGCTTGTAGTCGAGATTGGCGAGCGGCTCGTCGAGCAGGACCAGACTGGCGTTCTTCACGATGGCGCGGGCGAGCGCGGTGCGCTGCTGCTGGCCGCCCGACAGGCTGAGCGGCGTGCGGTCGAGATAGGGCGTGAGCTTGAGAAGCGCGGCAGCGTTCCGCACTTCCTTGTCGATCCTGGTCTGCTCGACGCCGGCTACCCGAAGCGGCGAGGCGATATTCTCGTACACGGTCATCGCCGGATAGTTGATGAACTGCTGGTAGACCATGGCGACGTTGCGCTTCTGCACCGGCAGTCCAGTGACGTCCGTGCCGTCGAACCAGACCGAGCCCGATGTCGGAGCGTCGAGGCCGGCCATCAGCCGCATCAGGCTGGTCTTGCCGGAAAGCGTCGGCCCGAGCAGCACGTTCAGCGAACCGTGCTGAAGCGTCAGCGACACGTCGCGGATATGCTCCTGCGCGCCGACCGTCTTCGTCACGTTCCTCAATTCCAGCATCACGCCTCCTCCCAGGCCTTACGCATTATCGTGCGGTCTTCATTCGGCCGCCGCGACGTGGCGCCGGCCACGCATGAATTCTTCCAAGGCAGCCGTCTGTTCGCGGCTGAAATGCAAGCCGCGCTTGGTCCTGCGCCACAGCACGTCCTCGGCGGTGACGGCCCATTCGTTCTCGACCAGATAGCGCACCTCGGCCTCGTAGAGGTCGGCACCGAAATTGCGGCCGAGATCGGCGTTCGACTTGGCGAGGCCAAGCAGCTTCTCGGCGCGCGTACCGTAGAGCCGGGTGAGGCGGCGTGCCAGCCGCTGATCGAGGAACGGATAGGCTTTCTTAAGTCTCGATACCTGCGCGTCGAAGCCGGTCGCCGGAAAATCGCCGCCCGGCAGCGGCGCATTGGCGGTCCATGGCTTGCCGCGCTTGCCGAGAAAGCCTTCGATCTTGTCCAGCATCGATTCCGCCAGCCGGCGGAACGTCGTGATCTTGCCGCCGAAGGCATTGACTAGAGGGGCCGCGCCCTCCCCGCCATCGACCTTCAGCACATAGTCGCGCGTCGCTTCCTGCGCCTTCGAGGCGCCGTCGTCATAGAGCGGGCGCACGGCGGAATAGGTCCAGACGATGTCCGAGCGCTTGACGGGTTGGGCGAAATATTCGCTTGCCGCGGCGCAGAGATAGTCGATCTCGGCATCGCTGATCTTCACGTCATGCGGATCGCCCGGAAAGTCGCGGTCGGTGGTGCCGATCAGCGTGAACTCTTCCTCGTAGGGAATGGCGAAGATGATGCGTCCGTCCTTGTTCTGGAAGAAATAGGCGCGCGGATCGTCGAACTTCTTGCTGATGACGATGTGGCTTCCCTGCACCAGCCGGACATTGTGCACGTCGTTCTGGCCGACCGTTTTTGCCAGCACCTGATCGACCCAGGGCCCCGCGGCGTTGACAAGAAGGCGGGCGCGAACTTCCTCGGTCTCGCCCGTCAGCACATTCTGTATCTTGATCGTCCACAGCGCGCGCTCGCGGCGCGCGCTGACCACCTTGGTGCGGGTGCAGATGACGGCGCCGCGGTCAGCCGCGTCGCGGGCATTGAGCGCCACCAGGCGGGCATCGTTGACCCAGCCGTCCGAATATTCGAAGGCCTTGCGAAACAACGGCTTCAACGGCTTGCCGGCCGGATCGGTGGCCATGTCCAGCGTCTTCGTCGCCGGCAACAGCTTGCGCCCGCCGATATGATCGTAAAGGAACAGGCCGAGCCGGATCAGCCAGGCCGGGCGCAGACCCTTGGCATAGGGCAGCACGAAGCGCATCGGCCAGATGATGTGCGGCGCGTTCTTCCACAGAACCTCGCGCTCCATCAGCGCTTCGCGCACCAGGCGGAATTCATAGAACTCGAGATAGCGCAACCCGCCATGGATCAGCTTGGTCGAGCCGGAGGACGTCCCGCTGGCGAGATCGTTCATCTCGGCGAGGTATACCGAAAATCCGCGGCCAACGGCGTCGCGGGCGATGCCGCAGCCATTGATGCCGCCACCTATGACGAAAATGTCATGGATCGGAGATGCGTCCACAGGGTTCCTCCACGATTTCGCATTGCACCATTTTTGTGTTTCGCGAAACCGTTGTGGAATTATTTCGAACTCGATCCGAATGTCAAACGAAATATCATAGGCGCGTGAGGCGACGGTGAAACGGTGTTATCCAAGCGCTGTCTCGATCAAACGAACCTCCGTTTCCTCGCAGATCCTGCGTACCGAGGGGATATCGCAACGGTCGGTGATGAAGGTGTTGACCTGCGACAGATGGCCGATGCGAACTGGCGCCGTGCGCTCGAATTTCGTCTGGTCGGAGACGAGGATCACATGGCGCGCATTGGCGATGATGGCCTGCGCCACCTTCACCTCGCGAAAATCGAAGTCGAGCAGCGCGCCGTCATGGTCGATGGCCGAGGCGCCGATGACGGCGTAGTCGACTTTGAACTGGCGGATGAAATCGACCGCGGCCTCGCCGACGACGCCGCCGTCGGAGCCGCGCACCACGCCGCCGGCGATCACCACCTCGATCGAAGGATAGATGCGCATCCTATTGGCAACATTGATGTTATTGGTGATGACCATAAGCCCATTATGGTCGAGAAGCGCCTTTGAAACAGCTTCCGTCGTGGTGCCGATGTTGATGAACAGCGAGGCGTTGTCGGGGATCAGCCTGGCCGCGGCGCGGCCGATCGCCTCCTTCTCGTCGGCGGCGATCTTGCGCCGCGCCTCGTATTCCATATTCTCGATGCCGGAGGGAAACAGCGCCCCGCCATGGATGCGCGTGAGCAGCCGCTCGTCGCAGAGGTCGTTGAGATCCTTGCGGATGGTCTGCGGCGTCACGCTGAAATGTGTCGCCAGGTCCTCGACCAGCACACGACCGTGGTCCTTCGCCATCTGAATGATCTCGGCATGGCGTGGCGAAAGAAACATCCGGCGTCCTCCATTTTCGTTTTTCTCATCTATATCGGAAAACGAAAGCAATGAAAAGGTATAAGCCGGCTAACGAAATCCCGACGATCGCAAAGGCAAACCGATTCGCAATGGGACCTCTGGCTTCACGCAAGACGTCGTGCGACCTCGGTGACCACATCGAAAGCCGCATCGATATCGGCGGCCGTGGTCTCGAACTGCCCCGCCTGAAAGCGAATCGCCACCCGCCCATCGACGCGGGTCTGCGTCAGATAGATACGGCCGTCGGTGTTGATCGCATCGACCAGCCGCAGATTGTGCTCGTCCGGATCGGCGCCCAACGGGGCGCGATGGCGGAACGAGAACAGCGACAGCATCGGCTCGGTGACGAGCTCGAAGTCCGCTTCTGCGGCCAGGCGTGTGGCAAGACCTTCGCTCCAGGCGACATGGTTGCGGATCATCCTGCGCAACCCCTCCAGCCCATGGGCGCGCAATAGGAACCAGAGTTTCAGCGCCCGGAACCGCCGGCCGAGCGGCACCGACCATTCCGAATAGTTGATGACGCCGTCATGGCCGCGGGTCTTGAGGTAGTCCGGCTTGATCGCCAGCGTGCGCACGAGATCTTCCGGCTGAAAGACAAACTGGATCGAGCAGTCGAATTGCGCGCCCAGCCACTTATGCGGATTGAAGACGATGGAATCCGCGCCCTCGACACCTGCCCAGAAATGCCGGTATTCAGGGCAGATCATGGCCGATCCGGCCCAGGCTGCATCGACATGTAGATAGAGCCCATGCCGCTTCGCTACCGCCGCAACGGCAGCGATATCATCGGTGCCACCGGTGCTGGTGCCGCCGACGCAGGCGATGATGCCGGCCGGCAGCAGGCCGGCTTGGCGATCGGCGACGATCGCAGCCTCGAGCGCCGCTGTATCCATAGCGCGGAAACGCCCGCCAACAGGGATGCGGACCAGATTCTCCTCGCCGATTCCGGCCACCCAGATCGCGCGATCGATCGAGGTGTGGACCTGGTCTGAGGAATAGACGCGCAGCTTCGCCTGCCCGGCGAGCCCTTGTCTGTTCCCCTGCCAGTCGAGCGCGCGCTCGCGTATGGTCAGCACCGCGGCCAGCGTCGCCGACGAAGCCGAATCCTGGATGACGCCGGAAAAGCCTTTGGGCAGTCCGAGCGCCTGGCGCATCCAGTCGACGGTTCTGGTCTCGAGCTCGGTCGCCGCCGGCGAGGTCTGCCACAGCATGCATTGCGCGGCCATCGCCGAGACGAGATATTCGGCGACCACCGAGACCGGGGCCGCGTTAGCCGGGAAATAGGCGAAGAAGCGCGGATGCTGCCAATGCGTCATGCCGGGGACGATCTTCGCTTCGAAATCGGCGAAGATCTTTTCCATCGGCTCTGCGGTTTCGGGTGGCGACTCTTCAATGCTCCTGAAGATCTCTCCTGGCGCGATCGCCGGCCGCACCGGACGGTCGCGCAGGCTGGCCCGGTAATCGGCTCCCCAGTCGGCGGCGCGCCTCGACCAGTCGCGGAATTCTTCGTTGTCCATGCATCCTCCCGGCAGCCGACCGAACGTGCTGACCTATCCGGCTGTTTCAGTTTTTTGATTAACACGTTAATTACATCGGGGCAACGGAGCAGCGCTCCTTGCACCGCCCTACCCCGGAAAGTCCGGCAGACTGGCGAAGGCGGTCTTCAGCGCGTTGGACCAGCCGTCTGAGATGGTGCGGTAATATGGATCGTCCTGGCCGATCCGCTTCTTGAGAGCGACCTTGAAGGCGTCCTGCTCCAGGTAGAGCAGATCGAGCGGCAGGCCGACCGAAAGGTTCGACTTCAGCGTCGAATCGAAGGAAACAAGGAGCAGCTTCACCGTTTCCGCCAGGCTCATCGCGCGATCATAGGCGCGGATGATGATCGGCTTCCCATATTTCGTCTCGCCGATCTGAAAGAATGGCGTGTCCTCGGTCGATTCGATGAAATTGCCCTCGGGATAGATCATGAACAACCGCGGCGCGCTGCCCTTGATCTGGCCGCCGAGTATGAAGGAGGCGTTGAAATAAGAATCGGCCTTGTCACCGGCAGGCGAAGATTGGGCGATGACCTCTTTCACCGTATCGCCGACCAGCCGCACCGTCTGGTACATGGATGGCGTTTCGAGCAGCTTCTCGTGGCGATCGCCCACTGCTTTGGTGCGCTCGTCGAGCAGGCTGACCACGGCTTGGGTGGTGGCCAGATTGCCCGCCGACATCAGCACGATGACGCGCTCGCCGGGTTGTTCCCAGACATGCATCTTTTTGAAGGTCGAGATCGAATCCATGCCGGCATTGGTGCGCGTGTCCGACATGAACACGAGCCCGCGATCGATCTTGAGGCCGACGCAATAGGTCATGATTCTTCTTCTGGCAGCGAATCCTAAAGCAATTCCAGGAAAGCGTGTGGCGGTTTTCCGTCCGGAGTTGCGCAAAAACAAACAGTTAGAGCAGTTCAGCGATTCTATCAAAGCTGAACTGCCGAAATTAC
>NZ_RQXT01000218.1 GCF_003863365.1 Mesorhizobium tamadayense | reverse complement strand
CGTCGGAAGGGCCCGAAGGGTAGGAGCCGCCGATGATGGTTTTCAAGAGGCCTTTTTGGGCTATGTAATCGACGCCCTTGATGCCGCTCATGTCGCCCGCGGCAATCGGGTGGAGCGTAGTCAGGTCGCGCGGATGCCCGGCGGCCTCGAAGCGTTCGCCGATCGCCTTCAGCATCAGGTCCGGGCAACCGAGCCCGCTCGAGGACGAGACCGACACGATAGCGCGATCCGGAATGAGGGCGGCGGCTTGGGCGGGGGTGATGTGCTTGCTCATTGCGGGATGCTCAAAGCCCTAGTTCGACGCGCATATGTCTTGGCGCGCCCAACACTGGAACTGACGACTGATACGACCTGCCTCGGCTTCCCCGCATACCACTAGCGACCCACTCTCGCGCGATCGTGCTCGCACCGATCAATGCCCATCGAACTGTCATCCTAACTTCCCCTCTGGTTTGCTCTGGCCAGTTCCACAACTCTGGCGGACGACCAGCCTGACCGCCGCAATGATGTTCTCAGCATCTGCTTTTCCCGCATTGATCTGCTTCAGAAGGAGGTGTGCGGCGCGCCTGCCCATAGCC
>NZ_RQXT01000217.1 GCF_003863365.1 Mesorhizobium tamadayense | reverse complement strand
TGGCGAGCGCTGCGGGTGACATGCCGAGCGCACGCTCGAAGGTATGATCTGCCGTGTTCAGCCGACGAAGGAGCGCCGCGGCGCGTCCGGCATGACGCATCGCCGCCGCCTGCTTGCCCTCGCGGATCTTCACGCCGGCCGCCGATAGGAGGATCAATCCCTTGAAGAGCGTCCGAAGCGGAGCGCCTCGGTCTGCAACTTGCCACAGACCTTCCCAAGCCTCATGGGCTTCCCAGTAATAGCCGTGGTTGAACAGGTCGAGACCCCAGAGGAATGTGTCTGAATCAAGCGAGATCTCTGCCGCCGACAGCATGGCTTCGCTATTGTAGCTGTGTCCCGCAGGATCGCGCACCGGATGCGGTTGCCTGCCCGGCAGATACGCATAGGATGGAAAGCTCTTTTCCGGCAGCCAGCGCCGGCGCAACATCGAACTAATAGCCATCAAAGCCGTATAGCACACCCGTGACATCCTGAACGGATGCTCAGTTCCGTGCATAGCCGCCGCATCAGGAATGTCTTGGCAAATAGTTGTCAGCCAGTCAGATCTCACGAAGCTGCGAGGTTGCGTCGGCGGTCATT
>NZ_RQXT01000216.1 GCF_003863365.1 Mesorhizobium tamadayense | reverse complement strand
TGCCCATGAAGGCATCAAGGCGGCCGTCACCAAGGTGCTGTGCGCGACATGGCAGAGGTGCCGCGTCCACTTCATGCGCAACGTCTTGGCCCATGCCGGCAAGAGCGGGCGCCGCGTCGTCTCCGCTTTCATCGCCACCGCCTTCGCCCAGGAAACGCCCGAGGCCGCAAGCACGCAATGGCGCGCCGTCGCCGACCAGATCCGGCCGAAAGTGCCGAAGCTGGCGACAATCATGGACGACGCCGAGCCCGACGTGCTTGCCTACATGACTTTCCCCAAGGAGCACCGCGCCAAGCTGCACTCGACCAACCCGATCGAGCGCCTCAACGGCGAGATCAAGCGGCGCACCGAGGTCGTCGGCATCTTCCCAAATGATGACGCCATCGTCCGCCTGGTTGGCGCGATCCTGCTCGAACAGAACGACGAATGGGCCGTGCAACGCGCCAGATACATGACGCTGGAAACCATCAGCCAAATGAGCGATGATCCTCTCATCAGCCTGCCAGCGGTGGCACGCTGATCAGCTCGGCCCCATGCCGGAGAGCGCGGCGACCAAGCCGTCAGCTACACCACTCCCAGGGACACGATC
>NZ_RQXT01000215.1 GCF_003863365.1 Mesorhizobium tamadayense | reverse complement strand
GCAAAGCCGGAATCGGCGCGCAGGATGATGCGCACTGTGCGCCACGTCTGGCGGATCTGGGTCACGATCCGCTCGATCTCTTCGACCGATCCCTTGCTGGCGTCGATATTGGAGCGTCGCAGCTTTGCCGCCAAAAGGTGCCGGCCGCAGAAGACGTAGAGCGGCAAATAGCAGTAGCAATTGTAATAGCCGTGGAAGAACCGGCCCTCCTGGTGGCCGTGTAGCGGATCGTCGGTGGCGTCGAGATCGAGCACGATTTCGCCAGGCGACTTGTCGTGGGCTTCCAGGAATAGCTCCACGAACAGGGCTTCCAGCATCTGCTTGTCGTAGCTGATCTTGTGATAGCGCGTCGGCTCCCCGACGCGGCCGTGCTCCAGCCGGTTCAACGTCGACTTGCCGGCAAGCACCGCACAGTCTTCCCGCTTCGGCGTCAGGCTCTCCGACAGAAGTGCGAGCACCGGGTCGTGGCGCAGCGTGTCGTGGTCGTCGACGTCCTCGTAACCGAGTGCGATCGCCGCAATGCGTTGCCCGACCAGGGTGCGTACGCTGTGAACCGTGAGGTCCGGATCGCGTCGGTCGACAAAGCACGAGGCCACACGAT
>NZ_RQXT01000214.1 GCF_003863365.1 Mesorhizobium tamadayense | reverse complement strand
CATCGGCGTGCAGCAATTCGGCAATGTGATCGACGTCGACATGACCGCGTTCGTTGAGCACGACGGCAAGCGCATCGGCGGCACTTGTGATGACGGGTGCTGCGGGCGGCGCGATGACGCGCTCGGTGAAAATCGGACCCGGCCGGGCGGTATTGGTCTCGACATCGTAGTCTTCGATAGAAGCCACCAGCCAGCAATCGGGGTCGTCGAGGAAGGGCTGCAGGTTCGGCCGCCGATGCACTTCGCGGACCTCGCCAGTCTCGGCGTCCTCGCTGGTGGAAACGACGGTCGTGTTGATCGGGCCGAAGGCGCGCACAAAATTCGACCAGGCGACGCGCAACTTGACTTGGGCCGGCTTCCAGGGCTGGTCGAGCTCCTGGGCCTTCAGGACGTCACGCACGGCGTCACGGATGGGGATCAATTTGCGGATGATGCGGGCATGCTTGTCGGGAATGCCGTCGGAGCTGCGTCCCTTGCGCACGCTGATTGTGAAGGGCGCGCCGTCGACCGTCTGCATCAGCGCGGTGTTCCTGCCGACGAAATAGCTGCCCTCTCGGATTGCCGGCGTTTCGGAACGCTCCTCGCCTACCGCATCGATGTCTTC
>NZ_RQXT01000213.1 GCF_003863365.1 Mesorhizobium tamadayense | reverse complement strand
TGAGCGGCTGACCCCGCTCTTCGACCGGAATTCTCGCTCAACCCACCTCAACGTGCAGCTCAGCGAGAGCGACATCTCCCTCTCGCTGATTAGCCGCTGATCCCTCCCAACCGTGCCGCCGGTCCTCCGGCCGATCCGCTCGGCCGGAGTTTTGCCGCGGCTTCACGCAAGGAACTATCCCAATGTCCAACGACGACCCCTTCACGCTCGATCTCTTCGGAAACACTGCGCTCTCGTCAGGCCTCGGCCTCGGCGTCACCGCCTTCGACGACGATCCTTCGTCCCCTCCTGCCGAACCAGAGCCGACGACCGGTCCCCAAACTGCTCCCGGTTTCCCAGGGGTAGACGCATGTGCGGCCCGAGGGGAGAACTTCTTTCTCGCAAGCGACCGTGGCCTGGCGAAAGGCTGGAAGCAGCGGGCGCTCGACAACCTCTCAGCGATCCGTCTCGCTGCCGACATCGAGGCCGCGGATCGTCCCGCGACAGTGGAAGAACAGGCCCGGCTGATCCGGTTTACCGGCTTCGGCGCATCCGAGCTTGCCAATGCCGTGTTCCGCCGCCCGGGAGAGGACGGGTTCCGGAAGGGCTGGGAGGAAATAGGATTGG
>NZ_RQXT01000212.1 GCF_003863365.1 Mesorhizobium tamadayense | reverse complement strand
CGAGCGGCTGACCCCGCTCTTCGACCGGAATTCTCGCGCAACGCACCTCAACGTGCAGCTCAGCGAGAGCGACATCTCCCTCTCGCTGATTAGCCGCTGATCCCTCCCAACCGTGCCGCCGATCCTCCGGCCGATCCGCTCGGTCGGAGGTTTGCGCGCGGCTTCACGCAAGGAACTATCCCAATGTCCAACGACGACCCCTTCACGCTCGATCTCTTCGGAAACACTGCGCTTTCGTCAGGCCTCGGTCTTGGCGTCACCGCCTTCAGCGACGATCCTTCGCCCGCTCCTACCGAACCAGAGCCGACGACCGGTCCCCAAACTGCTCCCGGTTTCCCCCGGGTAGACGCATGTGCGGTTCGAGGGGAGAACTTCGTTCTCGTCAGTGATCGTGGACTGGCCCGCGGCTGGAAACAACGCGCCCGCGACAATCTCGCTGCGATCCGTCTCGCTGCCGACATCGAGGCAGCGGATCGTCCCGCGACAGTGGAAGAACAGGCTCGGCTGATCCGGTTCACCGGCTTCGGGGCATCCGATCTTGCCAATGCCGTGTTTCGCCGCCCGGGCGAGGACGGGTTCCGGAAGGGCTGGGACGAAATAGGATTGC
>NZ_RQXT01000211.1 GCF_003863365.1 Mesorhizobium tamadayense | reverse complement strand
GGTCTGTTTGGTGTGGCAGGTCGGGCAGAGACATGTGACGTTGCCCAGGTCGAAAGCTCTCTCCGGCGCCTGCCGCACCGGGATTATGTGATGCACTTCCAGCTTGCTGTGAGCGCCGCAGGAGGTGCATTTGAAGCCGTCGCGCCGCTTGGCCTCGAGGCGTAGAGCCTGCCAGCGGGCGGTGCGGTAAACGGAATAGCCGGCGCGACCGTCCTTCATACCCACGAAGCGGCGCGGGCGATCTTGACTGGCCTTGCGGCTCGCCTGTTGCCTTCCGCAATCGCCAGGATGGTTGCCGCCGCCGCGTCGATGCGGCCCAGCGAACGGGCCTTGGCAAGCTTGTGGTTGCCTGCCGGATCGATAAGCGTGATGGCATCTGACATTGCGGAGCGCAGCAACAGCGATGGCCGGGTTTTCACATGCCCGTCGAATAGTGCCCGGCGGAACCGCTCGATATCTTCCGAGCCGTCCTTCCAACCGAAGCCGCGCCAGATGAACGGCACCTTCAAGCCGGCCGCCTGCATTGCCTCGACGAACTCGGCATGACGGAATCGATCGCCGACAATGCATGAGATCGACGATCCGGCCGCAAGCTTGACGATTTCAGCG
>NZ_RQXT01000210.1 GCF_003863365.1 Mesorhizobium tamadayense | reverse complement strand
GGCCGAAGTCGTCAAACTAGCGGAAGGAGCCACCATCTCCTGCATCGTGGGGGACCGGTTTCGCCATGCCGAGTTTGTCGAGGCGATGCAGGGCGCTGGGCTGTCCCGCGTACCGTTCATCTGGCGCGGCTTCGGCTGGAAAGATGGCTCAGAAGACATCGAACGGTTCCGCCGCGCGCTGTTTGACGGGCATGTGCAAACCCGCCCCTCGCTGCTGCTGCGCTCTGCGATGGCCGATGCGATCACGCTTATCGACCCGGCCGGCAATCACAAGCTGGCAAAAGCTCGTTCGCTCGGTCGTATCGATGCGGCTGCGGCGGCAATCCTCGCAGTGGCGGAAGGCAACCGGCGAGCCGCAAGGCCAGTCAAGAAGGCGCGTGCCGCTTCATGGGTATGAAGAACGGTCGCGCCGGTTATTCCGTCTACCGTTCCGCGCAATGGCAAGCCCTTCGGCTCCAGGCCAAGCGCCGGGACGGTTTCAAATGCACCGGCTGCGGCGCCAGCGGACGGCTGGAGGTGCATCACAAGATTTCGGTGCGGCAGGCACCGGAACTAGCCTTTGACCTGGGCAACGTCACCTGCCTCTGCCCGACCTGCCACACCAAGCAGACA
>NZ_RQXT01000209.1 GCF_003863365.1 Mesorhizobium tamadayense | reverse complement strand
GCGATCAGATCGGGTCGCTCGGCCGCGAGGCGCGCCAGCACATCGGCCGCAGCCGGCGAGCGGAACGTGATCTCGGCGACCGGCAGGCCGCCAGCTAGGAGTGCATCGGCGAGGGGGAGGGCATCCTTGACGCGTTCGATGGTGATGACGGGTACGACGCCGATGCGGGCGATGGTGTCGAAAGGCGTGGACATGGGCACTTCCTGCTGGGTGGACCCGGCGCTGGTCGAACTTGCCCGGGCCGTCTTCTTGTCGGCCCGGCGGTCACCTTCCACATCCAGGTGAGGTCGTCGAGGCTATAATCTTTGCCTTCGACCGCTCCTCGGGCACAAGCCAGATCACGGTAAGTTGTCGGACCTCATTCGGATCGTACTGTGCGAGTGGTTGGAAACCAACGCGTAGCTGTCAGACCGTTCGCGGGCTCGCTCCCCTTCCCTCGACGTCGCTGTTTGGCGTCGCACGACTGCCCCTTGGATCAAGATCACCTTTTCTATCGCTACCCCATTCGCTCTGAGGCGAACGAACCGGGTGATGGTGGAAATACAACCGTCTTGTTCCGGTTTAGGAAAACTCGGCCATGGATGTGGGCGTGTATCGCCCGTGCCAAGGCCTGG
>NZ_RQXT01000021.1 GCF_003863365.1 Mesorhizobium tamadayense | reverse complement strand
ACACCAGCATTGGAATGACAACGCTCGTACATGCCCACCGACGCGACGGCCCGCTCCTCGGTCACGGAGCTGATCATCGGCCCGCTCGCCGAGATGTTGCGATGAAAAGCGATGCCCGAGGACGTTCAGGATTGTGAACTCCTGCCGTGGAACTGGTCCCGATCCACTGTCACCGCAAAGCAGCCTGACCGCGGCCCTCACCGGACGGTTACGATTGTTACTCCTGGCCATGACCTTCTGTCTTTTGTCGTCATCGCCCGGTCCGGTCAGTTCGACAGGGATATGGTGGCGTTCTTCGGAGGGCGTGGACCGCAGCGAACGGTCCCGCGCCGCTGGGGCGGCCCATCAGTTGGCCAACTGCGACTCGCGCTCGGTGTGCGCAGCGAAATATCTCGCGATTGCACCGATGACCCGAGTTGTCGCCTTTCCATCGCCGTAGGCGTCCACGGGCTGGGCCATCCGTGAATATTCGTCCGGATCGCACAGCAGCCGGGTCGCTTCACTCACGATGCGGGCGGTGCTGCGGCCCACAAGGCGCGCTGTGCCAGCTTCGACAGCCTCCGGCCGCTCGGTGATGTCTCTTAAAACAAGCGTCGGTTTGCCGAGTGCAGGGCCTTCTTCCTCTGCGCCGCTGCTGTCCGAGATGATGATGTCCGCGCGCAGCATAAGGCTGCAGAAGTTGCGGTACGGCAGAGGATCCACCACCGTAATATTCGCCTGGTTGCTTAAATAGGGCAAAATGACTTCGCGCACTGCCGGGTTCTGGTGCAATGGGATGATGACACGCACGTTCTCCTGACATGATAGCTGCACAAGAGCTCTTGCTATCTCGTGCATCGGTGCACCCCACGACTCGCGTCGATGTGCTGAGGCGACCACGATCCGCCGCGTTTCGTTCTTGAGGTCGGCAAGCGCTGGCTCGGCGAAGGCGGGGGCATTTTCGGCCGCCCAGTGAAGGGCATCGACGACCGTGTTCCCGGTGACCGTGACACGGTCCTCAGGGGCACCTTCGCGGAGAAGGTTCTCGCCGCTACGGATCGTAGGCGCCAGGTGGAGATCCGCTATCTGAGCGACCAGGCGCCGATTGGCCTCCTCTGGATATGGCGATGCAATGTTGCCGCTACGCAAGCCCGCCTCGATATGGATGACAGGGATACGGTGATGGAAGGCGGCCAGGGCTCCTGCCAGGGTGCTCGCGGTATCGCCATGAACGACTACCGCGTCGATCCCCCATTGTTCTATTTGCCCGGAGAGCCTTTCCAGGATTCGATATGTGACCTGCGACAAGGTCTGGCGAGGTTGCATGACGCTTAGTTCGATGTCGGGTCGAATACCGAATTCCGCTAAAGCGATATCCAGCATCTCGCGATGCTGCCCCGTGGAAACAACGAGGGGCTCGAACCTGCGGTCTAGCTTCATCGCGTTAATTACTGTGGCGCATTTGATCGCCTCAGGACGAGTGCCGAAAATGAATGCCACCTTGGGCATGATCGTCTCTCCAAATAAAGCTGAGCGCGCTCTCTGCTAGTGTCTTGCGTGGCCTCGGGGCATCGGAGACCGCAGTCGCCAAGTGATCGCATAAGGGCGCCATAGGCTGCCATCCATCAGGGCCGAAGCGAACCACGTCTTGTCAGCGGACGACGAGGATGTCCCCTTCCATAGTAAGCAATTTGACGCGGATCGCCTTCCTCCATCGCGACTGACCCCGGCATCAATGATGGCGGCAATTGCTGCCGCCACTCTTCAACGAGGAGACACAAAACTCGTGCCACATTGGCTGATCGAGCTGAAAAACAATTTGTGATTGCTGACAGCCACTTAGCAAAAAGGAACAAGAGATCGCCCAACCGGACTTCGTGTCACGGGCCCGACAAAGCCGACACAAACGCAGTCTTAGCGACGAAACTGGCCGGCTTTGGCAAATGCGGGTCGGCTTTCGACCGGGCGCCGGGAGCAATCCTGCAATCGACTTGTGGCATCGCAGAAAGGTCGCGAGGCGCTTGCGCCGGTTAAAGCATCCATCAGCAGCGGCGCGAGATGAATGACCCAGCGATGGATCGTCGAGTGATCGACACTAATGCCACGCTCCGCCATCATTTCTCGAAGATCGCGTAGGCTCAGTCCGTAGGGCAGATGAGAGTGAATGCAAGCAGGATCAATGGATTGGTCGAAATGCCGGCTTTTGAACATCTCAACTTTCCGAGGAACACCGGAGCTCAATGCGCCTGGTGACCAAAGACTTTGCATACATCCTCGGCAAGTCGCCGGACCGTGGCGCCGATGTCGCGAACTCGACAAAAGTGTCGCGGCCATTCCAGCGGGCGCGCGTGTTTCACCCCTTGTTAAGTAAGGAGCGCCGCATTCGGCGCTGGCACGCCGATTGCGGGGATTATGAGCGGGAGCCGTCGCGACAACCGGTCGTAGCGGTCCCCTATCCAGTACCTTGGAGGTCGAGCTATGCTGTCCCAGTTTGAAAACCAGTCCATAAACCAAGAGGTCGCTAGGCTCAATCTGCCGAACTCTCGGATAAAGCACTTCGCGCCGGCTAGTTACGCACAAGCCGGAGAAGACGTTATTGTCGAAGGAATCTTGTCTGCAAAACTCTGCAAGAGTCAAAGGCCTTGGACCAGTGTGTTTTATGTCGATATCGGCGCTAATCACCCCATCTCTACCTCAAATACCTTTCTTATGTACCAACGGGGGGCGCGAGGTGTTCTGGTTGAACCCAATCCTGAATTGGAAGCGCTGATCAGGACTGCTCGCCCGGAAGACGTTCTCGTTCGATCCGTTGTCTTGCCCGCTCCGCAAGCGTCTGCGACGCTCTTCATCGGCAACGCACATGAGCTTTCGTCGGTGGATAAAGCACACGTTGAAAGTTTCGGGGACTTCGACGGTCTAGGAGGTATCCGAGAACATATCGAGGTGAGCGCGATCGGTATCAACGAACTGCTGGCCCCTTATGCCAATAAGATCGATTTCTTATCGATCGATTGCGAAGGACTGGATCACGATCTCGTCAAGGCCATTGACTACGAGCGCATCAGACCTGCTGTCATCCAATGCGAGCCAAACGAGCATTATCTAAAGGGCAATAGGGATCGGATCATCAATGTAATGGAATGCAGATCATACCGGCTTGCTGCAATGACTGACATCAACGTCGTCTTCGAGCGATTGACTTGATGCAGCGGCCCAAATCAAACGCGTCATTGAACGTACACCAAGCCTGCCAGCGTCCGTCCTCGGGTGCCGCGTGGCAATCAGATGGAAGTGCAATTGCCGCATGTAGCGTAAGCGGCAGCTGAGGCCATTCAGCGCTGGGAATTCCATGGCACGAGGGCGTCGATACTGCGGATTGGCCATGCCTTCGGATGGGCCACTGTCTTGTCGAGCCGGTGGCCTGCACTCCAGCGTCGGGTTGGGAGAAGGGTCGGGCCGAGAACCAGGTCAGGCTGGGCGCGAGCGCTTTTTCACGCCAAGGCTGCGCTTCAAGAACCTGGAGGAACTCAACGCCTTGCTGCTGGAGACGGCCTCAGCTCCATGTCCCGCGAGCGCAGGCCCTGAAGCATAGGCTCAGGATCGGCGCAAAATTAATCCGCATGTGCGCGCGATCCCGAAAAAGGGTCGCGCGAGCCCCGCACCAAGCCCTGTCGGTCCGACTCGGCGTAGCCTGTTGCAATCTGTTTGTCTTGAAGGACAACGATATGACGTTCCGTTCATTGGATGACCACATCCTCGTCCGCCGCATCGAAACCGACGAGAAGACGGCCAGCGGCATCACCATTCCCGACATCGGTAAGGAAAAGCGGCAGGAGGGCGAGGTGTTCGCCGCAGGTCCTGACGCACGCAATGAAACTGGCCGGCCTAAGCCGCTGGAGCTCGAGGTCGGCGGCCGCCGTAAATGGATGCTGGACGATGTCGCGATCCTGACTAGCAGCACCGCTATCAGCGAGGATCTCGGTGTCGACGGCGCCGGCAAGAAGGAGCAGATCCAGGGGCGTGTCACCCAGATCAAGACGCAGATCAAGGAGACCACCTCCCACTATGATCGCGAGAAGCTGCAGGAGCGGCTGGCCGAGCTCGCCGGCGGTGTTGCCCATCCGCGTCGGCGGCTCGACGGAGGACGAGGTCAAGGAACGCAAGGATCGGGTCGACCGCGCCATTCATGCCACCCGTGCCGAGGTCGAGGAGCGGCATCCTGCCCGGCGGCGGCGTGGCGCTGCTCGGAGCCGCCAAGGCACTCGACGTGGTCGCCGCCCACAACGCCGACCAGAGATACGGCCCCGATATCGTGCGGCGCGCCATCGAAGCTCCCGCGCCCCAGATCGCGGAGAACAGCGGGGCAAACGGCTCCCCGTCATCGGCAAGCTGCGCGAAGCTGTACCCATGGCTCGGACGCCCAGACCGGCGAATTCGGCGATCTCTTCGGCCAGGGCGTGATCTCGGCTTAAGGAGACCGCATGGTTCAGCCCGGCAGAACTCCATTTCATATTCAGCTCGCGGATATCATTCGGCATCAGATAGAGAGCGGGGTCTTCAATGCTGGGGATCAGCTCCCCACTCAGATGGAGTTGATGAAGCAGCATGAACTCAGCAGCAATACGGTGCGACAGGCGGTGCTTGCCCTTGTCGCTGAAGGCTTGCTTTATCGACGCGCTGGCAAGGGGACGTTCGTTGCCAAGCGTCACATCGGCCGGGACCTGCTCACTTTTTCAGGGTTTTCGGAAGAAGCGGTAGCTCGTGGCTTCCGGCCGGGTACCAGGCATGTGACGGTCGACTGGCGTTCCGCTGATGCGGCGGTTGCAGCCGCACTCAACGTGCCGACCGATGAGAGCGTGCTGACCATCGAGCGCGTGCAAACGATCGACGATGAAGTCGTCGCGGTTGAGACGGTTTCGTTTGTCGCGGCAATAGGACGCCAGATGGAAAAGCGCGACCTTGCCGACACTTCTTTCACCGAGATTCTCGAGCGGCAGCTTGGTGTGGCTCTTGCGCGAGCCAGACAGGAGATAAGGGCCGGGACCGCGTGTGCCAGACTGGCAAAAGCACTCGACGTGTCGAGCGGCACTGCGGTGCTGCAAATCGACCGTACCGCCTTCGACACGAACGATCGGGTTATTTACTTTTCGTCCTCGTCCTACCGGGCGGATCGCTACATTTACACCGGCTGGATCGAACGAAAGAGCGCCTTGGTTACTCAACCACGCCAATTGATCGGCCGCAGCAGATGATGCGTAAGACCAATGTCCGCCTCTGCCGATGAGGTGGCTCGCCCTACACTGCGCGTGCGAGGGTTGCTCGGGCGGGCCGAGCCGATCCTCACCACAGGAGGACGAGCCATGGTGGATCATAGAGAAGCATTTGTCGGAATCGATGTTGCGAAGCTGAAGAACGCTATTGCGATTGCGGAGGCAGGCCGGGAAGGAGAGGTTCGGTTCTTCACGACGCGTCGGCGACCAGGGGTCCCGCAAGGCGTTTGCCCCTCGTCCGCACCAACCAATCCCTTCGTTTGTCTCCAGGCAGACTCACCCTGCGGCCTGCGCGTCTGCCGCCCAGCGCTGCTTGAAGAGATGCTCTCGACCGGCGTCAAACCCACCAGCTTTGTGATCATAGCGCCGGGCGCACAGTTCGGCCGGAGCGCTGCAACTTCGAGAGCGGCGAGATCCGCTAAGCCCCACATTTTTCCGCTATTCCGGCGATGCATTCCTCGAGGCGCTCGAGGCGGAATTTCGCAATGCGAAGTTCATTCCCGGCTTCAAAACGTCGATGGCGTCCCTGTGGCGTGGTCGCCATGAGGTTGCGCTCCAGTTCCGCGATGCGCACACGCAGCTGCCGCGCCTCATCCTGACGCAAGGCCTTGATCCATCCCCGTCCGCGCATCAGTCTTCCTGTCCCGTCCGAAAGTCATGCACACATGCCCATCGAGACCCTAATTTGCGGCAAGCTGAAACACTCGAAATTTAAACTTCCGCTAATGCGAGGATACGAAACAGCGCGGCGAGACAGTCAACAAAGCGGACACGATGAGAGGCGGTAATCGATGTCGGGCCAAAACTGGCCCACTTGGATTGACCAAGCCCGGCAATAGGCGCAGGTCACCGGCAGTTGTAGATGGTGTCCAGAACAACATGCAGGTATTAAACAATCGAGAAGACGAGAAGCCGGTCAAGGCTGTCGGAGCGAGCCCGCACCGGAAACCGACCGGATACATGTGCCGGGAGGGGCGTCACGACACGAAACACCGACCGAGAGATACGGGCGAGAAATCCCGTGTCGGACCGATCCGCCCAAAATTGAATGCCCGCCGCGAAAGGAGCTCAGGCTGTGGCCTTTTGCGGTTGGCTGAAAATATTGCCAGGGCGTGGCAGACCGAAATGGTCCCTCAGTGTTGTTCCGTCATAGTCGTGCCGGAAAAGTCCGCGCCGGCGCAAGATCGGCACCACCTCTTCGGCGAATACATCGAACCCGCCCTGTAGATAAGGCGGCATGACGTTGAAACCGTCTGCGGCACCATTGTCGAACCATTCCTGGATCTTGTCGGCGATCTGTTCGGGCGTCCCTGCCTGGACCCAATGCCCGCGCGCTCCGGCGAGGCGGTGGAGCAACTGGCGGATGGTTGGATTCTCGCGCTCGATGATGTCGAGCACGACGTGAAAGCGGCTGCTTGCACCGCGCTCCCCCTCGACACGGATGAGCTCGCGCGGAAATGGCCCGTCCAGGTCATAGCTTGAAAGGTCGGCGTCGACGATGCGGCGTAGCTGGTGCAGAGAATATTCCGGCTGCGTCAGCTCATTGAACTCGTCTTGCAGGGCCCCGGCTTCAGCCTCGGTTGAACCGATGAAGGGACTGATGCCGGGCAAGACCTTGACGTGGTCAGGGTTGCGGCCAACCGACTTCACGCGCGCCTTGATGTCAGCATAAAATTCCTGCGCGTTGCCGAGTGTCTGATGGGCCGTGAACATCGCCTCTGCATACCGGCTTGCGAACGACCGTCCGTCTTCCGACGAGCCTGCCTGGACATAGACCGGACGCCCCTGCGGCGAGCGCGGGAGCGTGAGCGGGCCCTTCACCCGGTGATATTTGCCGATGTGGTTGATTGGGTGGATCTTGTCGGTGTCGGCAAAAATGCCGGACTCCCGGTCCGAGACGAGCGCGTCGTCCTCCCAGCTGTCCCAGAGCTTCGTCACCACGTCGACGAATTCGCCGGCGCGCTCATAACGGTCGGCGTGGGTTGGATGTCGGTCCAAGCCGAAATTCAACGCAGCGGATTCGTCGCCTGTGGTGACGATGTTCCAACCGGCGCGCCCACCGCTCAGATGATCGACGGAAGCAAACAGTCGGGCCAGGTGTAGGGTTCGTTGTAGGTGGTCGAAGCCGTGGCGATGAAGCCGATGCTTTTCGTGACCGCGGCGAGCGCCGAAATCCATGTCAGCGGCTCCAGCCTGAAGCGGCTCGCGTAGCGGATGTTGTCTGCGAGCGCGGGCCCATCGGCAAAGAACAGCGCGTCGAACTTGCTCGCCTCGGCCTTTTTCGCCAGTTCCTGATAGTAGGCAATATCCAGCACCCTCTCAGGGGCGGAATCCTTGTAACGCCACCCGGCTTCATGGTGGCCGCCAGGATAGATGAAAAGGTTGAGATTCAACTGTCGTCTTACGGCGGGCATAAGTTGATCCTCCTTGGGTACTGACAATGAGCGACAACTCTTGAGCCACTCAAATCGGCAGCAAGGGCTTTGTGTCGAGGCCGAGATGACGCAGAAGTTCGGAGCGGATCTCGCCGAACCGGCGGTCGCCATGATCGCGTGGCCGCGGGACATCGATGACGATGTCGGCGGCGATCGCGCCATTGTCGAGCACCAAGACCCGGTCCGCCAGCGTCACGGCTTCGTCAACGTCATGGGTGACCAGCAGCACGGCCGGCTGGTGACGGGCGCAGAGCTGGCGCAGCAGATCGTGCATGCGCAGGCGGGTCAGCGCGTCGAGTGCGCCGAACGGCTCGTCCGCCAGCAGCAGGTCAGGATCACGAACCAGCGAGCGCGCCAATGCCACGCGCTGCTGCTCGCCACCAGACAGTTCAACCGGCCATGCGGTCTCGCGCCCGCTCAGGCCAACCTCTTCGAGCGCTACCCGTCCGCGTTCGGCGGCGTCCGGCAGGTCGAGACCCAGAACCACATTCTCCAGCACGCGCTTCCACGGCAACAATCGAGCATCCTGGAACACCACCGATTTCTTATCGGGTGTTTCGAGGCGGCCGGAGCCGGAGACCTTGTCATCGAGATCGGCGAGCGCGCGCAAGAGTGTGCTCTTGCCCGACCCGCTACGGCCGAGAAGGGCGACGAATTCTCCCTTCTCGATGTCGAGACTGAGCCCGTCGAGGACGGTTCGCGGCCCGAAACGTCTCACAAGGCTCTCGACCCGCACCACGGGCGCGCCGCTCAATCCGCCAAGGTGCGACGCCATGACAGCGACCTTTCCTGGAACAAGCGGACGATGCCGTCGGAGGCGAGACCGAGCAACGCGTAGACGACGAGGCCGACGATGACGACATCCGTCTGGCCGTAGTTGCGCGCGAGATCGATCATGTATCCGATGCCGCTGGTGGCATTGACCTGTTCGACCACCACCAGAGACAGCCAGGCATAGGTTACCGCGAAACGCAGGCCAAGGAAGAAGCCTGGAAGGGCGCCCGGCAGGATGACCTGGCGGATGAATTCGCCGTAGCCCATTCGCAAGGTCTGGGCCAGTTCGACATAACGGCTGTCTATGCTGCGCAAGCTGCTGTGGGTCTGGATATAGATCGGGATCAGGACAGCCAGTGCGATGGTGGTTACTTTCATGCCCTCGCCAATGCCGAACCACAGCATCAGCAGCGGGATCAGCGCGAGCGTCGGTATCGCCCGCTTGATCTGGACGGGGCCGTCGATGATGGCCTCGCCAAGCCGCGACAAACCTGAAATGAGAGCAAGGATCGTTCCGATCAGGATGCCGAATACCAGCCCCTGTGCTGCCCGCCAGGCAGACGTCATCAAGTGCTCCTGAAGCTTGCCTTCGGCGATGAGATCGACGGCAGTGCCGACAACCGACCAGGGCGCCGGCAGCGTCCTTGGATCGATCACGCCGGCGATACTGCCGATGGACCAGATCACGAGAAGAAGTATGGGCCCGATCAGCGCGCCAAACGGGATCGCTCGCCCGAGCGCCAGGCGCCGCCTCGCCCCGGTCTTGCGGGTCTGTACCGCGGGCGGAATCAGCCCCCTCTCATCCGATGCGTAGGGAATCGTGGATGAGGCGGTCGTGGAGAATGCGTTCATCTGCGTCGTCTCCAGTGTTGGGTAACAGGGGTCAGGACGCGTTCAGCGCACTTGCGGCGATCGTCTCGAAGCGCCTGTCGAAAAGATCCTCGGCCTTGATTGGAGGCTTGTTCAGTTCCCTGGCCAGAAGATCGATCGTAGCCTGTTGACGCGCGATCACGTCGTTCCAGTCGGACGGGATGTCGAACTGGCCGTCGGCGTCGACGAGATACTGGCCATCTTCTGTGTTGAGGCCCTGGGTGGCGACGTAATGATCCACTCTTTCGGATGCTCCTCCACCCATCGGGCCGCAAGCGCCCAGTAGCGCACATATTCGCCCAGAGCGGCGGCCTTGGCCGGATCGTCAAGCACGGCCTGTGGGGCATATAGATGGGCCGGATCATCGCGCAAGCCATGCGGGATGGTGGTCGCGCCGTCGGCACCATACTGGTGCAGATAATGCTTGACGAGGACGCCCCAGATCGGTGCGACGTCGACTTGCTTGCTGGCAAGTGCCACCGGATAGGCATCGCCTTTGCTGGGCAGTTCAATGAGATTGACATCCTCTTTTTTGAGGCCGGCGGCTTGCAGGACCCTGAGCACCAGCGCGCCTTGTGCCTGACCGGGGCTGAAGGCGATCCGTTTGCCGCGCAAATCCGCCAGCGTCTTGACCTCGACGCCCGGTGCAATGCCGAGTTGATAAATCGGGTGCGCAACCGGATTCTTGCGGAACTTCGCGGCGATGATCTTGACCTTGAGCCCCGTCCAGGTCGCGTGGATGGGCGGAATGTCGGCGACCGATCCGACGTCCAGCGCATCGGCGCGAAAAGCTTCGATTGTCTGGGGACCGCCGCTGATATTAGCCCATTCGACGTTGAAGGGCAGTTGATCGATCAGGCCCGAGAGTTCCAGCGCCCTTTGCGTCTCGGGATCGCCGATGCGAAGCACCGTGCCCTCCGGAATTTTGGTCGGCAGCTTACCCGCGTCCGAACTACCGGGCTCGGCGCTGAGGGGAGACAAAGAAGCGACCAGACCTACCGCAAGAGCGGTCATGACGGCGCGCAACCTCCTTCTTGAGAATCTCTCCACAGCCAACGTCATCGTCTTGCTCCATTTTGAAACCTTTTGAATTCGCCAGAATAGTATGTCCATCGATTGTGTAGATAATGAAAGTATCGGATGCTGTTCTTTGCGGTCCAAAGGAAACGCTGTTCGCCTCCAACGCTCAGTCGGAGCACGTGGCGCCAACCACGGGCAGGCGGGGCCGCAGAGCGGGCGACCGTCGCTAAAAGCGGCTCCTGATGTGATGCGCCTGGCAAACCCGAAGCTTAAAACTGCCTGGCAGAAAAATTGCTTCGGCTCCGCTCGCGGTGGGGCAGGGTTCTGTGACTCACGGCGTATATCGGCCGTTCGGAACGGTCGGGCTCGCCACCTGGTTTCTCTAACACGCGAGTCCGGCCCGGAAGCACCGGAAGAGTTCCTGTTTCCTTTTTGACCGGGTCCCTAAAAAGTCTTCAGCCTGAACCCGATTATTGTGGTCCAGCTGTCGTATTTTCCAACGCCGTTACAAGGTAGAGTCATGGCGTTTCGCTACCTGCGTATGTGGGGAAGGCAAGGCAATGGCAAAGCCGGACCCGAACAAGACGGCGCAGACCGTCAGGCTCATCAAAAACGTCACTCAAAGGGGATCGTCATCATTGATCCGGTGGGCGGGAGGACCTTCCGGCTGAAAGAGGGCGATGGAAATGGGGCAGCCAGAAGATAGCTGTGCACTTGCGGGAATCACCTGCCAAAAGTGGCGGACAGGGCGCGGACTCGAGCCGCCATCTCGAGTTAGTCGTCGTCGTAGGGGCCTCCCTGTCTGTCGTGCGCCGGGCGAACCGCGCAGCAGATGATCCTGCGGCGTGTCTCGCCCTGACATGCAGCAGAAGATTTGTGCCTCAACGGATTGCGGCGATATCAAAGTCGATCGTCGTGTCGGCCATCGGCCGTGATTGCTTGGGAGCGCTGCAACAGCTCAGGCGCGCCGCGCGGGCCCAAACGCGCCGAATCTCCTACCGAGCTGCCGGGTACAAAAGCTGCGATCTCAGCGATCGGCCGCTTGGTCGTCTTGTTTCATCGGAGTCATCGCGACCATTTCGTGCAGCACGCAATTTTCTCACAAGCTTTGCCAAATCAGACGATAATTCCTTATCTCTATAGAATTTGTGGAATATCGTTTGATCCTGTTCGGTTCGTGGGGAGATTGACAAGATGGCCCGGCTATCGGTTCTCGGAATATCCGGCGGCGTCAGCACGCCGTCCCGCACCACGGCGGTGGTCAACGCGCTGGTCAAGGCGGTCGCGTTGCGGGTACCTGCAGATACCGGTCTGATCGAGATCACGGAGGCAGCACCCTCGCTTTTCGTCGGGCTATCCCGCGGCGCACTGGGCGCATCCGGAGAAGCAATCATCCAGCGTGTCGAGAAGGCAGATTTGCTGGTGGTCGGAACGCCCGTTTATCGGGCTTCCTACACCGGCGCCCTCAAGCACCTGTTCGACCTCGTCGACTATCGCGCGTTGACTGGCAAGACCGTGGTTCTCGCGGCAACCGGCGGCAGCCCATACCATGGCTTGGTTCTCGAACATCAGCTGCGGCCATTGTTCGGCTTTTTCGGCGCCGTCACCGTCCCAACCGGCGTCTATGGCTCGTCCGACGACTTCGTCGGCGCAGAACTTGTCGGACCATCGTTACTGGACCGCATTTCGCGGGCCGCTTCCGAAGCGGTCTCACTGCTCAACTCCAATCATGCAGACGCTCCCGTCGCCGCGCGCGTCGGCTGAAACAATCAGGAAGGGGACAACAAACATGAGCTCGAATTCCGACGCCATCAAATTCGCCTACTGGGTGCCTAATGTCTCCGGCGGCCTGGTCATCTCCAACATCGAGCAGCGGACGGGCTGGGACATCGACTACAATCGCAAGCTCGCCCAGATCGCCGAGGCCAATGGCTTCGACTATGCGTTGAGCCAGATCCGCTTCACCGCCGGCTACGGGGCCGACAACCAGCACGAATCCGTCTCGTTCAGCCACGCCTTGCTCGCCGCGACCACGACACTGAAAGTCATCGCGGCGATCCTGCCCGGGCCGTGGAACCCTGCGCTGGCGGCCAAGCAGATCGCCACCATCAACCACCTGACCAACGGCCGCGTCGCCGTCAATGTCGTCAGCGGCTGGTTCCGTGGCGAGTTCGCCGCCATTGGCGAGCTCTGGCTCGACCATGACGAGCGCTATCGCCGGTCGGAGGAATTTATCCGAGCGTTGCGTGGCATCTGGACCGAAGACAGTTTCACGCTGAAGGGCGATTTCTACCGCTTCACCAACTATTCGATGAAGCCGAAGCCAATCGATCCGCAGCCCGAAATCTTTCAGGGCGGCTCGTCGCGAGCCGCTCGCGACATGGCGTCTCGTGTCTCCGATTGGTATTTCACTAACGGCAATACCCCGGAGGAGATCCGGAAGCAGGTCGACGACATCCGCGCCAAGGCGAAGGCCAACGGCCACAAGGTCAAGATCGGCGTCAATGCCTTCGCCATTGCGCGAGACAGCGAGCAGGAAGCGCGCGCCGTGCTCGACGAGATCATCGCCAAGGCCAATCCCGAGGCGGTCCAGGGTTTTGCCGACCAGGTCAAGAACGCCGGCAAGGCCTCGCCGGAAGGCGAAGGCAATTGGGCGAAGTCCTCCTTCGAGGATCTTGTGCAATATAATGACGGCTTCCGCAGCAATCTCATCGGCACGCCGGAACAGATCGCCGAACGCATCCTGAAGCTAAAGGATGCCGGCGCCGACCTGATCCTGCTCGGCTTCCTGCATTTCCAGGAAGAGGTCGAGTTCTTCGGCAAGCGCGTCATCCCACTGGTGCGCGAACTGGAAGAGGCTCGCGACAGGGAGCTTGTCGCTGCGGAATAGGTCAGGCGCGGCCTTCGGGCCGCTGCCAGCTCTCCTTCAAAATCAGGGACGTTTCATGATTGGTGCTTCCTTGGGAGCCGCCGCCTACGAGCGCGCGCCCGAAATTTCCGGCATTCTTGCTGGTGCCGGTCCCGTTGAGGACACGCGCCCGGCGCGCCTGTCGGCAAAGACTGATGCCATCCTGACCCTCAGCGGGATCGGCATTGCCTTTGGCGGCGTCAAGGCGCTGAGCGATGTTGATCTCGAGGTCAAAGGCGGCGAGATCCGCGCGGTGATCGGCCCCAACGGCGCCGGCAAGTCATCGCTGATCAACATCATCAGCGGCCTCTACCACGCCGACCGCGGCAGGATCGCGATCGACGGGCAGTCCTTCTCCCGGGTGCCGGCGAGCCGTCTGGCACGGCTGGGGGTCGCCCGCACCTTCCAGAACCTGGCACTTTTCGGCGGGCTTTCGGTGCGCGACAACATCGCGTCGGGCCGCGTCCACACCAGGCGCGCCAGTTTTGTCGAACACATTGCCGGCCTGCCACGCGCCCGGCGCGAAGATGCGCGAATCGCCGAAAAGGTCGATCGGACCATCGCATTCCTGCATCTCGATACCGTCGCCGACCGCCTTGTCGCCACCTTGCCCTACGGTCTGCAGAAGCGGGTCGAACTGGCCCGCGCCCTTGTTGCCGAGCCGAAGATCCTGCTGCTCGACGAGCCGATGGCCGGCATGACGGCGACCGAGAAAGCCGAGATGGCCGGGTTTGTGCGCGCAGCGCGCGACCGACACGGCGTCACCATCATTCTGATCGAGCACGATATCGGCGTGGTCATGGGACTTTCCGACCGGGTCGCTGTGCTCGACTACGGCCGCAAGATCGCAGACGGGACGCCGGCCGAGGTCAGGACAGATCCGGCAGTGATCCGGGCCTATATCGGCACCGCCGATGGCGAGGGCATCTGATGAGCTACTATGATTTCCTCTTCGTCATCGAAGTGCTGGTCGGCGGCCTGCTCTCTGGGGTCATGTATTCGCTTGTCGCCATCGGTTTCGTGCTGATCTACAAGACGTCGGGCGTGCTGAACTTCGCGCAAGGGTCGATGGTGCTGTTCGCAGCGCTCACCTTTGTCAGCCTCGTCGAACGCGGCATCCCCTTCGCGCTTTCGCTGCTCATCACCTTCGCGGTCATGGTCGCGCTGGGCTTCACCATCGAGCGGACTGTGCTGAGGCCGCTGGTCAATCGCTCGCCGATGACCCTGTTCATGGCCACACTCGGCCTGTCCTACATCATCGAGGGCGCTGCCCAGCTGTTGTGGGGCACCCAGGTGCACGGGCTCGATCTCGGCATAGACGACACGCCGTTTGAGGTCGGCGGCATCCTGATCTCGTCGTTCGACCTTCTTGCCGCGGGCATTGCCGCGGCGATGGTGGCGGGCTTGAGCGCATTCTTCTCCTGGACCCGGATCGGGCTGGCGTTTCGCGCCGTCGCCGACGACCAGTTTGCAGCACTTGCCGTCGGGCTGCGGCTGCCCCGGATATGGGGAACGGTGTGGACGGCCGCGGGGTTCGTGGCGCTTGTCGCGGGGCTGCTGTGGGGCGCGCGCCTCGGCGTCCAGTTCTCGCTGTCGCTGATCGTGCTGAAGGCGCTGCCGGTGCTGGTGCTTGGCGGTTTCGATTCCATCCTTGGCGCCATCGTCGGCGGCCTCATTATCGGCGCCAGTGAAAAGCTCGCAGAGGTCTATCTCGGCCCCTTCGTCGGCGGCGGCATCGAAGGCTGGTTCGCCTACGCGCTGGCCCTGGTCGTGCTGCTGGTGCGCCCGTCCGGCCTGTTCGGCCAGAAAACCGTCGAAAGGGTCTGACCGATGGCCGTGCAAGCGCTCGATGCCGGAAGGCCTTCAATCGACTGGCAGAAGTGGGCTCTGCCGGCTGCCTTGATTGCCGTGGCCTACTGCCTGATCCCCGCCTACGCGTCGAGCTATCTGGTCGAGGCGATCCTGCTGCCGTTCCTGGCGCTCAGCCTGGCGGCCGTCGGCCTCAACCTGCTCACCGGCTATTGCGGCCAGCTGTCGCTTGGCTCTTCCGCCTTCATGGCGGTCGGCGCTTTCGCCGCCTACAATTTCAACCTGCGGGTCGAAGGGCTGCCACTGGCGGCGACGATGATCCTGGCCGGGATTTCGGCTGCCGGCATCGGCGTCGTGTTCGGATTGCCGAGCCTACGCCTGCGCGGCTTCTATCTCGCCGTGTCGACGCTCGCCGCCCAGTTCTTCGTGCAGTGGGCGCTGACCAAGTTCGGCTGGTTCTCCAACGACAACCCGTCCGGGGTGATCTCGGCGCCGCACCTTGTCATTGCGGGCTTCTCGTTCGACGGCGCGACCGGCCGCTATCTGCTTTCGGTCACCACGGTCATCCTACTCACGGCCCTCGTCTGGCGACTGGTCAACAGCGCCACCGGCCGCAATTTCATCGCCGTGCGCGACAACGAAACCGCGGCGCGGGTGATTGGCGTCCCGGTTCTGCGGACCAAGCTGCTGGCGTTCGCCATCTCCTCCTTCATCATCGGTGTCGCCGGCGTGCTGTGGGCCTTCACCTATCTGCGCACCGTCGAGCCGGCCGGCTTCAACCTCGACCGCTCGTTCCAGATCCTGTTCATCATCATCATCGGCGGCCTGGCCTCGATACGCGGCGCGTTTCTCGGCGCTGCCTTCATCGTCGTCTTCCCGCTGGCGCTGTCCCGGCTGGGCGCCGCGCTGTTCGGCTGGCTGTTCGATTCCGGCGTGCTCGACATGAGCCAGCGCATCGTGCTCGGCGCGCTCATCATCATCTTCCTCATCGCGGAGCCGAACGGGCTGTCGGCCCTCCTGGACCGCCTCAAACGACGGATCGGCTCAAGGTCCAGCTGAGCGCCGCTCGACATCCTCTCACGGACCACAACCTCAGGAGACGCATCTCATGACTTTCTTCAGTCACCTACGAAAAGCGGCGATCGCCACGGCCTTCGTCCTCGGCGCGACAGCGGTGCACGCCGACGAACAGTATTTTCCGCTGCAGAGCTATCGCGTCGGCCCCTACGCCGCCGGCGGCACCGGCTTCTTCGGTGGCTTCATTGACTATCTCAACCTGATCAACATCCGCGACGGCGGCGTCAACGGCGTCAAGCTGACCTGGAGCGAGGGCGAGACGCAGTATGAAGTCGAGAAGGGCGTCGAGGTCTATGAACGATTGAAGAGCAACCCGGGTATCGCTGCCTGGAATCCGCTCTCGGTCGGCATCGCCTATGCCATGATCGACCGCATCACCGACGACAAGGTGCCGCTGATCACCATCAACCACGGCCGCACCGACACCACCGACGGGCGCGTGTTCCCTTACGTCTTCCCGCTGCTGCTCAATCCCTACAGCGAGACTTCCGGAATCGTGAACTACATCGCTTCCAAGGAAGGCGGTCTCGACAAGCTCAAGGGCAAGAAAATCGTGGTGCTCTATCACGGCTCGCCCTACGGCAAGGAGACGATCCCGATCTATGAGCTTTTGGCGCAGAAATACGGCTTCGAGCTCTCGCAGATCGAGGTGCCGCATCCCGGCAACGAGCAGCAGGCGCAATGGCTGACGATCCGGCGCGAACATCCGGATTACGTCGTGCTGCGCGGCTGGGGCGTGATGAACCCCGTCGCCTTGAAGACAGCCCAGAAGACCGGCTTCCCGGCCGACCATATCGTCGGGAACGTCTGGTCCAACTCCGAGGAAGACGTCATTCCCGCCGGCGATGCCGCCAAAGGCTACACGGCCATCACCACCCAGGCGTCGGGCGAGCAGTATCCGGTGGTCCAGGAGATCGTCAAAACCGTCTACGGCGCCGGCAAGGGCAATCTCGAGGACAAGAGCCGCATCGGCTCGGTCTACCACAATCTCGGCATCGTCAACGGCATCCTCAATGTCGAGGCGGTTCGCATCGCGCAGGCCAAATTCGGCAACCGCACGCTGACTGGCGACGAAGTGCGCTGGGGCTTCGAGCATCTCAAGCTCGACCCGGCGCGTGTCGAGGCGCTCGGCGCCAAGGACCTTTTCCACTCGATCAACGTCTCTTGGTACAATCACGAGGGCGACGGCTACGTGACCTTCCAGCAGTGGGACGGCAAGAAGTGGAACGTCGTTTCCGACTGGATCGCACCCGACTGGAAGCTGCTGCGCCCGATCATCGAGAAATCGTCCGAGGCCTATGCCAAGGAAAAGGGCATCAAGATCCGCACGGCCGAAGATGCCGAGGCGGTGGTCAGCAACTGAGTTTTGACTATCTCGCGGCCGGCTAACGGGCCGGCCGCGCTATCCAGACGCCAAGCGGAGTCATCGATGTCCAGCCCGGAAAATCCGATCCTGTCGGTCAACCGCGTAGAGGCCGTCTACAACGGCGCCATTGCCGCCCTGCACGGCGTCGACCTGTCGGTCGGCAAGGGCGAGATCGTCGCGTTGCTCGGCTCCAACGGCGCCGGAAAGACGACACTGCTGCGCGCCATATCCAATCTGCTCCCGGCCGAGCGCGGCACCATCACCGCCGGCCGGATCACTTTCGATGGCGGGGACGTCTCCAGGGCGAGCCCCTCGCACCTTGTTCGCAAAGGTCTGGTCCAGGTCCTCGAGGGCCGGCATTGCTTCCGCTCGCTGACGGTCGAGGAGAATCTTCTGACTGGCGCGCTCGGGCGCTCATCCTCTCGCACCGGCGTCAAGGCCGACCTCGAGCGTATCTATGCGCTGTTTCCGCGGCTTGCCGAAAAGCGGCGCACGCGGTCCGGCCTCACTTCCGGGGGCGAGCAGCAGATGACGGCGATCGGCCGGGGCCTGATGTCGCGGCCGAAGCTCTTTGTTCTGGACGAGCCGTCGATGGGGCTGGCGCCGCTGATCGTCGACGAAATCTTCAGCGCTTTGAAACGGCTCAACCGCGACGAAGGCCTTTCTATCCTCGTTGCCGAACAGAATTCGGCGGTTGCGCTGAAATACGCCGACCGCGCCACCGTGCTCGAGAACGGCGTCAGCGTGCAGGAAGGATCGGCTGCCGACCTGCGCCAGCGCGCTGACATCAAGACCTACTATCTCGGCGGCTCGCCGCTTCCATCCGACCATTTCCCCAAGGAGACAGCAGCATGACCATCCAATCGAAGCAGCCGTCAGATAGCCGCAGTGCCGTCCCGCCGGTCGAGCGTCCGTCAGCCGAGGCGCATGTTATCAGGACCGATGCCGAGGCAATCGCAGTCGCCGAAAAACTCGCCGCTGAATTCGCCAGGGATGCCTCCAAGCGGGATCGGGAACGCATCTGGCCGAAGGAAGAGCTCGATGCGTTTTCGCAGAGCGGCCTGTGGTCGGTCAACGTGCCGAAAGCCTATGGCGGGCCGGACCTCTCCTATGTGACCCTGTCGAAGGTGATCACCATCATCTCGGCGGCCGACCCGTCGCTCGGCCAGATTCCGCAGAACCATCTTGGCGTCGTCGCCGCCATACGCACCGTCTCCGACGAGGCGCAGAAGAAGCTGCTTTTCGCCGAGGTTTTGTCCGGCACGCGCTTCGGCAATGCGTTTTCCGAGTTTGGCTCCAAGCGGGCAGCCGACTTCGAGACCAAGTTCGTCGACGCCGGCGACCATGTCGTCGTCAACGGCCAGAAATTCTATTCAAGCGGCGCGCTGCTCGCCCATCTTGTGCCGATCGTGGCGCTCGATGACGAGGGGCGCGCCTGGTATGCCATCGCCGATCGCGGCGCGCCCGGACTTACGGTGATCGACGACTGGTCGAGCTTCGGCCAGAAGACGACGTTGTCCGGCACGGTCCTGCTCGACAATGTCAAGGTGCCCAAAACGCATCTCGTTCCCGGCTACAAGGGCTACGACAGGCCGACGGCCGACGGGGCCATCTTCCAGATCATCCAGGCCGCGGTCGATCTCGGCATCGCCAAGGCGGCGATCAACGAGACGATCGACTTCGTGCGGACAAAATCCCGCGCGTGGATCGACAGCGGCGTCGATCATGCCTGGCAGGACCCCTATACGATCCAGGCGGTCGGCGATCTTCGCTTGCGGGCCAATGCGGCCGAGGCGGTGCTCGACAAGGCCGGGCTGGCGGTCGATCGCGCCGTGGCCGAGCCGAACGAGAAGACCGTCGCGGAAGCGCAGATCGCGGTTGCCGAATCCAAGATCCTCACCACCGAGATCGCCATCAATGCCACCAACAAACTGTTCGAGCTCGCCGGCACACGCTCGACGCTTGCCGAGCACAATCTCGACCGGCACTGGCGCAACGCCCGCACCCACACGCTGCACGATCCGGTGCGCTGGAAATACGCGATCCTCGGCAACTACTACCTCAACGACGTCAATCCGCCGTTCCATGCCTGGAGCTAAAGCGAGACGTCCAAGTCACAGAGGACCATTCATGAGCATTGCCACTCCCGACAGGATCAAGGTCCTGTGGTTTCTGCCGACCCATGGCGACAGCCGCTATCTCGGCACCTCAGAGGGCGGCAGGGCGGTCGATCTGCCCTATCTCACCCAGGTCGCCAAGGCCGCCGATGCTATCGGCTACTATGGCGCGCTGCTGCCGACCGGACGCAGTTGCGAGGACAGCTGGGTGGTGGCGTCGGCGCTGGCGCCGCTGACGCAGCGGTTGCGCTTCCTCGTCGCCGTGCGGCCTGGCCTGCAGTCGCCCACGCTCGCGGCGCGCATGACCTCGACCCTCGACCGCATTTCGGGCGGGCGCCTGCTGATCAATGTCGTCACCGGCGGCGATCCGGTCGAGAACAAGGGCGACGGCATCTTCCTCAGCCATGACGAGCGCTATGAGGTGACGCGGGAATTCCTCGACGTCTACAAAGCGGTGCTGCGCGGCGAGACGGTAACGTTCAAAGGCATGCACTTCCGTATCGAGGATGGCCGGCTGCTGTTTCCGCCGGTGCAGACGCCACATCCGCCGCTCTATTTCGGCGGCTCGTCGGAGGCGGCCAACGCGGTAGCCGCCGAACAGATCGACAAATATTTGACCTGGGGCGAACCGCCGGCGGACGTCGCGGCAAAGGTCGCCCATGTGCGTGCCCTTGCCGAGAAGGCCGGCCGCGAAGTGAGCTTCGGCATCCGGCTGCACGTGATCGTGCGCGAAACCAACGACGAAGCCTGGGCCGACGCAGACCGGCTGATCAGCCGCCTCGACGACAAGACGATCGCCGAGGCGCAGAAGGTGTTCGCGCGCATGGATTCGGTTGGCCAGTCGCGCATGAGCCGGCTGCATGGCGGGCGCCGCGATAAGCTCGAAATCAGTCCGAACCTGTGGGCCGGCGTCGGCCTTGTGCGCGGCGGCGCCGGCACCGCTTTGGTCGGCGATGCGGCGACAGTTGCGGAACGGATCGACGAATACAGGCGCATTGGCATCGATACCTTCATCCTGTCCGGCTATCCGCATCTGGAGGAGGCCTATCGCTTCGGCGAACTGGTGTTGCCGTTGTTGCCGCTCGATCATGAAATCTCGACGCGACCGACGGCCGTGAACATGGGACCGTTCGGCGAAACGGTGGCCGGCGACCATCGGCCTTCGGCACTGCGCGCGAGTCAGTCTTGATAGAACCGGGCAGAGGACCGGTCGTAGCCATCATCGGCGGCGGCTTTTCCGGTGCGGCGACCGCGTTCCATCTTGCGCGGCTGCTGCCCGCCGGTGCTGCCGATATCGTGGTCGTCGAGCCGCGGGAGGGGCTCGGCTACGGTCTGGCCTACTCGACGCCCGATCCCTCACACCGCATCAATGTGCCGGCGTCGAGAATGACGCTTGTTTCCAGCCAGGACGGCCATTTCGCCGACTGGCTGGAGCAGACCGGCGCAATTGCGGACGATGCTCAGGCTATTGCCGCTAATGGAGCGCTCTACCCGCAGCGTCGCGTTTTCGGGCGCTACGTTGAATCCCATCTCCAACCCTTTCTGTTCGGTAAAACGATCCGTCATTTCAGGTCCGCGGTCGCGTCAGCCGAGCTCAGTGGCGAGGGCTACCACCTGATCCTCGCTGATGGAGGGATTCTCGCAGCGGACGCCTTGGTGATTGCGACGACGCATCCGCCACCGGCCTTGCCATTGCCGCTGCAGTCCGTGGCCGGTGCAGCCGGGCTGGTAGCCAATCCCTATGATTCCGAAAGGCTGGAAGCGATGGGACGTGACGGTGATGTGCTCGTCGTCGGCACTGGACTGACGTCGGCGGATGTCATCGCAACGCTCGACCGCAATGGCCATCGCGGTCGCATCATCGCACTTTCGCGCCATGGCTATCGGTCGCGAGGCCATGCGGCCACGCATGCCGATCCGATCGGCGACTTCTCCAGCCTGCCGTCACGCAGCGCAACAGCGCTGCTGAGGCGCGTCCGTTCCGCCACTGAGGCGGCTGCAAGCCAAGGCGAAGGCTGGCACCCGGTGCTCGACGCCGTCCGGCGACAGGGGCAAGTCATCTGGCAGGCCCTGCCGCTCGCTGAGCAACGCCGCGTCGTGCGCCATTTGCGCGCGCTGTGGGACGTGCATCGCTTCCGCATCGCGCCACAGGTCGCGGCCGTTCTTGATCGCCGCGTTGCCGAGGGCACGCTTGCCTATCGCGCCGCATCGATTGCGAGCGCCGAGCAGGTCGACGGGCGCATTCGCGTCGCGCTGCGGCCAAGGCGCCAATACACGCAGACTATCGAGACGTTCGACAGAGTGATCGTCACGACCGGGCCTGCCCATGCCGATATTTTGCGGACCAACACCGCGATCGCCGCTCTCGGCCAGATGGGACTGGTTCGGCTCGACCCGATTGGTCTTGGCTTGGAGACCGATGCGCATGGCCGTGCGGTCAGCACGTCCGGGCGCATGACCGACAGCATTTTCGTCAGCGGGCCGCTGGCGCGCGGCAGCATTGGCGAATTGATGGGAATTCCCGAAGTCACCGCGCATGCCGAGCGCATCGCCGCCGAAATTCACCAATGGCTTGGATGCCAGACAGCGTTGCGTCGCAAGGCATCGTAAAGGTGTAAACTAGCAGGAGCTATCCAGATGACACTGATCGAACGCGTTCCCCTCATTGAAACCGGTGTCTCTCTGAAAGCTGCCATGCGGCACCTGGCCGGAGCCGTGTCCGTGGTTACCGCAGGTGTTGGCGACGGACGGACTGGCGCAACGGTTACCACCGCCCATTCCTTGTCTGTCGAACCCGAGGTGATGGTGGTCAGCATCAACCTGAACTCGTCAACGTGGGCAGCCATCAACCAGCATCGGCATTTCTGCGTCAACGTGCTTCGAGCCGACCAGATGGCGATCGCCGAGCGGTTCGCCGGACGCGGTGGCCTGAAGGGTTCGGCTCGTTACGAAGGAGCCAGTTGGTCTGCTCTGGCGACCGGCGCACTGGCACTTGAAGACGCGCTCGCCGCGGTCGATTGCGCGGTCGAGGACACGATTGTGCGCCACAGCCACGCGCTCGTCCTCGGCAGCGTCCGGCATGTGGTCAGCGGAGAGCCGGGTCCGGCTCTGATCTATCATCATGGCGCTTACGGATCGTCTTGAGCGAGCGGTACGCCAGTGAGTGGGCCGCAGCCACGCGCTTTTATTCTCCTTCTGGCCCGTTGAACAGTCGACCTACCGCTCAGCCCGGCTCTGGCGCAGCGCCCAAGGCAGGCGCCGCTTCCATCGTTCACCTCGCGGCAGAGGAACATCTTTCTGCCACCGTTTCTTGCGGCGAATCCGTCGGTCTCCAGGCGGTGAACGCGATGCATCCGGAACCGGCGCTTCCTCAACCGTTGCGGGCTCAGGAAGCGATGCGTCGGGCATGATCATGTCCTTGGCGTCGGATACCGCTTCAGCGGGGGCGAACACGGGCTGGGAAACATCTTCGCCAGGACCAATCGGCTGCCGCGTCGCCTCAGCGACCGCACCTTTCGTCTTTGCTTTCGCGACATCGTTCGCGATGGCGGCCAGGTCGATGCCGGCCCAGATCGACTCTGGCCGCTTTACGAGGCCACGCTTCTGTTTGATCTCGACGACAAAGGGTCGCTGCTGCTTCATGGTGCTCTCGGCGGACTTGGGGGGTTGCGATTCGTCTAAGCCCATCGCGCGCCTTCGTCCACCCCGCCCCCACGCATTTTCCACATCAAGCCAGCACCCTCATGGTGTCCGCTTTCGGCACGCTGTAGAAGCCAGGTCCTGGCGGATGGAATTGGTCCTCGCCTTCTGTATGGCGGACACGGGATATTGGGACGACGCGTGCGAGACCGCCTGTTGTACATCTGCGCCGCTGACCATCGAATCCCGGTGTAACGCCCGCGTCCGCCCCATACCATTTGAGCGCCAAAATTAGCAATCGCTGGTGCCCTGATGTGCCGGTCAGGCTTCAATGACGGGGAAGTGGGAGAATTGCGCGTTTGCGGGGCGAGCTGGTCGGCCGCTCAATCGAAAGCGTCATTTGAGGCGCTTCCTCTCCCGCGTGCAACTTGAGGACACGCTCGTCCAGTTCCTTGTCCACTTCCGTCAGGCGGTGGTTCAGGCGAAGGTAGTCGGTCCAGGTCGGCGTGCGGAATGTCTCTGTCCATTGCATGGGCTTCTGCAGGTTGCGCTGAAGCGTCCAGTTCCGAGCACCGACGCGGCTGTGGATATGCCTGCGCTGCCGCATGAGGTCGAGGAAGGCCTCGACATTTTTCTCGGCTATCAGATATTCGACCTTGACCACGATCGGGCCGCTTCTCGGCTTCAAATTGAGAGCGACTGCCGGGGCATCGAATGCCTCCAAAGGATCCGGCTCGGACTCGTGGCGCTCGCGAAGAGGAAACAGAACGCCGGCTGCAGCGACCAGCAGCAGCGCACCAGCAGAACCCTCCAGCGCCCAGGTCAGGGAATGGCTTTGGGAGACCGTGCCCCATACCCAGCTGCCGGCCGCGATGCCGCCGTCTATCAATGCATAGTAGATCGAGATGGTGCGTCCCACGACCCAGCGTGGGCTCGCCAGCTGTACGCTGACGCCAACCCCGGACCAGGCGGTGACCCAGCCCGCGCCGCCTAAGGCGAGCGCGATCGCCGCCACCGCAATCGAAGAGGTCAGTGCCAGGGAGAGGGAGCACGCCGCGCAGGCGATGCACGAGAGCTTCATCAGCCGTTCTTGCGACAAGCTACGTCTGAATGTGCCGTTGGAGATGCCGGCGAAGACGGCGCCTGTGCCGAAGCCGGCCATGAGCGTGCCATAGGCGAGCGGTCCTCCGCCCAAGTGATCGCGGACAACCAGCGGCAGCAGCGCGAGAATGGCGATGCTTGCCAGGCCAAACAGGGTTCCGCGGGCGATCGCCGCCTTGATTTCCGATGACATCGCCGTGAAGCGCAGCCCGTCATAGATCGCCGTCCTCATCGACTCGCGCGGCAGAGGCGAAGAGCGAACCTTCCACTTGCAGCGCCATATCGTGCCCAAAGGGACCAGATAGGTGAGGGTGGTCACGGTAAAAGCTGCCAAAAGCCCAAACGAGGCAACCACGATGCCGCCGAGTGCCGGGCCCACCGTCCGGACCGTGTTGAAGCCGACGGAGAGAAGCGTCACGGCAGCCGGGACATCGCGGCGGTCGACGATATCGCCAACCGAGGCCTGCCAGGCGGGATCGTGAAGAGCACCCCCGCATGCGATCAGGAAGCTGAAGCCGAGGATCATCCACGGACTGACAAAGCCCAGCGCCACAACAGCGGTCAACATCGCAGATCCTATCACCATCAGGCAGCGGCCGGCGAACATGACCCTGCGACGGCTGAAGTTGTCGGCGAGAGCCCCTGCGAACACGGACAAGATGAAAGCGGGCAGGTTCGATGACGCCTGGACCAGCGCGACCATCAGATCGGAAGTCGAGATCGTTGCCATCAGCCAGCTGATGGCGACAGTCTGCATCAGCCAGCCGAGAGAAGAGACCTGGGTGGCAAGCCAGATCGAACGAAAGGTCGGCTGAAGGAGGGGCGCAAACGTCGTTGGTGCAGCCAAATCTTCAACTGATCCAGCCACTCTACTCATTTTTGCGAGCCTTTGCTTTCCGGTATCGGCCGTCTCGCATGTAATCTCGACTGAACCGTGGCGGCTGGCAGAATTGAGAGAAACTCTTTTGCCTCCGACGAATGCGGCCACAGGTCCTTCCGACCAGTGTTTTGCGGACGGAACCCAGACCCGAGCCGGCTCGACTCGCCTTGGAAGACTTCATCTGGGTGGAGCCCGGATTCTTGCTTGCTGTTTGACGCGGCATGCTTCATCAACGGGCACTTTGCCGAGCGATGCCTTTTGGCGAGACGCGACCATGTTCTTTCGTTGAAAACTCACTCACCAGCGGCGTTCGACGCGCCGAGTGTGGCCTTGGGGAAGTGAGGGCGCTTGCAGATCCTTGACAGGCTTGACGCGCTGATAGACGCAGACGATTGCCGGGCCGCGATCGAAGAGGCGCGCGCCTTGCTGCTTCAATTGGAACCAAGGTCTGATGCGCTCACACATGCGATCGACGACTTTCTGCTCGATCTGATGACGCTGTCTTTCGTTGTTGAGTGTTACGGACGTGGCTTTGAACTTCTGGCTCGAACGCTTGCCCGCAGACGGCTGGCAAAGGTCAGACTTTTGTCGGGAGGGGTCGATGCCGCCAGGCAGAAATGACACCCAAAGCCTGAGGGCTGGAAGCGGCGATCACGCCACCTTCCGCACAGGGACGAAGGGTGACGTTGCACCACCAAAAAAATAGGGCCATCGGAAAACCGAGGGCCCTTTAGGTGTGAAGGTCAAAACCTCCAGAGGGGAGCAGCCGATTGCGATGCAACTGGGAGGAAACCATCGCGTCCATCAGCTTTAGCCTTAATGGCTAAAGGCTGTGCAATGCGCAAACACGTTTTGTGCGATGCAGCTATGCAGGAACGCCGAGCATCCCTCTCACCTCCAAAATTTGCGCTCGAAATTCGTGCTGATCGCGGGGTGCTGATGGAGGATATCCGGCAGACGGGTCTGGTGACCGTTGCCTGACTGGCTGGTCAACGACTGATCCAAGCCGGTGTTCAACGGTGGTTCTCCTAAGCAATAGATGAGAAAAGCGGGAAGACCACTTCGTACGGCCGCGCCAACCGCGGTCGTCACGAATGTTGGTCCTGCTCCGGTCCTCGTTCCGCTAAACGGCTTCGCCGTCCTCCACTAACGTTGCGGCCCTTTAGCGACGTCTCCCATCCTCCCGGTTGATCTTCTGCGGGTTCGCGGACCTGCGGTCCTGCGCTGTCGGACTTCGTGACGGCCGCGATTGGCGCGGCCTCGAATGGAGGTCCGGAAAATGGCCAGGAAGAGCAACAAAACCCGCGTCGATATCTACGCGAAGATCACCGACCGCATCGTCGCGGATCTGGAAAAGGGCGTGCGTCCGTGGGTGAAGCCATGGAGCGCGGCGAACACTACAGGGCGTATTACGCGCCCGCTGCGCCACAATGGATTGCCATATCAGGGGATCAATACCCTGCTTCTCTGGTCGGAGGCGGTTTCGAGGGGTTTTGTTTCCCCGACCTGGATGACGTTCAAGCAGAGCGTCGAGCTGGGCGGTCATGTCCGCAAAGCCGAGACCGGCTCCATGGTTGTCTACGCCAGCCGCATCACACGCACCGAAACCGATGCCCATGGCGAAGAGGTCGAGCGCGGGATTCCGTTCCTCAAGGCCTATACGGTGTTTTGCGCCGACCAGATCGAAGGCCTGCCCGCGCAGTATTACGGCAATCCCGCGCCGGTGTCAGATCCGGTGGAACGGATCGAACATGCGGATGCCTTTTTCGCAAATACCGGAGCCGTCATCCGCCACGGTGGCGACAAGGCGTATTTCAATCCGGCTCTCGATATTGTGCAAATGCCGCCGTTCGAGAGTTTCCGCGACGGGCCCAGCTACTATGCGACCCTCGGTCATGAAATGACCCATTGGGTCGGCTCGGAAAAGCGGCTTGATCGCAACCTCTCGCGTTACCACAAGGATCGCGAGTTCCGAGCCCACGAGGAGCTGGTTGCCGACCTTGGGGGTTGTTTTCTAGCAGCTGACCTCGGCATCGTGCCAGAGTTCGAGCCACGGCCGGATCATGCCAGCTACCTGGCAAGCTGGCTCGAAATTCTCAGGAACGAGAAGCGGTTCATCTTTGCCGCGGCGGCCCATGCCCAGCGTGCGGTCAACTATCTGCATGATCTCCAGCCGAATGCGACGCACAGCGCGGAGGCTGCATGATGCTGCATTTCTCCGATCCATGTCGGGGGTGGCGCAGAGCCATCCTATCTTGCAGCCGGCTGAGGATCCGCCATTGGCACCCGGTCAGTTCGGGCAGTACCCCAGCGGGCCGAGCCAGATCAGCCGGCCCCTGCCGACGTCCCGCTCGGGTATATTCCGTGACCGTGTTCGCGGCCATCCATCCTTAAGCGGCAGATGCCGGACCCTCGGAGTTTCGCCAGTCGGCCGGTCGTCAACCGACCGAAGTGATGGGGGCGGGTGCGTCCCTTTCCGGCTGTGATTGTCCGTCGTTTTGCCATGATGCGTGACGGGGAGGTTTGATGGTGCCTCACCGTGGCTGCGGTTGCGGTGATCATGCCGCTAGCGTTCGCTTGGTCGTCTGGCCGGCGGTTTCAGGGAAGGGCGCACCACCTGCGTCCTCGATGTGGCTGGTCTGACCGAAGGCCGTCTTCGCTACGCTGCGCCTCGTTCTCAAGCCCGCAACAGCCGGTCGCGACTTTCTTCCCCTGCTGGCTTCGCCATCATTCCGCGCGGAACAAGAAAGCCGCGCCCTGGCTGCCCTTCACTGTCGTTCCGGCCCTCTAAGGACCACCCCATTGCGCACGCGCAACAGGGACCCCGGTGGGTGCGGGCCGATCGCCTCCGGTCTGTCGACCGCTATCGAGGTCGCGGTGGTCGCGGCCCGAGAAACTCACGGAGACGACATCATGGCTACCATCGGCACTTTCACCTCAAACGGCAACGCCGGCTTTTCCGGCGCCATCAAGACCCTCAACCTCAACGTCAAGGCCAAGCTGATCCGCGTCGAGAACCCCTCCGACAAGGGCCCTCACTTCCGCGTCTACTCGGGTAGCGTCGAACTGGGAGCCGCCTGGCAGAAGGTCTCCAACGAGGGCCGCGACTACCTCTCGGTCAAGCTGGACGATCCGAGCTTCCCCGCGCCGATCTACGCCACCTTGATCGAGGTGGAAGGCGAGGAAGGCCTGCAACTGATCTGGTCTCGCCCCAACCGGGACTGATCGCCTCGACGAGGGCTCCGCCGCAACGGCGGGGCCTTCGGCCGTCCCCAAGCGAACGCCGGCAGGCGGAAGGAGCACCCAGCGCCGCCTTTCGGGGGTGCTGCTCCTCGCCGTCTCGCCGAGACGGCAACCGGACGCGGGCTATCGGATTCTCGATGTTCCTCTCTGTTGCCTGCCCGAGCCTACGGTTTCCCGCCGCAAGGGCCGCACGGCCTCACCAAAATGGTGACGCATTTCGGCTCCTCCTTGCGCCGGTCGCTGCGCGAGCCTTGCCCCGGTCCTCGTGCGCCGCATCGCACTTGTCGTCAACGACAAGGAGCTATGCTCATCACCTTAGAAGAGCTGCTGGCCGAGCTGCGCGAATGCGTGTTGGAGACTGAAGAGCACAACGCGGTGGAAGGCCAACTTGCAGGATCTCGTCGAAGCGACGGCTAGGGGCTTGAGCCCCCTGCGCACCCCGGTTCTTTCCATGGTCGTAGTGCGCCGAGCCGGAGAAGCTCAGAGGGGCCGGCGCGCGTAATGATCGTCGCCTTCGTCGAACCGAGTCGGAATCGTGGTCGCCGGAGAGCGGCCGTCTTTGCCGGATCGGTCGGGCCGCCTGTGCTGTGTTCGCCGACATCCTGACCCATGATCGAATTTCGTGCCGGCGACTTCTGGCTTGCTGTATGCTGGCGCCGAATGTCTAGCGCTCGACCACCTCCATGCGATGAATAGATTGGGATGTCGGCGACACCGATCTTTCGACCGCCGGCGGTCTCGTCAGCGGTTTCCTGGGGATATTTTTGGCGGCGAGTCATCTCCTCCCAAGCGGCGCCCTCACTTTCACCAATGTCCGCTTAATGACGCTGTTCTGCCCTTGCCGGTTCCACCTCGATGGTAACATGCGAGAGCCCATCAATTTTGGCCAGACGCGCCTTGTAGTGCGACGGTTGTCTCGGCTCCACGGACGCCAGCGCAATGATCGCTGCGTGATGGCCAGGCCCGACCTGCCAGACATGCAGATCGGTGATGCGGTCACCGCTACGCTCGACGACCTCGCGGATTTCCCCATGGAGATCCTCATAATCGGGTATGCGGTCCAGTAGTACGCCCCCGGAATCACGGATCAGGCCCCAATGACCAGCGGGCGATGACCAGCGCTCCGACCAATGATCGGGTCGGCCCATAGCCAGCCATAGGCGCGGCCGAGCAGTAATGCGACGATCGCCAGGATCGATGTCAGCGCATCAGCCAGCACGTGAAGATAGGCGGCGCGCAGGTTGTTGTCGCGCGCTTGTCCGTGCCCGCCCCGAGCATCGCCATGTGCATACGCGTGGTGGTGATCGTGCCCACGGTGATGGTGTGCGTGATCGTCCTTTAGCAACCAGGCACAGATCACATTGACGATCAACCCGACCGCGGCGACGGCGATCGCCTGCCCGAAGCTGATCGGAATGGGATTGGACAAGCGTCGGAAGCTTTCCCAGCCGATAAGCAGCGCGATCAAGGCGAGCACCACGGCGCTGGCGAAGCCGGCGAGGTCGCCGAGCTTTCCGGTACCGAAGGTGAAGCGTAGGTCACGCGCGTGGCGACGTGCATAGAGATAGGCAAGAGCCGCGATCAGCATGGCTGCCGCATGGGTCGACATGTGCCAGCCGTCGGCGACCAGCGCCATCGAGCCATAGATCGTACTGGCTGTGATCTCGATCACCATCATGCTGGCTGTCAGCGCGATGACCAGCCACACCTTGCGCTCGTTGCGGCTGTGGTGCCCGCCGAGAAAGACGTGATCGTGCGTAAGGTCGGAGATGTCGCTGATGGCCATGGGCCGTTCCTTGCCGTGGATGTCAGGCCTATTTCATGTAGGTCCGGATAACCTCGACCAGTTCCTCTCCACCGTCACGGCGAGCGGCATCGGTCTCGGCAGCGAGCACGTGCTGGCGCAGATGGTCCTCCATCACCTCCGCCGTCAGGCCGTTCATGGCGCCGCGAACGGAGGCGAGCTGGCGCAGGACCTCGGCGCAGGCTGCTTCCGTATCCAGAGCTCTTTCGATGCCTTCCATCTGGCCCCTGATACGGCGCACGCGCGCTATCAGCTTCTCCTTCTGCCGAACTGTATGGGACATGGTTGGTGGCTACCTTCCCTTTCATATGGTATGGGGGACTATAGTATATAGCGGTCGAACGGTGAAGCGTGGACGCGAGTGACGAACGCATCGAATGGCGAGCCGACGATAGGTCCGTGACCGTCGGCATGACACGCATCGGCGCGGGACCGAAGCTTCTTCTTCTGCCTGCACTCAGCTCGATCTCGACCCGGGTCGAGATGCGGCCTCTACAGGAGCGACTCGCCGCGCGCTTTTCGACCATTGCGATCGACTGGCCCGGCTTCGGCGATCTGCCGCGGCCGAAGATCGACTGGCGGGCCGAGCTTTACCGGTCATTCCTGCGTTTTGTCCTGACGGATGTCGTCAAGCCGGTCGCCACGATCGCAGCCGGCCATGCCGCGGGCTATGCGCTGGCGCTGGCTGCCGACGAACCGGCTGCCACAGGCCGGCTGATCCTTCTCGCGCCGACATGGCGTGGACCACTGCCGACCATGACGGGTAGGCGCATGCAGCTGTTCCGGGCGATGGCCAGGATTGTCGACCTACCGCTCGTCGGTCCGGCCTTCTACCATCTCAACGTCAACGGCCCGGTGATCGGAATGATGGCGCGCGGGCACGTCTATGACGAGCCAGCCTGGCTGACGTCCGAACGCATGGCGCAGAAGCGCCTGGTAACCGAGGCGCCGGGTGCCCGCCATGCTTCCTTCCGCTTCGTTGCCGGTGAACTCGATCTGTTCGCTGACCGACAAACCTTTCTCGACGCGGCAAGGCGTGCCGGAGTCGAGATCCATCTGCTCTACGGCAGCCGGACACCACGAAAGTCAAAGGCTGAGATGATCGCCCTTGCCGCATTGCCCAACGTGACGGCGCAGGAACTGCCGCGCGGCAGGCTCTCTTTTTTCGAGGAGTTTCCGGACGAGAGCGCCGCAGCGATCATGGAATTTCTCGATGCTCGTACTTGAAGGTGCACCGCTCCACCAAACAAACCGGGTGATCATGACCTTCCACGACGCACGTTCATCGCAGGCTTGACCCGATGCCGCGACAGCGCAAGCTTGCTTCATGCATCGTTCAAGATTTCACAGCATGCTCGCCTTGCCCTGGCTGCTGGCCCGCGATGGTGGCCGTGGCCGTCCTGATACCAAGTGAAGCCCGGGAAGCGAGTGAACCGTCCCGATGACCGACACGAATTCATACGCGTGTGCAATCCGGAACGGGGCCGACGGGATCACGTGCACCATCTGGTTCGGCGGTGGCTGTGGGGCGTGACTGCACGCGCCGAGCCAAGGCACCAGAAGAAACTCATAGACGAGATCCTGCTCGCGGTCGATCGGCAGAACATAGCCCTCCAGGCGCACCACTACTCCCGCAAGATCACTGGACAGGGTTCCCCTTCGAGACGGAGGCCGCACCGGGGAATACAGCGTTGTCTTGTCCTTGACCCTGCGGCCGCAGGTGCGACCAATCGATGTGACCCAAATAACAGCAGTCGTTTGCAAGACTCTTTGATCGAATCAGGGCCTCATAGCTTCGGATCGCGCTACCAGGCATCGATCATAAGAATCCGGCGTGGGGCAAGGAGCAACGTCCGGTCGGGACGGCTCAATTCGAATTGCCGCCGGCGCCGATGACATCTTCTCTCGTCACCTCGGCGACCTCTTTGTGGACGCGGATTATTTCGATCTTTTCGCCGGGCCGCATGATGCCGATCACGGTCTCGATGTCGGGACAATCCTCATCCCGACAGGCGAGTTCGGTGACCGATACGACGACAGCATCGTCCAGGTTACAAAGTTCGCACACCCATGCCTTGATCTGCCGTGTCTTCTCCGGCAGCGCACGGCGCGGCGCAAACGGGTTTGCGAGACGATTCATTCTTTCTTGCGATTCCGTGTCCGCAAGATTCCGCCGCCGGCTTGGAGGCGGCGGAATCCGACATGATACTTTGAGACGTTATGCGTTCAGCGGTGTCACCGGATCGAGGTTGGCCCTGCATTTCAGGAAGCCGTCCTTGATGATGTCCTTCGGCAGATTGCGACCGATGAAGACGAGGCGGCTCACGCGCTTTTCGCCGGCCTTCCACGGACGCTGATGATCGCCTTCGAGCAGCATGTGAACGGCCTGGACAACGAAGCGGTCGTCATCATCGTTGAAGGAGAGAATGCCCTTCATGCGCAGAATGTCCATGCCAAGGCGCTGTGTGATCATCTGCACCCAGGGCAAGAATTTCCGAGCATCCAGCGGCTGCTCGGTCACGAGCGAGAAGCTGGTGACGTGCTCGTCATGCTCGTGGTCGTGTTCCTCATCCAGGAAATCAGGCTCGATCTCGAGAATACGGTCGAGATCGAAAGCACCGCGATTGAGCACCTGGTCGAGCGGCACGTCGCAGCGCGTGGAATGCGTGATCGCGGCGGTCGGATTGATCTTGCGGATGCGGGCCTCGACCGCGGTCAGTTCTTCCGCCGTTACCAGGTCGGTCTTGTTGAGAACGACGATGTCGGCGAAAGCGAGTTGCTCCTGCGCCTCGTGCGCCTGGTCGATCTCGCCCAGCAGGTGCTTGGCATCGACCACGGTGACGATAGCATCGAGCTTGGTTTTCTGGCGAACATCGTCGTCGACGAAGAAGGTCTGGGCGACGGGCGCGGGATCTGCCAGACCGGTCGTCTCGACAAGGATGGCATCGAACCGATCCTTGCGCCGCATCAAACCTTCGATGATGCGGATGAGGTCTCCGCGCACGGTGCAGCAGATGCAGCCATTGTTCATCTCGAACACTTCTTCGTCGGCGTCGACGACTAGGTCGTTATCGATGCCGACCTCACCGAACTCGTTGACGATAACGGCGTACTTCTTGCCGTGTTGTTCGGAAAGGATGCGGTTGAGCAACGTCGTCTTGCCGGCGCCGAGATAGCCGGTGAGCACGGTGACAGGTGTTGGTGCAGCATTTTGAGCGGGCATGGTTGTTGTCTCCTGTTTTGTTGTGGTCAGCCGGTCAGGGCGCGTGCCAATTGGCTCGCGCCCGACCTGAAGGTTTCTGCGACTTCGCGCCGAGCTTCCCCAAGGCCCGTCCCGCCTTGCCAGGTTTCCCGTTCAGCGCTGCCTCGAACAGCTGTCGCACGGGCTCCGGATCGATGCCGTCGGTGATGAAGACGAGGCGGGTCCGGCGGTCCTCACTCGGCCAGGCGTTCAGGATGGTGGGCGGAAAGACGGCGTGCTGGACGACGTGGATGATGCGCGGCCGGTCCGGCTCGTCTTGGTCTTGGACGAGGCCCTTGACCCTGAGCAGGCGAGGACCCGCCGACGTGGCGAGGAGGCTGAGGAACTTGCCGAAAGCTTCACGAGCGATCGGGTCGGTGCGTGTGAGAGCGAATGTGCGGATCCGCGCGCCATGGCGCGCGAAGGATGAAGCGGTTGGTTCCCGGTTCGGTTCCGAGCCGTGGCCGCTGTCACCTCGAACAGCTTCCTCGAGCGCGAGCCACCCGACGACATCGTCGCCGAGTGAGCTGGGCGCATAGACGCGCCTTTGGAAGAGCATGGCCGGGTCGAATCCCTCCTGATGACCGTCGTCGATGAGTGCCGCCGGGTTCAGTCCTGCAAGCCGCACCTTGAGACTGTCTATGTCCCGCACCGAAGCCGGATCGCGCGCCAGATCCGTCTTCGCCAGCACGATCCGGTCGGCGAAGGCTATCTGCTTGGTCGCCTCGAAATGGTTCTCAATCGACAGTTCACCAGTCACGATGTCGACCAGCGTGACGACACCGGTCAGCTCAAAGTTCCGGGCAACGAGATTATCGCGCAGCCCTAAAGCCTGCGCGCCGCCCGGAATGAGCTGGTTCACGAGGGGCGCAGGATCGGCAAGCCCGGTCGTCTCGACGATGACTCGGCCGAATGCAATCTCGCCGGCGCTCGCCAGAACATGGAGTTCATGAAGCGTCGAACGGATATCGCTGCCGACCGTGCAGCAGAGGCATCCTGTCGTCGTGCGGGCGATCTTCGTCTCGCCGACCCGCACGAGGTCGTGGTCGAGCGCCACATCGCCGAATTCGTTGATGATGACGGCTGTGTCGCCAAAGGCCGGATCGGCGAGCACCCGGTTCAGAAGCGTCGACTTGCCGGCACCGAGGAAGCCGGTCAGGACAAAGACCGGCGTCTTATCCATGCGCGCAGCTCTCGCACAGGCCCGACAGTTCGACCGTGGTTGCTCTGGTGCTGAACCCCTCCCTTCTGCCGAGCTGGCGCAACACGCGATCGAGTTTGGCGTCGTGGAATTCGCTGGTTCGCCCACAGTTCGTGCAGATCGCAAACGTCGCGTGGCCATGACCGCCGCACTCCAAACGGGTGCAAAGTGCGAAGGCGCTCAGGCTCTCGATCTTGTGGACTGAACCATCGTCGATGAGTTGCTCGAGAGCCCGGTAGACTTGGAGTGGGGAGCGCAGTCCCTCCTCACGCAGAACCGCGAGCAGCTCGTAGGCCCCCATCGGCCTTTGCGCCTGCGCCAAGGCATCGAGCACGAGCTGGCGATTGCGCCCATGTCTTCGGTTGCTAAGCCCAGTCTGGGCGGAAGCGCGAGCTGTCATCGTGTTATAGTATAACATTTTTCATTGACGAACGTGATAACATAACATAGTCGGTCGTCAAGAGCGGGGACCTGATTGGCTTTCCGCGGAGACGGAATGATGTCTGCTTGCGTGACCTTTGAAGACCTGACGTTGGTCTATAACAGCCACGCGGCGGTGCATCATCTCAGTGGCGTGGTTCGCAGGGGATCGCTGACGGACATCATTTCCATCCTTGCCGACACGCGAGGCCTCCTCGCCACGCGCGTCCGCCACGCTTCCCGCCGTATCGCCTGAATAGAAGGAGACGATCGAATGTCCAGAATGTTGAAGTTCGCCGCTGCCGCGAGCGCGGCAACGTTGTTCCCGGCAGCACTTGCCACCGCTTCGGCCGAGAACCTCAAGGTTGTCGCGAGCTTCTCGATTATTGCCGACTTCGCCAAGAATGTCGGCGGCGATCGGGTCGATATCACCACGCTGGTCGGCCCCAACGGCGACGCCCATGTCTACGAGCCGAAACCCGCGGATGCGGCTGCCGTCGGCTCGGCCGATGTTGTGCTGGTGAACGGCCTACAGTTCGAAGGCTTCCTGCAGCGCCTCGTCGAGGCGAGCGGCACCAAGGCGCCGGTTGTGGAACTGACCAAAGGTGGCGAGGTGCTGAAGAACTCCGAGGAAGAGCATCACCACGATGAAGCCGCCGAGGGCGAGCCTAAGCACGCGGCTGCGGAGGCAGACCATGACGACGAAGCAGAGGAAGGCCACCAGCACACGCATGACGGTCATCATCACCACGGTGAGTTTGACCCGCACGCCTGGCAGTCGGTCCACAATGCCGAGGTCTATGTGAAGAACATCGCCGATGCGTTCTGTGCCGCCGATGCTGCCGGTTGCGATACGTATAAGGCCAATGCCGAGGCATATGGGGAAAAGCTCGAAGCGCTGGACGGCGAGATCAAGGCGGCCGTCGCGGAGGTCCCCTCGGACAAGCGCACCATCATCACCTCGCACGACGCCTTCGGCTACTTTCAGCATGAATACGGGCTGAAGTTCCTTGCCCTGAGGGCGTCTCGACGGAAGCCGAGGCTTCGGCCTTGGATGTCGCCGCGCTCATCAAACAAGTCAAGGAGGACAAGGCCTCGGCGATCTTCGTCGAGAACATCACCAATCCGCGTCTGATCGAGCAGATCGCCAGCGAGACCGGCATCAAGGTCGGCGGCACGCTCTATTCCGACGCACTTTCGGACGAAAGCGGCCCCGCATCGACCTACATCGACATGATGACGCACAACGTCAACGCGATCAAAGGCGCTGTGCTGCGAAGCTGATTGCCTCCAATGGGCGAAAAAGGCGGAGCAATCCGCCTTTTCTTCAGCCTGTTGCGGTTTTGTAATAACATTAAGGAGACGACCATGAGTACGAACCTTGTGTCCAAGACAGGACTCGCGCTTGTCCTGTCGCTCTCGGCAGGTGCAGCCCTTGCCGACGAGGTTACCGCTTGGCGCCTTTTTGTCTCGGACCGCGAGCAGCCGAAGGTGACAGTCGTCGATGCGGTCAAGGGCGAGGCGCTCGAGACGTTCGAGATCAAGAGCCCGGCATCGCTCTATCGCAGCGTGAACGGCCGCAGCGTCTTCGCCGTACAAGGCGATGCCGGCACGGTTACGGCAATCGCCAGCGGGATCTCGTTCGATGACCATGGCGATCATGGCGACATCGATGTCGAGGCGCCGAAGCTGACCGGCGCCGAGATCGTGGGACAGAAGCCGTCGCATTTCGTCGAGCATGATGGCGAGTTCGCTGCTTTTTTCGACGGGGAAGGTGTCGCCCGCATCATCTCTGAGAAAGCGGCGCTGGAAGGCAAGTCCGACTTTCGGGAGGTGAAGACAGCCGCGCCGCAGCACGGCGTCGCAGTCGCCTATGGCTCCCATGTGGTTCTGTCGGAACCGAACAAGGAAAAACCGGACGAACTCCCGATCGGCATCAGGACCGTCGATGAGGCCGGCACCCAGGTCGGCGACATCGCCGAATGCCCCGACCTCCATGGCGAAGCATCATCGGGCAACATTCTTGCCTTTGCCTGTGCATCGGGACTGTTGGTTCTCACCGACGGCGACGACGCACCCGAAATCCGCCATCTGGCCTATGACGCCTCGCTCCCGGATGGCAAGTCGACGACGCTGATCGGCGGCAGGGGCCTGCAATACTTCCTCGGCAACTACGGCTCCGACAAGGTGGTGCTGATTGACCCGACAGCGGAAAGCAATGCATTCCGGCTAATCGAACTCCCGACCCGGCGCGTCCATTTCGCCGTCGATTCGATCCGGCCGAAGTTCGCCTATGTCTTCACCGAAGATGGCCAGCTTCATCAGCTCGATGTGGTGGCCGGCAAAATCGCCAACTCGCTCAAGCTCACCGACCCCTATTCGATGGAAGGGCACTGGAACGATCCGCGTCCGCGCATCGCAGTCGCCGGCGACAAGATCGTCGTGACGGATCCGCTGCAAGCCAAGCTGCATCTCGTCAACGCGGCTTCCTTCGCGAAAGCAGGCGAGATCGCCGTCGAAGGAAAACCCTACAACATCGTCGCGGTCGGCGGCTCCGGCCAGGTCCATGATTCCGAGAACAAGGAGGCTCACAGCCACGATCATGGGGATGACCGGGTCTACAAGGGTTATTTTGAGGACGATCAGGTCAAGGACCGCACCCTGTCCGATTGGGCCGGCGACTGGCAGTCAGTCTATTCCTACCTCCAGGACGGAACGCTTGATCCGGTCATGGCGCACAAGGCGGAAAGCGGCGAGCAGACCGCTGACGAGTACAAGGCCCACTACGAAATCGGCTACAAGACCGACGTCGAGCGCATCACGATCGATGGCGATGTCGTGACCTTCTTCCAGAATGGCACGCCGCTTAAGGCCCGCTATGCCAGCGACGGCTACGAGATCCTGAGCTACGAGAAGGGCAATCGAGGCGTACGCTTCATTTTCAAGAAGACCGATGGTGACGCCGACGCTCCCGAGTTCATCCAGTTCAGCGATCACAAAATCGCGCCGGAGAGAGCAGATCACTATCACCTCTACTGGGGCGATGACCGCGCTGCCCTGCTGGAAGAGCTGACGAACTGGCCGACCTACTACCCGTCCTCGCTGAGCGCGAAGCAGATCGTCGAAGAGATGATGGCGCACTGACCGCGGCGCTGCTCTTCGCATGCGCCCGGCCTCGATGGCCGGGCGCACCTCTCCTGCGTCATGTCATTGACGATGACGGCGACGCCGCGTCCTTCACGGTTGTTGAGGACGTGGTTCAAAAGGGTCGTCTTACCGGCGCCGAGGAAGCCGGAGAGGACAGCGACGGGCAGACGATTGGAGGATTTGGCTGTGTCAAGCATGGGAACCTCTGGGGGATATGAGCGAGGTGAACATCGACGCAGCACTCGTCCGCGACGGTGGCCCGAACCCTCTCCCGCACCGACGAAAAACTCATCGAAATGACCAATGGCTGCATCTGCTGCACGCTGCGCGACGATCTCCTCCAAGAGGTGCGTCGTCTCTCGCAGGACTGCCGCTTCGACTACTTGCCTCGACTTTCGTGAGAATGGCGCGACATGTCTTTCGGACGTCGCCCGCCTGGATACGATGGTCACGGTCGTGGACGCGGCCAATCTCCTGAAGAATTACTCTTCGCAGGATTTCCTGCGTGACCGCGGTGAAGTTTGGAGAGCGATGATCGAGCGCTGGTCGACCTGCTCGTGGAGCAGATCGAATTCGCCGATGTGAATCGTGCTCAACAAGGTCTCCGAAATTTCTTCACACAATCTGGACCTGTCGAGAAAGATCGTTCGCGCCCTCAATCCGGACGCGGACCCGGTCGAAACCGATTTCGGCAAAGTTCCCCTGTCCAAGGTTTTGAACACAGGACGCTTCGACTTCGGAAAGGCCGAGCAGCATCCGCTCTGGTTCCCGGAACTCGACGGTTTCAAGGACCATGTCCCTGAGACCGAGGAGTATGGCATCCGCACCTTCGCCTGTCGCGCCGCCGGCCTTTCGATCCGATGAAGCTGAAGGCCTTCATCAACAAATCCTGGCCAGGTGTTGTGCGCGCCAAAGGCTTCTTCTGGCTGGCGACGCGTCCGCACTATGTCGGCGAGATCAGCCAGGCCGGCGCGCTGATCCGCACCGGCAAGCGCGGCCTGTGGTGCCTCGGTTCCCAAGCATCAGTGGCCTGACCACCCGGAATGGAAGGCCGCGATGATCTCGATCCGGTCTGGGGCGATCGGCGCCAGGAGATCGTCTTCATCGGGTGAGATCCGATCAACGAGGCAAAGGTCGGCGCCGGGCTAGGTGCCTGCCTAGCGCCCGAGACGGACTTTATGCCCGGCCGCTGGCGGGAATGGCAAAACAAAGTGGTGCGATGCCGGTGGACCGCATCACTGAGTGCTTCGGCCGCAGAGCTCATTGAAACGGGGTTCGATCCAGATTGCGGCGCTAATGGTCCCAATATTCATGTCATTGGCTCCCAATTATCATGCCTGATACTTCCAATTGCCTAGAATGGGAACGGTATGTACGAGCGATTCGTGGAACGCCGGGTGGAAGACGCCCTTGTCGACACCCCGGTGGTCCTGATTGTCGGGCCGCGCCGGGCAGGTAAGACTACGCTTGTTCGGAAAATGGGGAACGCGGAACGAACCTATATCACGCTTGACGATCAGAACGGTGCTCGAGGCCCCCAGTCCGATCCAGCCGGCTTCATCCGCGGGCTTGACCGGGCGAAGGTCTTCAGTTCCCGAGCGACCCATGCAGGTATCAACCACAACGACGCGTCGAAGGTCGCCTTAGCGATCAAGGATGCCGGTTATTTCTCTATCAAATCACAAGGGGTGATTGCGAAGTGGTCGACTGGTGAAGTGCGATTTGCTTGGAATGATTCCAATCAGTTTGCAACGGTTGCCGGCACGCTTAAGCCCGAGTTGATCTCGCTTCAACTCGAGCAACTGCGCAGCATTACCGTGGTCGTCGATCCTGTTACACCGGTCGACTATCTGGTCGAAATTAACGGGAGCGCGTTCGGACAACTGACAAGGGAAAGTACCGCGTTGATATCGGCGACGTAGTTGTTCGCGTCACTCGTACCTCGCGCCAAGATTGCCTTTGGAAGCGAACTATGGCGGCGGTTGGCATGGCTTCGTACAGGTAGCGTATTCACACTGTTGCGTTGCGCCGAAAACCGGCTAAGAGGTTTCATCTACTATCGCTGCGAACGGAGTTACTGCATGCCGGAAGAGATTGAGAACAGCCGAAGCCAGTTGATCGACCTCACCGCGGACATTGTGTCTGCCTACGTCAGCAAAAACCCAGTGCCGGTTGCGTCTCTTCCAGAGTTGATCGAAAGCGTGAATTCGTCGCTGTCGAAAATCGGACAGCCGGCCGCGCCTGAGAACCCAGCCCAGCCGCCCGCAGTCAATCCGAAGCGGTCGGTGTTCCCGGACTACATCATCTGCCTCGAGGACGGGAAGAAATTCAAATCGCTGAAGCGCCATCTCGACGTGCACTACGGGCTGACGCCCGACGAGTACCGGGAGAAGTGGAACTTAAAGCCGGACTATCCGATGGTGGCGCCGAACTACGCGGCCCAACGTTCGGCGCTGGCGAAGTCGAGTGGGCTCGGCCGGAAGTCTGCGGCAACGCCGGCGAAAAGCACGGGTAAGAAGCGTTCTCCGCGATGAACGCGGAGCCTTGCCCGTTCTGCACAAGCTCCGGCCGTGCGTGACGGGCGAGGCGCGCGTTGTGATGAGATGCGACGGCTGCGGCGCATCCGGCCCGGTCTGCATCGACGAATTGAAAGCAGTTAGAAGCTGGAATCGCCGTCCCGCGACACCTGATCAGGATTGGGACTGAGGGTCGGTTATCGAGCCTCATCTTCGCCAAGGTCACAGAATACCCGACCGCCGGGCTTCAATAGGAGTATTTTGTGATGATCCGGATTCTTGTCGCGGCCGGCGCCCTTACGCTGGCCGGCCCTCTTGCTGGCCCGGCAAACGCGCAAGAGACGTTCCACGGCTACGATTGCACGGATGACTGCTCGGGCCACGAGGCGGGCTATGACTGGGCCGCAAGGAACGACATCACCGACGAGCGGGATTGCGACGGAGATAGCCGATCCTTCAACGAAGGCTGCCAAGCGTACGTTGAAGAGCAATCGGATGACGCCGGTCGAAACAGCCAATCCGACGACGAAAACAATAGCGAGGACAGCGACGAATAGGAAACCCGGCCAGCGTCGCGGATGGTTGGCCCACTGCTCATAGCGCCAGACTACTCGCATCTCCCAGCGGATTTCCATGAGGGCCTGCATCGGATCGTGTGCGTCTGCTCGGAGCTGGGCTACTCCCGGCTCCGCCTTATGGATGCGTGCGGATCATTTCGGCACAAGGATATATTTGTCCTCAGCCGGTGCCGTGTCTCGCCCCCGAGCCCCCACCGGTTAGGCCCGGCGTTTGCTGGCCTACCCCGCCAGCCTGCCGGGCCGCTCCCACTTCAATTATTCATCGCGCCAGATCACGCGCTTCTCCCAACGGATCTGCACCAGACGCCGGAAGCGGATCGTGTGCGCCTGCTCTCCGGTGGGGTGGAATAGCTGCGCGCTCATCCACTCTCGGCTCTTGCACTGCTGGCAGCGGACCTTGTTTCTCACCTCGTCGATCGTGACGTTGCCGATCACCTCCCGCAACTCGAGCGGCTTGTAGAAGCGCGCAGTGGATGCCCGCCACCTGCCCCGCGTCGTGGGCATGCGTTAGGGTCCAGGCGGCGCCCCGCGGCCACTTCTCGGGTTGTTCCGGCATATGCTGAAATGAGGAACATATTCCTGTGTGGTCAAGAGGCGCTTGACTCTTTTGTTCTCATTTTGTTCACTATCGCAAAAATGGAGACAGCGCCCATGAAACCGATGCGTGCCACCGAAGCTGAGCAACCGGAAACATTCGCCACAGTGAAGCGCGAAATGCCCGACATTTGTCGCGCCGTCGCGAAGATGGTCAAGCCGCTGCGCGGCCTATCCAATGTCAGTCAGAAACAGGCCATCACGGAGCTGACGGCGACTTGGATTATGGCGATCTATCCGAACGATCTGGACCTGGCGATTTCACTTTCCGATGCGATGCGCGACCAGACGGACATTCATATTCAGGAAGCGTGGAGGGTGCGCGGCCGGCAAAAGCAGCACTGATGGTCACACGCAGCCGCGGTATTCCGGCGCCTACGATTATCGACCGCGAGATGCCGCACCAGGTCGCGCTGCCCGATGACATCTGCACGGATCGCAACTACACGCTCATCCGGCGTTTTCTCGAGGAGCGCCGCCTGTCGTGCCGGACAAGAGCGGTGATCGCGGTTTGGGAGGATGGAACGCAAGAGCAATGGCGGCTGCACTGCTTTGCCGACCGAGCGGCCGCGGCGGCCTTCCTTGACCACTTCGGCGCCATCATGTTCGATCCCAAGCGAGACAGGGAGCATGGGCGCGCTCGCGGCGTCTGGCGTCGCCAGGGCGCCTATGAGCGAATTCTGGAGCTTGGGCCACTCAGCGTGCCGGAAGCCCTGCGGAACTGAGGTCGATGGATGTGCGGACGCTACACTAGGTACCTGCCGTGGTCGGAAATCCACCGCCTCTACCGGCTGACAGCGCCCGCCGATGTCGGGCGGAACGACGCGCCCCGCTACAACATCGCACCGACTGACGAAGTGCCGTTCATCACGGTGGCCGACGACGGCAACCAAAACGTTCGCACCGGACGATGGTGGCTGGTTCCCTTTTGGGCGAAGGAGATGCCGAAGGCGACAATGTTCAACGCCAAGATCGAGACGGCCGACACGACGCCGGCATTCCGAGATGCTTTCAAATCCAAACGCTGCCTTGTTCCGGCTGACGGCTACTACGAGTGGACCAAGAGCCCGGCCGACGGCGGCAAAGACCCTTGGCACATTTTCCAGCCCGGCCACGCGCCTTTCTCGTTTGCCGGCCTATGGGCCTATAATTCGAAGCTCGACGTCACCAGTTGCACCATCATCACCCAGCCGTCGGCGGCGCCGGTCAATCAGATCCACGACCGCCAGCCGCTCATGCTTGATCCGGCCTATTACGATGCCTGGCTTGACCCGAAGACGCCGGCTGGCGACCTGAAAGACATTCTCAGCCATGACATCGAGGGACAATTGCAGTTCTACCGCGTCGGCCGGGAGGTGAATGCAGCCGCCATCAACAAGCAGCCCAACGATCACGCCGGGCTGATCGAGCCGATCAAGCTGCTATGAGCGACGAACCGACCCGCCCAGGAGAGCTTGTGCAGCCGCGTGATCACGGACCTCTCGGGCACGTTTGCGAACACGCCGGGTGCTGCAAGGATGCCGGTTGGGGTTTCGCCCGACCAAGGCAGCCGTCGCACTGGTTCTGCTTCGAGCACCGTGGCGAGGGAGAGAAGTTCCTATGATCAGCCGGCCTAGACGCGACATTACCTACCCGGACCGCGAGCTCGACTGCCAGGAAGCAATGGAGCCCGGCTTCCAGGCGATCGTCGACTGCATGCTTGAAGTCGGGTGGGCGCGCGGCGAGGTCATGCGTGCCCTGCGGCGTCTGATCGCCGCCGACAACATGACGCAAAAGGAAAACGCCAGGGTCGAGGCCGAACTGGCAATCGCGCGGGCGATGATCCGAGCAAGGAAATGAAGAATCCTGCCTTTGTGTAGCGGTTCGAGATTGGCTTGCGCTGCAGCAACTTGTTGTCAGCATACAGGCCGACTGAACGACCTTGACTGACTACACGCGCTAGATCACTCTTGCACCGTGCCTTGAGAGAACCGGCGCCGGGCACTCTGGGTGTAACGCCGCGTGATAACCGACGACGGGGGAGCCCTTACGTCGTAGACAACGAGCAGCACGGCTGCCCAACACAACTCCTTGAACATCAACTGGCTCGCGGACTCGCTCATGCACGTCTGTGGCCCCATGACTATTTAGGAGAAGACTATGCCTAAATTTGTTGAGTATCAGGACGGTGATGTGGAAGTGACTTCCCGCAAGCCGCTGAGAGGCACGCTGGAGTTGGTCACTGACGATGACGACACCGTCGATATGTTCCTCGACCGTGAAAATGCCGAGTGGCTGATGAGCGCGCTCGCTGAATTCCTCATGCAGGGCGAAGGAGACGAGATGCCAAAGATTTCAATCGGTAGGCGGTGATCCGGCTTGCCCTGCCGAGCTAATGGCGGCATCCTCCTAGCCATGGGGGATGCCGCTGCGAAAAAGCCGAAAGTTATCCACGGCAAGGACATGACGGCCTACGGCGTCTTCTGCCTTGCTCAGACCTACAGGATGAGCGCCGACGCTCTGGGGCAGATCGGGCCGCAGATGTCGGACCATCCGCGGAGGCTCCTCTACTTCCAGGCATTGGAAAACTACCTGCGAAGTTTCCAGCTACTCGGCGGCACGACGCCGGAGGATGTGCGGGACTACAACCACAACTTTGCTGCCAGGCTAACAGCCTGCAAGGCCTTAGGGCTGCAATTGCCGAAAGAGGTCCAAGATTTCATTCAATCGCCAAAACGGTCGAAGGAATATGTGAGAATCCGATACGACTATAGGCTCGATAAACAAGGTGTACCCTGGCAGGCGGAGCGAACTATGGAGCGACTTCGAGCGGTAGTGGCTGAGGTCGAAAAGGCCGTCGACGTGACCGTTCAGGCGTCGAACCCAGAATTCATTATGCTTGCCGATATCAAACTAACCAAGATTTCTGCTTCTGGGCCTTAGGCCAAAAAACCGAGCCTGTGAGGTCTTCAACGGATACTCAGCTTCGCTCCCAAAAGTCCTTCAGCGAGGCGTGGCGAAGCTTCTCTTCGCCCTTCAGGAACTTTACCCGGCCGACCAGGCCTGGCTTCAGCCACTCGGCCTTCTCCTTCGCCAGCCCTTTCGGCGGCAGAGCGCCGGCCTTGCCATGCACCCGGTCCCATAGGGCCTGCCGCTTGTCGGCTCTGAACGTGACGAACGCGCCGCCCATATAGTGGCCGTTCTCGGCCATCAGCACCATCGCCGGCTTTCCGGTCCCGCGCTTCACGCCGATGATGTCCATTTCCTTTTCGACGTAGCATTTGATCTTGCGCCAGTTCATCGTCGAGCCGCTGCGGTAGACGCTGTCCTGCCGTTTCGAAACGATGCCTTCCAGGCCCGCTTCGCACGCCAGATGATAGACCGCGTCGCCGGTTCCCGGCAGCGCCTCGCTGAACTGGATATGACTGCCGGCGGGGATGAGTACCTGCAGGATTTCGAGCCGGTCCTTCAGCATCATGTCGCGCAGATCGTGGCCGTTGAGATGCAGGAGATCAAATGCCACCAGGTAGAGATCCTGAGGGCGCCTGGTGATCGCCGAGCGCAGCGCATGGAAGTCGGACAAACCGGCTTCGTTGGTCACGATCGTCTCTCCTTCGACGATGAAGCTTTCCGCCTCGATCGACTTCGCCTCCTCGGCGAGCGGCCGATATTTGTCCGTCCAATCTACTCCGGTCTTCGTGTAGAGGCGGATGCCGTCAGCATCCTTGATGAGCTGGGTGCGATAGCCGTCGAACTTGACTTCGTGGCTCCATCCGTCGCCCTTGGGCGGCTGCTCGACGAGCTCCGGCTCCATCGGACGAATGAAGGACAGCCGGACGCCGCCGGCAGGCTTGCGCATCGGAACTCTCACGTCACTCGAATTTGAGTCAATATCGCACAGCCGGCAGTATTCCGTTAGCGATTGCTGAAAAAGCAAGTTGGAACGTTCGTGCCCTGTGGTGGTTTTCCCTCCCAGGGAGGAACAGCCGTGAGAGACGACAAGAGCAAACGGGATTTCCGCGTGACCGCGTTTCGGCAGATGAGGAGTACGAAGTGCGCTACTTCGCCAAGCAGCACCGCATCACGCCCGACCAGGTTCAGGAGTTGATCGGCGAGCACGGCAACGACCGTAAGACGTTGGAGCGCGAGGCCAGGAAGTTGCGCGGGTGACGAAGCTTTTTGACCTTGGGCCTCACGTCGCCGGGCGACGAAATGGTCGCGACCCTCCCAGCGAACAGGATCACTTCTACAGTTGCAGGAAATGCGGCCAGCCGGTCGACCGGCGTGATCTGCGGCAAGTCATTTGCATGAACAGCCGGACCATCAGCCGCTTGAACTGAACAGTTGATCGCGGATTGTTTTCAGAGGACGCGGAACCAATTTCGCGCGCCGAAGTTAGCAAGCGCTGTTACGGGGGACTCACGCGATGCTGCTTGCGTTGGACGATGCGATCTCGACGGCCGTTTTGGCCGGCAGAGGGGCAGACGCGGAAATCTTTGGAGTGATCGACCTCACCAGCAAAAATGAAGCCGGGATCGGCGCCATAACCTTAGGGCGCGCCATCCAGTTCGTGGCCAATGCGTCGGTGCTTGGATACGACGTTCGCGGTGCGATGGTTCTCTATGGGGAACCAGGAACGCCAAGCTTACGGGTGTGGGACTGCGAACATCTTTGGGCGCAATACGGTGGCGCTCTGCTCCAGCCATAGTGGACTTCGATCCTATTTGAGAGCATCTTCCCTGGCGGGGGAAAGGGCTTGGACAGGTCTCGTCACGACAATCGGTCTGATCAATGGCGCAAGCGCGCCGGCGCGAGGCGCTCGCGCGCCCTGCGGTGGGCGAGCGTGCCACGGCGTCTGATTTTCGTGACTGTCGCGGCGGCCGCTGCCTTGGCTGCACAGGCCGCCATGCAGCACAGCGACAGCTTGCCCGCAATCAATCTACAGAACTTGATAGGTCCCAAGCCGCAACCGATCACGGGCGTCGCATCCGTCATCGACGGCGACACGATAGAGGTTCACGGACAGCGCATCCGCTTCAACGGCATCGACGCGCCGGAGAGCCGCCAATACTGCGACGACGCCAAGGGGTTCGAGTATCCCTGCGGCCGGCGATCGGCCGAAGCGCTGGATGCCTTCCTGGCCGCGTCGAAGCCGGTGCAGTGCACCTTCGTGACATGGGATCGCTATCACCGCTTCGTCGGCAATTGCCAACGCGCCGACGGCGCCAATGTGGCCGCCTGGATGGTCGAGCACGGCCAGGCGCTTGATTGGCCCCGCTACAGCCATGGCGCCTACGCGGCACAACAGGCGGAAGCAGAAGCGGCGAAGGTCGGACTGTGGGTCGGCAACTTCCAGGCACCCTGGGACTGGCGCGCCTCGCATGCCGACGATGCAGCGCCGTCGAGCCAGCCGCTCGGCGTCGTCAGCCGCAAGGTGGTCGCGCAAAGCGGCAGCTATTCGTGCGAGCCGCGCCGCTACTGTTCTCAGATCAGCTCGTGCGACGAAGCACAGTGGTATCTGCACAACTGCTCGTGGGGCCGGAAGCTTGATCGAGACGGCGACGGCGTGGCGTGCGAGACGCTTTGCTGAAACAGAACGAGCGTCGCGGCCGCTCTTCGTTTGGCCTCAAGGAAGCCGATCGGACGCGGTTGTCTCCGTGCTGCCGCGACCAATCCCGCTCTCTCTCGTGATGGCTTTCCTGGTGCGGCTGCGGATCTTCCACGCTCAACCCGCAAGGGGTCCGCTAGCAAGCTGCGGCCGCTCGGCTGACGCCTTCGGGTGATCGCGCCCGCCTCCGCACACTGACGGAGCCATCGAGCGGGAATTGGCCCGCTCCAAGATGGAGCCTCAGATGTCCCACGATCTCATTCTCGCCCAGAAGGCCGCCTGGTCACTCGCCCGCACCCTCATGGCCCCCGTCATCCTCTTCCAGGTCGACGACGAATTCGGCATCTTGCCGGCCGACGAGCTCGATGGCGCCGACGTCGACATCCTCTTCGAATACGATCCCTATAGCGGCGGCCGGTCGGTTCATTGAACCGACATTCTCCCCACGCATCCAGGCGGCGCCCAGCGCCGCCATTCTCTTTCTGGCGACCGTTCGCGGCCCCGTCCTGCCCCGTGGTCCTGGCGGAGCCAGGCAGTCAGCGCAACAGCTGCGCCGTCCTTCGCTGCCGCTGCGGCCCATGACCACCCCATCGTTGCTCGGAAGCTGCTTCCTCTGCGCCGATCTTGGTATCGTGCCGGAGCTCGAGCCACGCCCGGACCACGCAGCGCGCCGTCGCCTTCCTTCACGGTCTTCAGCCGACGGCCGCCGAAGAACGCGAGGCCGCTTAGTGTCCAGGCATCTTCGAAGGGGAAGGCCACGTGCCTTCCCCTGTCTGTATCGCTCGGCAGTGCCGCTCGATGCTCCGAATCTGTCGACGCTGCAGATCATGGCCGGCTCGACCTCCGGACGAACGAATGCGAGGGCATGTGCGGGGTCGGACAGCCTCAAACCGAGCCAGCATTTCCTTTCGAAAGCGTCCCGTCCGCTTGTCTGGGTTCGTGATTGGGTCTGATGTTGCAAATGCGTGCGACTAGGAGGTGCAAAGGGTCCTTGCCGCCATCTCGAACGAACGGCATGCGAGCCTCTGAACAACGGAGCGCCCTAGGTTGACGACAACGTTCGGCCAGGGGATCTCACGATACTTCCGGACCTGATCGATCATTTCCACGGTCGTCGGAAAATGGAGTTGCCGGGCTTCGTCGAGGCGGCGTTCACCGGCAACGGCGTATCCTGACAGCGGTAACTGCGTCAGGCTTTTGCACCAGCGATACCATCGGTGCCGAATACCGATACGTGGGCCAGCTCGTTCCTTCCGGCACAGGCCAGCCCCTCTGCGGCTCGATGAGGCATGTCTGACCGGAAACCGGCTGCGCCTCGATCGTTCTCCCGCAACGGCCATCCGCAACTTTCTTCCCCTGCCGGACCCCACCCCACTCGGCTGCCGAGTGGGGGCCCGAGGCGCCGCCATTCCTCGCGACCCAAGAAAGCTGCTCCAGGCCGCCCTCCATTGCATTCCGGCCCCAAAGACCACCCCATTGCGCGAGCGCAACGGGGACTCGGGGGGTGCGGTCCGATCGTCTCCGGTCTGTCGACTGCCATCGAGGCCGCGAAGGGCGCGGCCCGAAACCAGAAGGAAAGGAACTTCATCATGGCCACCATCGGAACCTTCACCAGCACCGCCAACGGCTTCACCGGCACGATCAAGACCCTCAACCTCAACGTCAAGGCGCGCATCGAGCGGGTCGAGACCCCCTCCGACAAGGGCCCGCACTTCCGCATCTACTCTGCAGCTGTGGAACTGGGCGCCGCCTGGCAGAAGACCGCCAAGGAAACCGAGCGCGACTACCTCTCGGTCAAGCTGGACGATCCGAGCTTCCCGGCCCCGATCTACGCCACCCTGATCGAGGTGGACGGGCAGGAAGGCTTCCAGCTCATCTGGTCCCGCCCGAACCGCGACTGACCGGCCTTGGCAAGCGGCCCCGTCAAGCAGACGGGGTCGCTTCGGCATGTCGAGCGGCGGATCTTGGCCGATAACCCCGCAGCTTCTTGGCGCGCAACAATGCAAGGAAGAACCCTACTGCCTCACCCTCGTTGTCGAAGGAATGCTGGACGGTGCGGCCGCGAGTTCCGATCCGTCCCCATCGGCGGACAACGCAGGTTTGTCCGAACAGCGTCGCCTCGATCGACAGCGCGTAGAACCGGGCCATGTTGAGGTCCGGGTCACGCCGTTCGATGTGGAGCCGATAGTGCTGCGCGTTCATGACGGACAGAATCGCGCAGCCCGAATCCGGCGTCCAATGATAGGTTTGAATCACTGGGCGCTGATCGATTCATCCCTGTGATGGATCGGGTGGCCGATCTGTTTGCAGTGCTCTTGCGAAGGGACCGCTTAAACGCGGCTCCTTCTGTAGGCCTGGCAAACGGCCACGAGGAAGCCAAAGACATTTCCGATTTCAGGCCGCAGGCCTGAACAATTGCACGAACAGGGCAAATGCCATCGCCGGGTCTCAGGAGGAGCAAGTCAGCCAGCAAGCTTTAAGGGCAAATTTGACACTTTACTTTGCATAACTTGCCTTGCAATCATGCCAGGTGAGTCTGAACGGAGGGAACAATCGAGCACAAAAAAACCGGCGCGGAGGCCGGCTTTTCCAGGGAATAGGCTACAGGAGTTGGCGCTCCTGATCTCGCCCGAAGATTTATGTGAGACCGTAGCCCGTCCTTCCCGGCATTGCAAGAGAAATTGCGCTTCCGCGCCACGGCTTTGCACGGCCTGGCGAGAGGAAAGAAATGGATCTCTATTCAACGTTGAGCCTATGGCTCACGAACATTCGGTCATTGGCCGAGCTGGACGATTTTTGCCGGCAGATATGGAAGCTCTACGGCGAGGAATCGCTGGGGGAGGACGATGCGGAGCGGCTTTGCGTGAAGGCTGACCGACAGCGCGCCGACGTCAGGAAGGACCGCAAGGGCAGCTATGTGCTGCCTCGTTCCTGTTATCCGCAACGCTCGCGCAGCGAGCGTAGCCGCCGCGAGGCTGCCCACGGCCAGCGAGATCCTTTGCGGTGGGGGCGCAAGCGGCGTCTCGCCCGCATGCAGGCTGTCCGGCCCGAGTTCGCCGGCGCGTTCACCGAAGGGGAGAGCGCGGCGCTTTACATTGTTATGTCTGACTGCCGGCAGCATGGCAGATGCGACCGATCCGTAAAAGAAATCGGTGATCGCGCCGGCGTCGGGGCGACCACGGTTCGCAATGCGCTGCGCAAAGCAAGCAGGCTCGGTCTGCTGCGCGTCACCGAGCGTAGGCAATGGCGAGCCAGGAACCTCACCAATCACATTGTCGTCGTGCATCGGCGTCAGATCGCCTGGATTGCGAAATTTCGGCCCAATCTCGGCCTTAAATTTTATCCGACTGCCTTCAAAAAAGCGGCGTCCACAGGAAGCTCCCGCAATAAACAGAGCAAAAGACCGTTTAACAGCCGATCCGACTGGCCCCCGGACGGGTTGAAGCCATTCCCCAGCCACGCATCGCCGACCGGCTGACGCGTTAGCCGCCAAAACCGCTTGCCGCGGAACCCCCAAAAGGCTGCACGAGGCTGTTTTTAACGCAGCCTTGGCGATCGGCCGCGCCTGTTCAAGCCGGTTGGCGCTGGCTGTCGGCGTTTCCGAAACAGGAAGGTTGCCGGATCGCGACCGAGCGCATCTCCGACGGCGGCGATCGTATCGACACTGATATTGCCAGCCGCGCGCTCAAGCTTTGTGAAAGTGATCTCCGAGACGCCCAGTAGCTCCGCCATTTGATAGCGGAGCAGATTGCGGCGCTCACGCTCGCTGTTGATGATGTCGGCAAGGCGCGCGCGGATCGATTTTTCGGTGAGCTCGTGCGCCCAGGGTTGCAGCTTGGCGCCGCCGACCAGAATTGTCGCGATCGACACCTCGAGCGCCCGGGCCATCTGTTCGACCGTGCGCAATGTCACGTTGTTTTGTTTTCTCATGGTGCGAATGTAGGTACGGTATGCCAGCCCTTGACCCGGCGACGTCTTGAACAGTTCCGCCATGTGTTGATGGAGAAGCTCTCGCTTCTCGCGCTCGGCTTCGAGGAACCACGCGATATTGTCCCGAAGCGGGTTGTTCACCTCGCCCGCTTCGTTTGGCAGCATGAATCTATGTATTCGCACGAACCCGCCTGTTCGGTCTGCCCTTTTCCCGGGCCAAAAACCATAGTAAAGTGTCAAAAACTCTCAGAGGAAAAGAGCCATCACCATGCTCAAATGTCTCGTTGTGGGCGCTGCCGCTATCGCGGGCACCGCATCTGTTCCGTCCCAAACATTGGCATCCGAGTGGGGGTGTCAGGTCCTGCTTTGTCTGTCTGGTGACTGGCAGGGCACGCCCTCTTGTCATCCGCCGATAGATCGGCTGATCGACGCCATGGGCTTGCCCGGGTTTTCGTGGCCGACTTGCCCGCAGACCAATTCGTCCGGCGCCGGCTACGACCCGTACGAGGCGTGCCCGCAGGGGTGGACGCCTTACGCGCCGGCCAGCGACCGGCCGGGACAAGGCCAAGCCAGCATGTGCCGAATCGCGGCCGGCAATCTCGGTCAGCCTGCCAGCTTTGGAGCGCGGCACGGTCAGGCCGACGGAAGTCCGACGGAAACCATTCAGCTCGGCGACCGCACCGTGCCGGTCCAGCTTACTCATGTCTCCAGCGGAGCACATAACGATCGAACGACCACCTATTACGACATTCAACGCCCGCGCCGCGCGAAGCCTTACTACATCGACTACGACGACGCGAACGGGCTGCGGCAGCGCACCTGGTTCAACCTTAGCAGACCGTAAGCTCGAGTCACTCCGGCTGGCTAAATTAGTTGCACGAAATGAGGGAGTTACCCCGATGAAAAGCGTCAACAGGTTCACCATTCATGGCAATGTCGGGTCGGTAGCGCCCTTCGACAAAAGCACCAGGGTCAACATTGCCACCAATCGCAATTGGCGTGACGAACAAGGCCATGTCAAGGAAGCCACTGATTGGGTCCAGGTGACGGTCCTGGAGGAGAAGCAAGCCGCCTGGGTGGCGGAGAACGCAAAGCCCGGCGATGTCGTCTTGGTCGAAGGCCGCATCAGCAACAACTCTTTCAAACGCAACGGCGAAACCGTCTATACGACGGACCTTATCGCGTCGACGTTCAACGTTTTTCCGAAGCCGTAAACATGTTCAATGCGGGGGCCCTTATCATGGCGGCGGCATCCGGAACATTGGTCGGCATAGGCGGCACGCTCGCATTCTATGCGACTCAAGGCCAGTTCTCCGCGGCGATTGCGTCCGAGCCGGCACTGTGTGCGAAACTGGCCGCGGCCGGCCTTGAGATTCCATCGCCGGCCGAGGCTTTGGACGCTTTCCGGCGAGCGAAAAATACTGATCAAGCGACGTTGCGCATCGGAGAGTGCTCGAAGAACATCATGGGACCCGGCGTGCAATGCGCCGTGAAGTACAAGCTTCGCACTTCCTGGAAAGGCGAAGGTGATGGCCTGGTCGCATTCTCCAGGGGACCGGATGGCTGGCAAGCGATGCAGCTTCAATGATCGCCTGCATGCCAACGTCTGGTTTCGGCTCAGTTCCCGGGTCGATCAGCAACCCCCTCGAAACCCTTCCTGCAGTGATCGCCGCTGGTGGCACCAAACCCTTCGACCCGCAATCGGGTCCATCGAAGGATCTTCTTTTGTGTCGCCGCAATTCTCATGCCCAAAGAGCCGGAGCCGGAGCGCGCCTCAAATAGCGCCGTAGGGACGGCGGAGGCCGGAGATAACGGGCCGCTGGCGGTTCCGGCTCTACAGAAGCCGTCCGCCTGGCGCGGGTCCGGCTCGCGGCGCTCACTTGTGTGGGGTGCAATAGACGCCTTGGGATTCCAAAAGGACGGCGCCACCCTTCAATTCAGTGAGGGCACCCACCCAGGCGTCGGAATAGGTGCGACTGGCGTCCACCGCCGTCAGCCAGATGACGCGGTTGTCGGCAAGCTCCACCTTGACCTCGCTTTGGAGAGGGCTTGCCTGCACCGTTTGCTGATAATGCCGCTTGATGCGGACATCGCCGCTCGCAAACTCGATATTGTTGTTGTCGTAGTTGAGCAGGAATGAAGCATCCCCTTTTGCGACCTTGCAGGAGCCGTCGCGTTCACACACGATTTTTGCTGCCGTGGCGCAATCCCATCGCAGTCCCGCGGGCCACATCGGATTGCCGGTCACCTTGGACTGATCACCTGGCGCGGCGGCGCCGAGGCTCGCCGCCGCCGCTACGGCCACCAATACCGCCCTAATCATCTTTTCCGCACACCTTACTGTTCGGCACCATCAAGATCAGCTCGCGCTGGCGCATCATGCCGACGGAGGCGAGTGCGCTGTAATGCGCCAGCGTGGCGGCTGCCGCATCAAGCGCGGCCTCGCAGCCGTCGCGCGTCGAGATCTCGGCCAAAGCTGCCCTGAACATCACTGTCCTGTCCGGATGATCGCTCATAAATTGACACTACACTTTGGGTTCAGTTATGACAATTGCCGGGCAGGCGGTTGGCACAAAAGCGGTTCATCGAAGGTCCCCCGAGCTATGATCATATCTGCCGCTATCGCCAAAGGTGGCACTGGCAAATCGACCCTGCTGCGCGCGCTGGCATCCGTCGCCCTTAAGCGCGGCTACGCGGTGACACTCATCGACGGCGACGTTCGCCAGAACATGAGCCGGTGGGCTCAGATGCTCAAGGAGGCCGGCAATCGTCCCGAGACACTCCAGCTGGTCAGCGCCACGACGCCGCGCGAGATCCTGGAGGCGGCAGAGCTGCACAATGGCGACCGTAGCGTGGTGCTGATCGACACCGAAGGCACCACGAACGACAATCTCATGGCCGGGCTATTTGCTTCCGATATCGTCGTGGTGCCAATCTTCTTCGCGCTCGACGATGTGACCGCCGCAATCCAGATCACCGATCACTACATTCCGCTCGCGGTCGAAACACGCGGGCGGCCGCTGCCAGCCGTGTTTGTCCTGACAAAACAGACCATCATCGATGCGAAGGCGAGAGCCTTGAGCGAACTGCGCGCAATTATTCAGGCGAACGGCACGCCGATCGCCGACCATGCGCTGCACAACCGTGTCGCCTATCGGGACCTGCAAAGCGGCCAGACACTCTACAGCCCAGATCAGCCTGACGCGAAGGCGATTGCCGAAAGTGAAGGGGTCTTCGACGACGTCCTGAAGACCTTCACCGAAGCAATGAGGCAGGCGGCATGACGGACAAAAGCCCACCGGAGTCACAAGACGACAAGAAGGCTCGCATGATGCGAGCGATCTCCACTGAGCCGCCGGCGCTTCCGAGCATGTTCATCGCTCCCAAGTCCGATCCCGCCTCTCAGCCGCTTGCCGCCGCATCCGCGGCGGCATCGGAGGCCGAAGCCGAGCCGGCGTCACCGCCGGACTTCCGCAAAATGCTGCGACAGGGCCAGAGGAAGGATCCGGTTGCCGGCAAGAAGATTCGCGAAGAGGAAATGGTGCGCTGCGGCTATTACCTTACGGCCGGCGAACAGCGCCAATTCAAGCTGCTCGCGATCAGCAACGGCCACAGCATGACCGAGTTGCTGCGCCAGGCGGTGCAGGACTACATCAGGATCCATAAGCACAAGCTCCCGAACGATTAGGTCAGCCCGCCCTGCGGCATCCGCCGCGGTGAGGGTTGCAGAGAACGCCCGAGGCCCATCGGCGAGGCCGCGCCATCGATGCTTGGCCCGGCGCAGATCAGCCGTGCCCGCCGGCCCCGGTCGCATGCCTCAGCTAATCCGCCTTACTAACGCACGGGGGTCGCGGCGATCCCGATCGCACGAGCTCATGTTCTCTGCTCCTTGCGATCTGTCTCCATGTTAGCATGATGATTCCGCAGCAAGGTAACGTGTTTGGACAGAAACATGTCGCCAAGTTGGCTTGTCGATAAGGTATAAATGCAAGATGTCTCTAAGTCGGCATGTTTCCCCGCTAACATGTATAGCTTGTTGCGAAATGAAATCTGGGTTGGTTGAGGATATCGCGTCAAAGATATTTTTGGATGATGGGTTTTTTATCTTTGGCAGGATAGCCTTTTTTGTGTTACACACGAAAAAAGGACGGCGCGGCCCAAGGGCCTTAGCGCCCGCAAGCGGGCTTGAAGATGAGACCCAACAACGGCCAAACAGAAACGCAGAACGCATCCCGGCGCTATGGCGAAGTCCTGCATGTGCGGTTCTCAAGCGTCGAACTGGAGCGGCTGCGCACCATCGCTGATGGGGAGTCGGTGACGGTCAGCGAAGTCGTTCGCCGCCTTGTGAGGTCCGAGGCGGGCTTTCTGCCGGCAGCGACCGGGGAGGTGCGACCCGCCATTGAGGAGGCAACCGACCAGCTTCGCCGTGTCGGGGTGAATTTCAATCAGGCAGTCCGCGCGATGAACGAGGGCCGGGTGCCGTATGACGAAGACCTCGAGCGCGCCTTGATCGCCGTTGGCGAACTCGTGCGCCGGTTCCGCGAAGAATTGAAGGCGATGATTGCCCGGCCGAGCAAGCGAAGCGAGGTCAAGGCATGAGTGGCCGTCTTGCTGGATATGCTACCGAGATCGAACGCTATTTGCGCATGCCAGGCGCTGGCAATATCGAGGACCTCGAGGAGGATAAGCCTTTGCAAGCGGCTGGCCGGGAGACGGCCGATCGTCAAGCGATGAACACCCGTGCGAGTGGCGTCACCCCGGACCGTTCGTCTCCGCCCCACGCCGGCGGGCAATGGTCGAGCGCGAAGCACTCAGGAGCGGGTCCCGGCGTCGCAGCGGCCCCGGTTTCGTCCGCAGGCCGAGGAGGGGCCGCCACCACGATACCGCTGTCTGCTCGGCCGCAAGGCGCCAGTGGGAGCTTGCGTTCATCCAGCGACGCAAAAGGGGCGATAGCCATTTTCCACCTCGCACTCGGCGCTTTCGTTAAGCAAGAGGAAGAAGAATGGCGGCGCCGTGGCGGGGGTGGCGGAAGGTCGGGCGCGCTCCCGTCCACTCGACACTTCGCGCGGCCGACGCGTCAGGCGAGGGCGGTTGCGGCGCGGGCGGCCTACGCCGCCGGCGCGCAGCCTGCCGTGTTCAAGCTCCTTTCGAGCGCGGCCAATGGTAAGCAGGCCGGCGCCCTGCTCGCCTATATCGGCACACGCGCCAATGAACAGGGCGAGAAGCGCGACATCGAGATCTTCACCGATAGCGGACAGAGGCTTGCCAATGCCCAGGACCGTCGCGGCTTCCTGCACCAATTCACGGAGACATTCCGGGCGCAGCTTGAGAATACGAATTTCATCGAGGTGCGGTTCGAGCTCGCCGGCGACGTCACGGACGAAGCGATTGGCGAGGCGTTGAACACGGCCTTCGGATCGAAGCCGTTCGTCTATGCTCGCACGGGCGACAGCGTCGACGTTTATGGCCACACCGACCAACGCGCCGGACCGCTTGCCAAGATTCTAGCGGCCGGGCGTGCAAATTCGCGCGGCAAAGCGCTCGACAATATCGAAGCCGGCTTGCGCGAAGCCATGGGGAAGGCCGGTATCCGCGCGGCAGCGGAAGTGACGGCTGCCGTCGGCAACGAGCGTAAGGCGCAATATTTTCTGCAAAAATTTATTCGATCGCACCAGCACGTTTGCCACGCGAACGGACAGGCGGTTTCCAGCAAACAGCCAACGAAGGCGGCCGCGGCGATTTTTGAGGAATGGCGGCCACAACTTTCCGGCCGGGAGCGGCGCAATGCCTATCACCTGCTTTTCTCCGCCCGGGCTGGTACGGATGCGCAAGCCATCATGGCGGCCGCCCGTGCGGTCCTCGAAGAGCGCGCGCCCGGGCACAAATTCGTGCTCGCACATCATGCCGAGACCAAGCACGTCCATATCCACGCCATGGTGCAGGCGCGCTCGGCCGACGGCGAGCGGCTGACATTCTACAAGGCGGATCTCCATGCCTGGCGCGAAGCGTACGCCGAGAAGGCGCGCGAACACGGCATAGCGATGGTCGCAACCCGCCGGTACGATCACGCAATGAGCCGACCGTATACGAAGGAACATGCGGGCGCCTACAAGCGCGCGCAGCACGATCCGCGCTACCAGGTGAGTGACAAGACGGTCGCGCGCGTGGAGGATAAGCGACAGCGTCGAATGGACAGTGGATTGCTCGTCGCCAATGGCGGAGCGATCGCCGGCGTGTGGCAGCAGACGGCCGCCGTGATGCGGTCGGCTGGCATCACTGGCAAAGCGCTGACTGCAGCCGAGGCGATCGGCAAGAATGTCCTCCCGATTCATACGCGCAGGGGAGGCGAGAAGCCTGCCGCTGGCGTCTCCAAAGATGGCGGGGGACCGGGGCGGACCTCGTCGTTCTTGTCCCATCCCGGCATGAAAGAATTGACCAGGCTGATAGGAGCTACCGAAATGGCGCAGACACCTTTGGAAATGCGGCAGAAAATGGCACGTGTGAACCAGGCGTTGGATCAGATGCGGGACACGCTTCCCAATGCTGAGCAACCCCGTTTCGAGCAATACCGCGATGGCGTGAACGACAAGATGCACGATCGACTGGCCCGCCTCCAGTTCGAGCAGCAAAAGGGTGCAGGTGGAGCCGGCGAGGCAACGCCTGAAAGGGAGGCGCGCGGCCGCGATTTGCCGGCCCGAGACGATACGCGTCAGCCCGAGACCTCGGGACCGCAGGCCGAGAAGGCGCGACGGCGTGTTCAGCAGCAAAGAGACTCAGCCAAGCAAAAGGGCCGGCAGGCCGAGGAACAGGACCGCAAGACACAGCGCAGCCAGGACGACGAATACGAGCGCTAAAGCATGTGCCGCAACCGCAGCCCGTTGCGAGACAGAGACATGCCTGAATTCATTCACTTGGGGTTTGCTCCCAGCTTGGGCTCCGAAGTGCTACTTACGAGACACTGGTAAGCCCTCTGGAGCGTCGCAGCGCCGGCTTGAGAGCTGGGCGATCTTCAAGCGCATTTGGCCCGGTGGACGCGTAGGTCGTCGACCGGCACCGTAGCTCGTCTGCAAGGGCATGAAAAGCATCGGCGGCAAATGCTGGCCCTTTATGGTTAGAAACGATTGATTTTTACAATTTCACTAACTGTTTGCCGAAATTCTCTCCATTCATCATGCGGACAAAGGCATACGGAACTGCTTCAATCCCTTCAATGACGTCTTCTCTGGTTTCGAAAAGGCCCTGCTTAAACCAGGATAATAGGTCGGCCTTTGCTGTCTCAAATTCGCTTTCATGGTCATCAAGCAAGAACCCCTCGATCCGAGCGCGGGCGATCAGGGTTTTCCTGAGATGCCGCAAACCGATATCGGGTTGATCAAATCGATCAGCTAGAGCGACCGTTCCGACAACGACAACTCGACCGAAGGTGTTGAGATTTAGCATCGCCGCATCATGGATAGGTCCCGCAGTATTGTCGATGAACAAGTCTACTCCGTTTGGGCATGCAGCCGCGACGTCGGCCACCAAGTCAGCCGACGTTCGGTGGTTGACACATTCGCGGTATCCAAGCTGTTTGCACCATTCCAGTTTTGCATCCGTGCCGGCAACTGCGACTGGGTCGAGTCCTTTGATCCGCGCGATTTGCCCAGCGATCTGCCCTACCCCACCAGAGGCCGCCGAGATCAAGACTGTTTCCCCTTCTTTCGGATCGCCGGTCTTGAGTAGCGCAAAATACGCTGTCAGACCGGGCATTCCCAGAAAGCTGAGCGAGGCTTCCACTGGGGCGTCGGTAGCGGCTACAAGTTTGGCTGAAGATGCAGGAATTGTGGTGAAAGGCTGCCATCCAAAATAGTCGCTCACGACTATGTCACCGGGCTTGAAATCAGGGGATTCAGATTTGATCACTTCCCCGACCCCACCCCCTGACATCAGATCCCCCACTCCAAAGCCAGTGGCGTAGTTTTTCGCCTGACTGATCCTTCCGCGCATGTACGGATCCACGGAAAGCCACAACGTTTTGGCTAGCAACTCTCCTTTTGTGGCTTCTGGGATCGGGCGATCTTCCAACATCCAGTTGCCGACCGTCGGCATTCCCGAGGGATAACTCCGTAGTACCCAGCTAGGATTTCTGATCATGGGGGCCTCCTCACGAGCACGCACGTCCGAGTTTGGGGGCGGGCTCCGCCCCTCGAAACCCCTCATCCACCGAACTGCTTTTCCTCTTATGGAATAGATTGCATTTCGTGATAATACGCCCGCTCTGAGAGACATTGTTTTGCATTTTGCAAGAGTGGGACGGTGGACATAATCACGGCAATGCGCATCGCCATCGAAGTCGCGCGCCTCGGCAGTTTTACCGCAGCAAGCAGGGAGTTGAGGCTTTCCGCGCCGTCAGTGAGCCGGATTATGGGCGAGCTGGAGGCCGATTTAGGGGTCCGTCTGTTCAACCGCACGACCCGTCAACTCGACCTAACTGACGCTGGTCTTGAGTTTGTGCAAAAGAGTTCTGGCATACTTGAGGAACTGGATAACGTGCGAAGCGTGGTCCGAGAGCGCCACGACACTCCGCGCGGGCAATTGCGTGTATCGTGCGTTACGGCTTTTGGCAACGAATGCCTAGCGCCGGCGCTGCCTGAGTTTTTGCAAAGGTTTCCCCAGCTGGCCATCTCCCTTGAGCTTGGCAACCGCTTCGTTGATCTTATCGAAGAACATTACGATGTTGCAATTCGGGTCGGCCCGTTACGGGATTCGTCGATGGTCGCCCAGAGGATTTCTTCACAAAAAATATTGTTTGTCGCCTCTCCCGCGTTTTGCGAAAGGTTTGGTATGCCAAAATCATTCGACGAAATCAGACGCTATCCATCGGTCACGCAAATAAGCGGAGAATGGGGCAGAATACACCAGTTTAGATATTTAGGAGAAATTGTCTATTTTGAAATAGGGCAACACTTTACAATGAATTCCGCCCGCGCCGTGAAGAATGCGTGCTTGACAGGCTACGGCTATTCCTTGCTAGCGGATTTTATGATTGCAAAGGATCTTGCAGAAAACCGCCTGGTGCAGCTGCTGCCAAACTACGAACCCGTGGACCAGCCAATTTACGCCTTTTATCCGCAACGGCGGCACACGCCGCAGAAGGTTCGAGTGTTCATTGACTACTTGACTGAGATTTTCGGGAGTTGATCACCTAGACGGCGGCCAGCATCTTTCCTTGGTACCTACTTCGGGACGCGGCAGCGGATATCCTCGGCATTCCGGAGAGGGGGGTGCCGGCCAAGATTGCAGATTAGTAGACCTTTGGGCATGTCTCAGCGACACCGCCTAGACGAGCCCCACTGGTCAGGCGGAATTACTCGTCCACCACGTCCGGCAAGGCTTCCGCGACCACGCTTAAATTGCGGTCGAACGTCTCGGGCTCGGTCGACTGCGGACGGAAAGATTTAGCCTCGGCGAGAATGGCCGCAATAACGGCCTGTTTTTGCGGCGAGATCCTGGTCGACGCCGCCCGGGCGGCCAAAGCCGAAAAGTCGATGGCCTGTGGCGCAACGGGCGCCGCCGTTGCCGACGGGATACGGGTCGCCTCAAGCTCATTCTTTTGCGCGGCCGGCAAGCGACGGCGAGCGACTGGCCGCTCGGCACGTCCGGTTTTTGCAGCGAAGGTCGCACCGCGCTGCAGCCGCGAGTGTGTGATGCCGGAGCGGTAACGAGGCCCGACTGGCACGATCGACTGGACGGACGGGGAGGGGAGGGGAGCGGCGGCAGCGGCGGGTTTGGCTTGCTTTGAGTTCGCCCTTTCCGGGAGCGCCATGAAAGCCCGCTTGGAGAGCTCCCGATCAGCGAAATAGAAATTCCGGGTCGCAAGGATTGCATTTTCGCCGCGCGGCAGAATGACGACCTTGCTCTTGTCCATGGTGCGAATTTCGTCCGGACGCATCAGCGGCCGACGCACTTGCTTGCTGTGAACGGAGCGCGTGTAATAGGTGTCGAAGAGGCTGGCCTGCGTCCTGGTGACGTCCTTCTGGGGTTCGGACGTTTCGCCTATCTGCTCCGAGACGTAGCGCAGATCGTCGGTCTCCTGGGCGCCGAAGAAGATTTGGACCCGCGCAGCGTTGATAAGCGTTTCGCGGCTTTCTTTCCGGTAGATCTCGTCGACCGATTTGAGCGACTGCACGAAAAACCACATCGGCACGCCGTGGCCGCCAAGGACGGTCGCCATGTCCGTGACCTTCTCAAGCTTGCCGAGGTTCTGAAATTCATCGAGCAGGACAAGCACCTGGTGCTCGCCGGGGCGTGGCATGGATTCGGACATGAAGTTCATCATCTGCGTGATGAGCACATTGAACAGCGGGCCCAGCGAAGCCATCTGCTCGCGCCGAAAATCGAGATAGAGCGAGACCCGCTCGCTCTTGAGATTGCGGATGTCGAAGGAGCTGCGCGAGGTGGCCCGCATCAATCGCTCGTTCAGGAAGGGCGCCATGCCGGTGCGCACGCCGGCATAGAGACCGGAAAACTGCTTCTCCGCCATATCCGCATAAGGCAGAAGCGTCTGCAGCGTAAAATCGGACACTTCATGCCGGCGGGTGTCGCGCAGGCTCGCGAGGAACTCCAGGATCGGCTCGTCGGCGCCGTTCATGATCTTGAGGATGGTGGCGAAGCTGCGGTTCTCGTCGGCGATCCGCGGGGACTCCATGACGTAAGAGGCAATGCCGGTGAAGAGGAGGCGGGCATCGTTGACCCAATAAGGGTCGGCGTTGGCAGGTGGACGCGGAAAGAGCGCGGCCGCCATGTTGCGTAGGTCGATGTCCCGCTGAGCCGAATCGAGCGAAATAAAATCCATCGGATTATAGAAGGCGGTGTTGCCGTCGCGGTCGGCCGGCGCGAAGCGGACGACCTGACTGAAGGTGGCCCGGTGGCCGGCCGTAGCTTCATAGGTCTCGCCGCGCAGATCGAGCACGACCAGCGAATGGGGCCACATCAGCGCGTTCGGAATGATCAGCGCCGCGCCCTTGCCCGACCTTGGCGGTCCAATGACGAAGCCGCCGACGTCATCGCCGTCGATCCAAAGTTTCTTGCCACCGCGAACTCTGGGGCGCGTCAGGCGCAATTTGCCCGTGCGCCGATCGCGGTGGGGGGCAAAGACTTTGACCAGTCTGCCGCCGGCGCGTCCGATGAAGATCCCCCTCGGCTTCAGCAGGCCGGCTCGGCGAACGTCGGCCATCGACATGAATTTTGCGTCGTTGCGCTTGGGCGGCCGCATCAAGAATGCGACGGCGAGCGGCAGGACGAAGCCGAATACGGCCGCCGCACCGGCATATTGAAGCCGGTCGAAACTTCCAGCTTTCAGGTCCGTCCAGGCGTAGCTGAAGACTGGCCGCGGGTCCGCATTGATGCTGTCGAAGAGAAAATGCGATCCGGTCCTGTACCAGTCCGTCGCCGCGTATGCGACCACAAACAGCAACGCGCCCAGCGCCACAGCCATCAAGGCCAGAAAAATCCTGCCGGCGATCTTTTCCATAATGCGCCCCCGTCACATCGTCTGCGCCTTCGTGAACTTGATTTCGCTGATCGATCGGCGTCCGCCGTCGCCGCGCACCATCTGCACGACGACCGGGATTACCTCGCGCAGATAGTCGAGGATCTCGTTGCGAGAGAGCCCGACATTGCTTTGGATGACCATGAGGGCCAGGCGCTCGTAGGCCGAGCGGGCCGAGTTGGCGTGAACGGTCGTCAGCGAACCCGGATGGCCGGTGTTGATGGCTTGCAGGAAGGAAAATGTCTCGGCACCGCGCAGCTCGCCGAGCAGCAGCCGGTCGGGCCGCATCCGCAATGACGCCTCGAGCAGCTGTTGCGGCGTAACCCTGGCAAGGCCTTGGTCGCCTTTCGAGGCAAGCAGCGTCACGGTATTGCCCGTCGCCGGCCTGAGCTCGCGCGTATCCTCGATGGTTATTATGCGCTCATGAGAGGGGATGATCTTCAGCAACGCATTGAGGAAGGTTGTCTTGCCGGTCGACGTGCCGCCGGAGACAACGAGCGAAATGCGATTGCGCACCGCGTATTGCAGAAATTCCAACGGCGAGGTGTCGTTGAGCATCTCGGCGAGCTGCTTTTCTTCGGCCGAGAGCGCCAGGCCATTGCCCATCTCGGTCTGTTCGAAGGCGCCCATCTTGGCGTAGTCGCCAAGGGTCATGTCCATGATGACCTGCTTGCGAATGGAGATCGCGCCGCCATCGGGTGCGGCCGGCGGCAGCACGCATTGAAAACGCTCGCCTGAGGGGAGAGCTGCCGACAAGGCAGGCGTGACTTCGTTGACGACCTGGTTGGTGGCCGAAGCGACGCCGACCGAGACCGAGCGGATCCAGTTTCTGGTGAGCTCGCGTTTGACGACGTGCTCCATCTCCTTTGCACCCAGGCGCTCGATGAAAATTTCGCCGGGTCGGTTGATGGCGATTTCCGAAACCGATTCTTCCTCCATGTAGGGCCAGATCGGTTCCAGTTCGGCGCGCAGCACCGGTGCGCGCGCCCAAGGGTTCGGCACAGGCTGCACATTCATCTCACCGGAGTCCCGTAGCCTGGATAATAGGGATCAGCCCCCGACTTCGGCGCCATGAAGAGCGGCGTCGGATCGACCGCCTTTGCCGGCTTGCCGCCGCGCTTCAGTCGAGCCAGCTCCTCTTCTACCGGATCCGCATAGAGCTCGGAAAAATCCAGATCCCGGCGCACGAAGACGACGATCGGCGTGCCCTGGTCGACATAAATCGTCGGCGGGATGTTTTGTGTGTCGCGGAACGCTTCTTGTGCCAGCTGCTGCAGCGCCGTGGATGATTTGTCGAAGGCGATGCTGCGGGCGTCGCGTTGCGAACCGGAGCCGCCATAGGTGGTCGTGACGGTCTGCCCTGTCACCGGGTCAACGGTCGTCACCTGCTGTTGCTGGCTGTCGCTGCCATTATCGGCTAGGGAGGACAGGTACTCCGAAACGCCGCCAACGACCGAAAGCATGATCGCATTGCCGTAGCGTTCAAGCCAATGCGTATCGACGCGGCCGCCGAGACCGCCCCGTCCGAGACGGTCGGCGCCAGGCGAGGCGATGTCGACCGAGACGCCGTCGGAACGGATGACGCGGTTCCAGACGATGAACACACGCTTTTGCCCGCGCGCAATCCCCGAACGATATTCGCCGGTCAGCCGAGACCCCTTCGGGATCAGAATGCGACGGCCGTCGAGCGAATAGACGTCTTCGCGCGCCACCGCGCGAACCATGCCGGGCAGATCGGTGTTGATGGCGGTTTCCAGAAATCCGAGGATCATCGTGCCTTCGGGGATCAAAGCATCGGTGCGGCGGAAAACCCGCGCCTTCGCCATCGCGTTCGAATGTGTTTCCGATTGCGCGAGGAAAGCCTTGTTCGGATCGTTGTCGGCGCCCGGCACCGGGACAAGCTGACCGTCGGCGGCGATCTGCGCCTGGGCCGGCTGATCGTGCCCGGCGGCCGAGTTTGGTTCCTCACTCGTAATCATCTGGTTCGACCGCAGGCGCTCCCACATTGCCTTTTGGCGCTCAGCCTCCTCGGCCTTCCGGTGGGCCTCCTCGTCAGCCGCTTGCTTGCGGCGGGCCTCTTCCTCTTCGGCTTTGCGGCGCGCCTGCTCGGCCGCCAATTGGGCTTCGATGGCGCGCCGCTGCGCATCGAGATCAGCGCCCTGCTCAACCGTCTGATCGACGTTGTCGGCCTGTTGCTTGTTGGCTTCGCCTTCCGCGGGCGGCGGAACAACGATCTGGTCGATTGTGTTGTCGGCCGCTTGTGGCGTCTCGGCCAGCGCCGGCGGGCGAAATTCAGGCGGGTTGAATTTGTCGCTCGCATCCGAGGCCGTATCGCGAGAGCGCGGCTCGCGAGGCCAGTTGATCCAGATCAGCGCGATCGCCACGATCAGCCCTGCGGCGACCATGGCGAGTTTCGTGCCCACTCCGGCATAGCGTCTGGCGACGGTCGGCCCGCCATCAAGCTCGTTATAGTCGATGTTGCCCATCTATCGTCCCCTCGCGGTCGGGACGGAGAAGGGGCCGGCCCCGCGCACCAGCTTCCTCGGCCCGTATACGGCGGAGACAGGATCCGTCTTCGACGGCCGGGCTCGATTGTAGAGGCAGAGCGTTTTGCCGTCGGCCCTCAGCGTGAATTGCCGGCCGATCTTGTCGACGATCGTGTATTTTCCCTGGGTGCGCTGATTGACCAGCGATTCCTGACCTTTTTCGTCGACGACGAAGATGGCCGGGATGTCGCCGGTGAACTCCAGGAACATCTTGGTGCCGTCGTCGAAAGCAACGCGCGGCTTCAGGCTGTCATCGCCGACATAGACGTAATTGTAGTTGAGATCGGCATAGTTGAGGTTCTTGAGGTCGGGATCGGCAGCGCTTTGCTGGGCCTGGGCAAGCAAACGCGCGTCTTGATCCTCATCAGCGTATCTGAACCGGACCTGGAACGATGCGCGGTCGCGGTCGCTGTCGGTGGCTTTGAGCAGCAACGAATAGACGCGCCGGTCGGTGACGACGTTGACGTTCGTCCAGGCGTCCCGTTCGAGCGGCTTGATGAAGAGAAAGCGCGAGCCGCGTTTAGGCACGATCGACCAGCCTTTCGTGTCGCCGGCCGAAACCGTTTCGATGACCTCGGATGGGCTGAGCTCGATCATCGTGGAGACGCCGAGCGCGGCGTTGACCGTCGTCACATCGTCGTTGTCGAAAGGCACGTAGCGGATACGATGATCGCGCGCGGCAGCTGAGCTGGCCGAGCCAAGCAAAATCAGCAGCGACAGGGCGGCGCCGAGGTGGGTCTTCATTGCGCGCTCCCCGCCGTCGGTGCGGATTCCTGGTCGCGACGGTATTCGATCACCTGGAAGCCAAGCGGATTGTCGAAGCGCCATTCGTTCTTGATCGGCGTCGTCGTGTAGCGGAACTTGACCACGGCCACCCAATTGTCGGTCGTGGAAGAATTCTCGCGACGCGTCGTGGTCGAGAACCGCACCGAAGCGGTCGTGGTGTTGAGCAGTGAAACCGACTTGACGTCGACGGAAATGGTGACGTTGCGCCCGTAGAGCTTGTCGAGGGATTGCGCGTTGGACGGCGTGTAAGCCCAAGTCAAATCCCTGGACGCCGTTCCCGTCGAATAAAGCTGCGAAAGATCGTAGTTCTGCTTGATCTCGCGCGCGTCATAGGTTTCGCGGGCGCGGATATAGCGGACGATATTGGCGGCCGTCACCGCTTCATTCTGCGACAGATCGCCGGGTTTCAGCGCGCGCGCAACCTCGAGATATCCGGTCGTCTTGTCGACCTCGATCACATAGGGCTCGAATTGCTTGAGCGGAAGGATGAGCACGAGCGTCAGCAACGACAGGCCCGCAACGACACTCGCGACGCCACTGACAAGCCAGGCCAGCGTGCGCGAACGTCTCAGAGACCTATGCGTGTCGTCCTCCCATGTCGCGCCGGCCTGATAGTAGCGCTCGTCAACGAGTCTGCCGGGCTCGGCGGGGATGCTTGCCTGCATTTTTGTCACTTTACTTTAGCCTCATTGCCAAACTCCCGCTGCGGCACTCAAGCAGCACTTCTCAGGCGGTTGCCTGCGCGTCTATGCCAATGGCCTCGCGTTATCGCGCGCCGCTTGCTGAATGGATGAGCGAGCCGCCTCGCTGGTGCGGGATGATCTCAGCCGCTGCCACCGGTTTGCGACAAACCGCGCGCCGGAATAGCGGGCGACATTGCCAGGCACATTGCCATAAGAGCGGTATGCGCCAACTGTGCTCAGATAGCCGCCGCCGTTCAGGATCGAGGCGATCGCCGGGATTTGCATGAGCACATAGATGCCGATGATCGTGACCAGGACGAGCGGCAGGACCATCGACATCTTGTTGTCGACGCTGGCGCCTCCCGAGGTGGCAGTGTTCAAGGCAAGATTGACCAGCGAAAAATAAAAGCCCAGGAAGCCGTATATGAGGATTTGCTGGATGATAAGATAGGTGGTCAGCGAGATGAAGCCCTCGCTCATCCGCGTTGACCACCGGTAGAGCCAAAGGATAATCCAGACCGGCGCCAGCGCCAAGGTGATGAACAGCATGATCTTGGCTGCGATGATTGCGGCGATCGCAAGCGCCGAGAAGATGATGGCGGCCAGAAGCACGATGGTGGAAAGAAGCGCGCCGAATATGTCGTAAAAAGTGCCGCTGTAGACCTGATTGGCAACATCCTGGGCACCGCGGTAGAGATTGTCGATCAGGGCCGGGATCGCATCCTGATCCGACAGCTGGTTGCCTGTGGCGCGCGAGACGGCACCGACGATGATCTTGCCGATTTCGCTGGGCACCGCCTGCACGAGCTTGTAGATCGTCTCGGAAAACGTGCCCCATCCATTCAGCAACAGATAGATGGCCACCGCGCGACCGAGGCGGTATGCCGACTCGATTGGAGAGATCGTCTCGCGGCCGCTGAGGATCGAATAGCCCCACCAAATTATGTAAATGGTGAGCATGAGCGCGTAGACATTCCCCAGCGCGTAGCCAAGCTGCATGTAGACGCTGGAAACAAAGCCCTTTCCGACGTCGTCGATGCCTCCCAGAATGCTTGTCGCCAGGCCGTTCATCCATCCTCGACAACACGATCGAAGGGCGGGGCGTTGACCGGCTTCAAGGGCCCGCAGCTCGCATCGCCCACATAAGCCAGGGGCGCGCAGGGCGCCTTGAGCTCGCGAGCTGGCCGGGCGCAACCGCTCACCATGACAATCGCGACCGCGACGGCCACGCCGACCCGCCGCCACCAAGCTGGCATCCTTTTCGCTTTTGACGACAACGATCAGTTCCCGCTTGTGCCGAAGTTCTGGAACGGATTGACTTGCGCCGGCGTCATCAGCTTCTGCACCTGGCTTTGCCGCAACAGCCGGGTCTTCATTTCCTCGTTGAGCGCGGCGACGGCGCCATTCTGGACGCCGATGAGCTCGTTGACCGCACGCGCGTTCTCGAGCTGAATGCGCGTGTTCTGATCGACCGAACCTTTGACGTCATCGGACTGTCCGATCTGGCCGCTGGCCGACTGCAACGACTGTTCGCGTTGCGCGACCCCTTGAGAAGCTTGGGAGGTGAGGGCGCTCAACAGCGATGCGACGTTGACGCTGCCGCTATAGGCCGTGTTGACGGCACTGCTGCCGTTGCCGGTGATTTGCTGGAGCTGTTTGACCAGCTGCAGGCCGTTGATCACCGCTCCGGCGATCTTCTGGATTTCCGGCGACAGCCCGCCGAAGGAGAGGGAGCCGCCATTGAGGATCGAGCCGAAGCTCGGCGCCTGCGCAATCGACATGTTGCCGCCTAGGCCCATTTGGCCGATGCCGAGAGAGCCGTTGCGGCTGCCCGTCAGGGCTTGCAGGATCTGATTGCTCTTCTCGAGGATGTCCTTGTTGGAGCCCATGATTGAATTGGTGTTGTCCGCATTCTGGCGGGCAATGTCCAAATTCGCATTGTCGATGACGGCGATCTGCGCATGAGCGACGCTGGACAGAAGTGTTACACATGCCGCGAAAGTGATTTTTCTCACTCTCAGACCTCCTATTCCTGGATTGCTTCGATCGCGCGAGCCGCGCCGGTCGGATCGGCGTTGATCTGCACGGACGGCGTGGTTCCCGAACCGCTCTCGGCGCTCCGGCTGGCACAGGGCAGCCATTGGCTGCGATCGAGCCGCAGCCGTTGCAGCTCGGCCGGGTCGCATGAAAATGGATTTGGGGATCCTTCTTGCGGCGCGGCAATGATCCGCGCGGTCTGGGAGGCCCCGACGTTGTTCAACGACAGGAACTGTCCGAGCAGGGCGGTGAAATCCGAGGCCTGGTTGATATATTGGCCGGTCACGCCGGCATTGAGACTTCGAGCGGACGAGTTGAGCTCCCAGGCATCCTTGTATTCGCCAACTTGTCCGACGCCGCCGGCGAGCGCGTCGATCTGCGAGGAATTGGCCGTCATCTGTGCGGAGCTGGTGTCGAGGTCGGCTGCGGCTTTGGAGAGGGAATCGAGAGCGCCGCTTTGAGCGGCGCCGCCCGGTCCGCTAGAGGTCACGATGCTGATCGCCGGCGGGGACGCCGCCGGCGCCTCTCCGCTGGAGACGTAATTGTCGAAGGTGCCGTGCCATCGGCCGACGCCCGAAGCCCACTCAGCCTGTTCGGCGGCATTCGAGCCGTTATAGAAGCTCGCCAGGCAGCTGTAATTGCTGGCGCCGCATTGTGCGACGCCTTTGCCGAGATATTTGACGCCACCCTCGATGTTTTGCTCATTGATGTCGCGATCGAAGCCGAGTTGCCTGCCCGTTCCCTTTGTCAGTTGCATCACGCCCTTGACGCCGGTGTGCGAGCCGGCACAGCTGTCCAAGCGGGATTCCTGGTAGGCGACCGACAGCGCCAGGCCCTCCGGAACGCCATATTTTTGCGCATAGTAACGGATGAGCTTTGCGTTTTCGGCGTCGCGGCTCAGCGCCTCGCCAGGGGAGCGGCTGAACATTTGTGACCTGTACTTGTTCGTATAGGTGCAAACGAGGCTCTTTTTCTTCTCCTTCTCGTCGAGTTTGGTTTCTTGCGATTTCGTGCTGTGCTCTTCGTCCTGCGCGCGCTTGTCCAGGTTGGAACCGTCGATGACGGCGATCTGGGCCAGCGCCGGGAGAGCCGTGATCTGCCCAGGCATGATCGCGGCCGCGGCGATCACGCTGCTAAGCCGCTTCTTCATGCTCGCTCTCCCATCCGCAAAGGTATGGCAGCCACGCTTCCGGCTCTTGCCCGTAAATCTCGCGCAGCCGTTCGCATTCCTTGATGTTGGCTTCGTTGGTCGACAGCACCTTGATGAGGTCGGGCATGCCCGACAGGTCGAGCTTGGCCACGATGGAATCGCTGTCATGCTTGACCAGGAAGGTGCGCGTTTCCTTGGCGGTGCGGCGCACGAACTCGAACTCCTTCGCCGTCAGCGAGAAGCGCGCCATGTAGGAGTCCTTGCTCGCCTTCGGATTGGGGAAAAAGATGTTGGTTTTCGTCTGCTCGATCAGCGAGGACGAGATCGACGAGTTGACCACATCCTCGGCCGTCTGCGTGCCAAAGCCGACGACACCGTTGCGCCGGCGGATCGTTTTCAGCGTCTCGTTGATGAAGGCGGCAAACACGTCGTCATCGAGCAGCTTCCAGCCTTCATCGAGGAACATGAGAAGCGGCGTGCCGTCGATGATCTCTTCGAGCCGATGGAAGATGTAAAGCAGGGCGGCCGAGCGCAATTTTTTGTCGGCCAGGATTTTTGTCATGTCGAACCCGACCACCGGCTTCGAGAAATCGACGAGATCGACGGGGTTGTTGAAGAGCCAGCCCTTGTCGCCAGGATCGAGCCACGGTTCAATGCGCGCCGCGAGATCGTTCATCCCCGGCGCCAGCGAGCCGCGCAGCACTTCCGGCAGCAGCTCGAACGTGCGCTGTTGGCGCGGGATCTTGTAGACCTTGTCGACGGCCGTGTTGATCACGCGCATTTCGGCCACGTCGAGCGAACCGTCGTCAGGGGTGAGGATGTAGCGCAGCAGCCCCTCGAGAAACGTGCGGTTTTCTGCCGTGTCGTCCAGCTGGAGCGGCGCAAAGCCGGTGGCCTGCATCGGCTCCATGACTTCGTAGCGGCCGCCGAGCGCGCGGATGAAGAGCTCGGCGCCCCGCATGTAGTCGAAGTAGACTGAGCGGGGTCGCGGCGAAATCCGCATCGCCTGCGCCATCAGGAATGACAGCACGACCGTCTTGCCCGAACCGGTCGGTCCGAAAACGGTGAAGTGACCCACGTCGTGAACGTGAAAGTTGAAATAATAGGCTGTCTGGCTTGTCGTCTCGAGGAGCGCGATCGGCCGCCTCCAGTGCAGTCCCTCACGCTGGCCTGAGGGAAAATTGTGGCCCGAGAACAGCCCGGCAAAGTTCAGCGACGAGATCAGGGCGCGGCGCGCAATGTAGCTGAAATTGCCGGGCAGCTGTGCCCAAAACGCAAGTTCGGTGTTGAGCGTTTCCCGCACCGGGACGATCGACATGCGCGACAGTTCGGCGGTGATGTCGGACAAGGTTCGGTTGAGCCCTGGGATGTCGGCAGCCAGCGCCATCACCGTCATGTGGTGCTGCCCGAAAATGACCTCGCCACCTGCAAGCTTGTCGGCGCCAGCGTGCACTAAATCCTCGACCGTGGTTCCGGCCTCATCCGAACCGCTGACCTGGTTCGAGATGGTGTTGATGCGGCGCATGGCCGTAACGCGATCTTCAATCGCGAACGACTGCGTCAGGATGAATTCATGCGGCAGCCGCAACAGGCCATCCAGCGAGCCGGGTGCCGTGAAGGGCGGGTATTCCTTGATCGACACCATGGCGCCAATCTTGCTTGTCTGCGCCCCCCTGATCTCCAGAGCGGATTTGCCGAAAAAGATTTGCCGCGTTGCGCAGGCAGTTGCCAAACTCATGCGCGGCAGCGGCATTTCGATGTCCGCGCCGCCGGCAAGGATCTTGGCGATGAATTCGGCAGGTTCGGAAAAAACACTGTCGCGCCGCGTCACCACGCCCAGGAGCCGCGCGCCATAGGCCGAAAAGTCTTTCACCACGCTATTGAGAACATCGTGCAGTTCGGCCATGGCCTCATCACGTGTCTCTTCGCCGGCCGTGCTGATGCGCAACGCATTGAGCGCCTTGTCGACCCAGCCGACACGCCCGACCATCGGGCGGCGGATCAGCGTCAAAAAGGCCTCGTTGACGAACAGGTTCTTCGAGCCCAACTCGTCCATGTAGCGGGCATCGAGCTCGGCCACGAACGGGTTTTCGAAATCCCCTTCAATCTCCGGTGTCACGTGACGCCGGATGATGGTCGCATAGGCGGCAAAACGGGACGTCGACAGGTTGCGGAATGTCGTGTTGCGATTGAACAGGCGGCTGTTGAGCTCTGCCTGATCCATGGTCTGGAAGGGCAGGCCGCCAAGTTGGATGACGCCGAGTAGAAAGCCGCTTTTGGTGACCACCAAATTGTCGTCGACGTGACGCAAATAGGGGACATGGGCCTCGACCGGCTTTTCCCGTTTGCGCGCTTTCGCGAATTTCAGGTCGGCGTTCACGGTCACGGTGAATAGCTCCTCGCGCCCCAAAAGCCCGAGTTCGCCACCGCGTCCCGTTTCGACAGTCGGCGTTCGACTATGTGGAAGATGTACGGGTCGCGCTGGCACAGATAGGCGCTGATCAGATGGGTCGCACTGAATAGACCGAGGCCGAGCGTGAAGCTGCTGGTCGCGATGAATCCGATGACGGCAGCCATGCCGTTAAGCGCGAACACCTCGTAGCGCACACCCCATTTCATCGGTGGGCGCGTCAGGGGCAGGCTGACCGGCTCGACATAGACCTCTTCGTCCTCCATCGGTCACGCGCCTCCAGCGGTGGACCGGATGGAATCGACCAGAGCTGCAGCACCGAAGACCAGAGCGATGCCGATGATGATCGAAAGCGCCATCATCCACACCAGCCTGCCGGTCATGGCAAGGAAGCCGAGAAAGCAAACTGCTATGATCCCGAAAGATCGAGCAATGCTGCCCTGCAGGACACCGACAAACCATTCCAGCACGCCCTCGACCGGGGCAGCCGACTGCGCGTATGCGCTCGCCGGCGCCAACGCCGTTCCGATCGCCGCGGCGGCCGTAAACTGCAGGGCGAACCTGCCCGCCTTTTTATAATCCATCCTCGTCTCACTCCTTTTTCAGTCGCCAAAATCCATGACGTGACCATCTTGCCAGGCGACGCCATCGACCGGGTCGGTCGCGCCTGCGCGATGATCGTCAATAGGGGTGGGAAGGGGAGCCTTGATCAGCTTGCCGAGCTTCCAGCGATTGAGCACCTTGACCACGTATTTCGTGGTCTCGTCGTTCACCGGGATGCCGTTGGCTTTGTAAACGTTCTGCTCGCCTGCATTGTAGGCCGCCAACATCAACAGCGGATCATGGAACTCGTCATAAAGCGCCTTCAGATAGCGGACGCCGGCACGGATATTGGCTTTCGCGTCGCATCTGTCGGCCACACCAAGACGCGACGCTGTCGCCGGCATGAGCTGCATGATGCCGAGAGCGCCCGCGCGAGACGGCCCTTGATTGCCGCCCATGTCGCTTTCCGCCCAGGCAACCGCTTCGGTCAGATCGGGATCGAAGCCCTCTTCTTCGGCGACCTGGCGCACCAAGGCCGCGGCCCGCCCGCGATCTGCCGGCGCACACCCGCCGCCAATCGTCGATCCGTGATCAGCATCGGAAAAGGTCGAAACCGCTGGGCGGGCCGGCAGAGCAAACGCTGCCGCGATGCGCGTCGAGGTCGTGTTATCCGCATGTGCGCCGAATGGCGCCATGACGGCTGAGAAAGAAAGCGCAAGCGCGATCCGGTTTTTCATTGCGCTACCGATTTTGACATTTTACTATGGGTACATGGAGCCAAAGTAAAGTGTCAATATGAGAAGCGTGGTCGAGGCCATTTTTCCGATGAAGCAGTTTGTCTTCCTCGCGGCATTGTTGCTCCACAGCACCGTCCTAGGCGCCGCCGATCTGGGCACGAACGAGCCGCATCCGTTCGAGCAGCCGTCGACCGCGTATCTGCAGAAGTTCGCCAAACCTGGCGAAAAGACCTTCGTCTACGAGCGCTACGACGCACGCGGAGGCCTTTTTCAGCGCGACGTAACAGCGCTAACCAAGCCGGTGGAGATCAAGTCCGCGACCGAACGCGTCATCAACGGCGTCACCTATAGGCTGCGGGGCCTCGCGGCCTGTCCGAAGCCCAAGATCACCTACAAGGCTGAGGAGTGGGATTGCACGAAGGCCGTGCGGGACTATGACGACCCCGTCTATAACACCCGCGCATCCGTCTTGTTGTGCAAGACGCTGGTCCTCAAAAGCCAATCCGGCGTTCCAGACGCGGTTTCGTGTTTTGCGCTCGTCGGGGCTGGCAATGCCAACGACCCTTATGCGGTCTCCTATGACGACGATTCCATGGTCTTCTTTGACATGGCTGCGATCGGCCGCAACAAGGACGGCAAGTCCCTGCGGCCGGATCTCGAACATGCCTCCGATCTCGGCAAGCGGTTCCAGGCCGATGAAGCGAACTAGCCTCGCCGCGCTCATCACACTCGCGACCGCTCACGCCGTAAGCGCCGAAGGCGCCGCGCCAGCAAGCGCGACGGCCGCTCCCTTCCTGGTGTCGAAAAGCGTCGAACTGCTGACCGGAGATACGTGGCGCGACGATGGCAAGCTCTACCGGCTTTATGGTGTGCAATCATGCTTGCGGGGCACGATCGCCCTGGATGCCAATGGCAAGGAGCTCGATTGCGGCAACGTCTCGCTCGCCCACCTGGCCGCCCTTTTTTCGACAGCGGCCGTAACTTGTCAGCCTATCGCCTTGGCTCTGGACAATGCGACTTTTGTCGTGTGCGGGGCGAAACTCGGCGGCAATACGATCGACCTTGGGACCGCCCTCATCGCGGCCGGTTACGCGTTCGCCGCCACCGACGCGAAACGCAACGCCGTTAGCGGCAACTACCTCGTGGCCGAGGTCAACGCGAAGATGAAAGCTGATGGTCTGTGGGCGATGAAGTTTCAACATCCCATTGGACTTCTGCTGAAACGGCCAAAGGAGCAGGACCGTTGAACCACGAACATGAATCGAGCCGCTACTACTACCCTGTCGAGGGCCGCACGGACGGTGCAATAGCCGGCGCCGTCGGATTCATCGCCATCATCGCGGTGCCGGCGCTGACCTATGCCGCATGGCACGCGTTCGCGTCTTGGATGTCCGCCCTCTTTTCTTAGATCGGCAAGTCGACGAAAGATCGCAGCAGCTCATGCAGGTCGTCCGAATCCACGTCGCACCAACCGTCGTTCATGAGCCGCTCGAAATGTGCGGCCTTCATCTTCAGCTCGCAAACATCGGCAACCGGCGCCATCGCTGCCTGGCGGCGGACAACCGCCTCCTCCGCCATCACGGCGTCAAGCCGTGGTCCGATCAGCGCCGCCTCGGCCTCTTCGGCTTGCATCAAACGGTTCCCGAGACTCTCCACCTTTGCCATGGCTTGGCGGTGCGCCGCGATCAGAGCCGCGACTGCGTCCGTCTCCTGCGCTTCTTCGTTGCAGCCCGCCAGTTCAACAGCCATTTTCCCTGCTCCGAGTGATCCGCGCCCCGCCCGCTCGCCCGTTGCACCGAGTTGAGAAATACGTTGATCAGGGACGATGGCACGATAGGATACGAAGACTAGCGAAACCAAGCGAAACCAGAGCCTGCAAGTAGTTGTTTAAGAATGGAAAATTATTTCTCCCGCCGCCGAGAGACGGGAGTGATTTCAAGGAATTGTTCAAACGATTGGCCGCTGCGGGTGCGGGTCGGCCATTGGGCAAAGATGGATTTCCTGCAGGCCCATGGACGCCTGAGCTTCTTGCAGAAGCGATTTCACAAATTGATTCCAACCGGATTGGAGTCGATCTGCGAACAGTGCAGCTTTGGTTTCAAGAGAACGAGAAGGGAATCAGCGCTGCTAACATCCGTTGGCTGGCGAGGGTTTTTGGGTGCGATGATCCGGTGGCAACCAGCGAATGGCAGATGGAGCTTAGTGCGGCGCAATCGCGGTTATCGGCCAAGAGACGAGAATGGAAGAGAGCCGGAAGCAGTGTTGCACACGAGATTCCAGATACAGCACTGGCTGCGACCTCCGATGAGGACACAGCCTCTCCGGCAGAGCTAAAACGGGATACTGACGCCAAGGGGCAGAGGCGGCGTTTTAGTTTGGCGAGGAAATCGGAGGCGTTTTTTAGTCACGGATCTCCCCTGAATTTACCGGCGTCGGTGTTTGCGGGTGTCACCGCTCTTGGGTTTTTGTCGTATATTACCGGGATTCACAGCGTGACATATGGCCGGGCGGATGGCGTCGTCAAGCAGGTTGGGTTTCTTTGGACAGCGAATTGGACATTCGTCTTCATGGTATTTTTGCCGCTGTTTTTTGCCTTCGTGACCGAGCTAGTGACCTTTTGGAAAGATGAAGGCCGCCCAAAGCTTGTGGGGAATGGCAATAAGATGGAAAGCGACGATGCCTGGGCCCGCAGCGTAGAAGCTTCTTCGCATTCATATTGGGCGGTTTTTTTGATTTGTGTGCTGTTCGCCGGTCTTTTTCAGTGGATCGGCGTGTGTTTGCTCCCGCTGATCAAGGGCGGTGGCAATTATGCGACGGACTGGGGCAAGTTGGCGATTGTGCGCCCTGAACTCATATCGGTGCCGGAAGAGGTCGTGTTCACCGGGCTAGCTTACCTCTATATGTGCCTGTGCTTTTATCTTTTCTTTGTGGGTCTCATTTTGCTTTACACGGTTGTTCATGACCTTTGGAGAATTGGCGGGGCCTCGAAAAGTGGGACGGAGGCGGATTATCAACGTGAGCTCAACGAAGTCGGTCTCAGGGTGATGCATGGGATTTTTCGCTGTACTGTTTTGGGGGTTCTGATCGCGATAGTCATGAAGCTCCAGAGTGCTTACCTGACATCGCGTGGAGAAAATATCGTGGCTTGGTTGGTCGGCGATATGTCTTCAGCCTTCTATGGCGGCAACGACGTGAGCGCCGGGATCAGCTACCGTAGACCTACCCATTACAGTAGCCTTCTTATCGCTATTTCGACCTGTGTTGTATTTCTGTACGGCTCCATCCGTTTAGGTGTCGAACGTCGGTTTCGTATATCCTTGTGGAGGATGTCAGCGATCGTAGCGTTACTCGTGGCTGGCTACTTGCTGATCGATGCATTTGCTGGCTTTTCGATCCTTCTGGGAGTTGGAGTGCTGTTCGCAATATTCGGTCTGTTTGATCCAGGGCTGGGGCGATGGCAAGCGAGTAAGTTGGAAAACAATCAGAGTGTATCATAGTTGGCTTGATCATTGGGATGAGCGGCGGGCGCGACGCGGTGAGGAAGGGAAGAAACCAACGGATTTCATCCTTGACGCGGACCGCGCCTTTCCGGGCGCGGGGAAGATTGCAAGCATCGAGGAATTTTGTGTCCTTGCCGACCAGGCCGTGGCTGATCCAGCCTTTTTCGATGAGCCGAGTGAGAGCGATGAGCGTTTTGAATGGAAAGATGGTTGGCTAAAATTTCCGTCGGACATTGCGACTGATATCGCACCGAACAATGTTGTGTGGGCGAAAGTCACAGAAAGCGGGTCGTTCGATCGGGCGATGGTGATCTTTCACCATTGGAATGCAAGCGCGCGGAACCGTCGGATTGCCAGTTTTTTCTCGCGGCGTGGTATCACCGTTGTCGAGATTGCCATGCCCTATCACTTCGAGCGCAGCCGTCCTGGCTCCGGCCACGCCGATTATATGCTTAGCCCCAACCTCGGGCGAACGATCCAGTCCATAAGGCAGGCAGTATTGGATGGGCGAAAGCTCATACGTTGGTTGAAAAGCGAAGGCTATAGAGAGATTTCGGTTCTTGGTATGAGTTTAGGGTCCTGGGTCGCGGGGTTGATTGCTGCGCGCGACCAGGCCGTGTCAAAAGCCTCGCTGTTCCTGACGGCGGGGAGTCTAGCGGACATGGTCTGGACGGGCCGCGCGACACGATCGATACGCGATAGCCTTGAGCCTGAGATTGAGCCGACCGATCTCAGAAGGGCCTGGGCCCCACTTAACTTAGAGAATTACGCACATAGTCTGGCACGGCCTGATCTCGATCTTCACATCGTGTTGGCCAAGAGAGACAAAGTGGTGTTGCCGGCGCTCTCGGCGAGGTTCATGCAGAGGCTGGAGAACGCCGGAGCCAGGCTAACTATTTTGGCATTGAACTGTGGTCACTATTCACTTGCCATGCCGCCTTACATTTTGTTGGCCGGTTTGAGCGTGAAACGGTTTCTGTCGTGTGTGGACAACTCTCCCCTGGGTTGGCGGCGGAAGCGGTAGTTTCCTCGTGCGGCGCGCACTGCCTTGGCCATCGCGTTGTTTATGGCGTCGAGGTCGCAGTTCGGGATGAAATTTGCGGCCGGCCCACCGGCGCATGGCCTTATGCTCTTCGTGACCGCTGTCGCGCCATGCTTCGAGGAACTCGGCATAGCCGTGCGGGCCGCCGACGTCCTCTGGCGGCCCTGACCGGCCAGCTGCAATGCAGAGAGGATAATTGCGCCTGCCTCGCGCGGAAGGCGTTCCAGACGGAGCAGATGGCGCCAGTTGTCGCCGAAGTCGTACTCATAGAGGATCGTGATGGGCTGCTCGTCGGGATCCTAGGCAAAACGAATCGACCATCCGTAACTCGGTTGCCTCGAAGATGCGATTGGCGGTGAAGCCGTCCTCGTCGAACTCCGGCGCGCCATAGATGATGCCGCCGATGTTGAACTGGCGCAAATGGCTATCGGTCCAACCAAAGGAGGCCTGGAGCACCTCGTGGAGTTGGGCAAGGTTGAGCGCCATCGGCAGCTCGAGGGTACGGCTAATCCTCGGTTCAATTCCGATAATGTGGGGCCTCTGCGCGCACGAGGGTAGCTGTCGGGAGCGAAAGGGTCGAGCACGTGGCAAGCATGCCGCGCGTGAATGGCGTGGGCAAGGGGGGCGGCAATTACGGCGCGACGAATGTGGCGATGGATGCGACGACATTTCGCGGGTAGGAACGCCGCCGCGAAACAACCCCGATTGTTAATCAGCCAGCCGTCCCGCGCAACGCCTCCCTCCTACGCCAGCCGAGAGAACATGAGCAGGTACAAAGACCATCGCAAGCCGCGTCGGCATCGAGATGACGACGAGCCGTTTTCTTTCCGGAAAGTCTATCGTGCCCAGCTTCTTTCAGCGGCCACCGCCCGCGGTCGCGGCACCAGTCGACGCCCAGGTGAAGTGGTTCAACGCAAGCAAGAGGTTTGTGGTTCGTGACGATCCGCATCGATTGAGTCCAGAAGAACCTATAGTACTCTGACTTTCAAAGAGGGATGCACGGCTATGGGGCCGCCCTTCTTCTCGCCTGCCAGTCCTTGCGTGAGAGCCTGTAGAGTGCGTGGCGCTTGAGTTGCGGATGCGTGTGCGGAACGCAGGGATGGTCAAAGTCGCTGGAAAGATCGTGGCTCATGCCAAGACGTTCCATCACCGCCGTCGAGCGAAGATTGTTCCACACGGCGAAGGACATGATCTCGTCAAGGCCGAGCGTTTCAAAGCCGTAGGCGAGCCAAGCTTCCGCCGCCTCGGTGACATAGCCTTTGCCCCAGTATTCAGGCGCCAGTCGCCAGCCTATCTCGACGGCGCCGGCCGGCACCACAGGTTCCATGTCGGCGAAACCTAGCCCAACGAAGCCGATGCACTCGCCGGAAGCCGCAATCTCGACAGCCGACCAGCCGAATCCATCCCGGTCAATGACGTCCCGCATTTCGTCCATCCTGGCGTCTGACTGGGGGCGGTCGCGGCGGAATGGAAAGAATTTCATGACGCGCTCGTCGGAACTGATCCGGTGGAAGAGCTCGCGGTCGCGGTCCTGCCAGTTGCGCAGTATCAGACGTTCGGTGCGGATCGGCGTCATTTCGATAAATTCTTTCCGGCGAATACCATAAAGGTGCATAACTTCGCGCGAGCAGACCTTGAAGCAGCGGCCGCAGCCGATGCAGGGTCGGTCAGATATTCCCGCATCCATCTCGAGCCGTCGCGGATGGTGAAATCGCTTCTCATCGTCAATTCTCCGACGCAGCAAGCTCTCTTGCAGTTGCTGAGCGCACGTCGTGCAGACACCATGCTGAAGCAAGCCGCCCAGAATGATCAGGGCGTTGTCGTGGGCACCGGCTGGTGATCCGAGAGGACGAGCTCATCACGATCACCGACCACGAGTTGGACGCCCTGGGAGGATACTACCTGACGTGGAACGACAACCGGCTGCGCGACTGGTTGCGCAAGATTTCGGCCGAAGAGCGGAGCGTTTGAAGTTGGAGCTCGCGCCCGGCGCGCTTTTGAACGGCGCCCAGAGGCACAGCGGTGAGGTGATCAGCATCAGGGGTTCGGGATGATATTTGGAGGGAGTGGACTTGGACAAAAATCCTTGATCTCGAATTAGAGCTTCGTGGCTGCTCCCATTCAGGTACGGGTCAGGAGAATCGGTGTAGGCTGAAACGAGTAAACTCTCGGCTTTTACTTTCTCAAGCGAAAGCAATCGAAAGAAAATTAGACTGCTGCCATGCCGACCTTTCCCATATACCTATTTTGGAGGCTGCAAAATGGAGGTAGTATATTAATTTCATGGTATTCTCACCCATCCGCGCAAGCCGGAGAATTGTCGGGCAGATTCCGTGCCAGCGGCGTTTGCCACGAAAAAGGATCGCTAATAGAGTCCATGTAGAAGAAGTTCGTCGCTATGCGACGGCGGCCTTAGGATTAGCCGTGGCGTCTCTAGGATATGCATGAGAAGCGTCCTTTTTCCGAGCCGGAACTCACAACTGAGCGGCGCCTGCAATAACGTACGGCCATGATCTCGCAGAATGCGAGTTCCTTGGATGAAAGTTTTAAGAAATTTCTGCAATAACCTTGTTAAGTACTAGAGCATCTTTGATGAACGCAGATTCGCGTGAGGACCTTCACGCGATAGGACCTGTCTGATTCTCTGTCCCGGTGATTTGCGAGGAGGTGATGATGACGTGCGCGGGGCGATCGAGAAGGTTGGCGCGCGGCTCCTTGTCACGCCGCTGATCCTGTGGGCCGGCAGGTTGTCCATGACCACGATGTCACCTGGGCTAAGCTCGGGTGCGAGAACCTGCTTCGCATAGGCGAGGAAGGCAGAACCATTCATAGGGCCATCAAGCAGCATTGGTGTCACTCGTCGTCGACGTCCCGGTACTGCGGGGGAGCCTTGCCGATCTTGCTGACGATCCTTGGGCAATTGGCATCGGGCTGCGCCTGCCGGTGCTATCACATTGATTGAGCGGTAAGGAAACTGAGGTAGCAGCGCGCCACATGACCGTGAGTGCACCGACCTTGCGTCTATCGGGCGGGAAGCAGCCGCGCCACCAGTTCCGACGTGTTGCGCACCCCGACCTTTGCGATCATGTTTGCGCGATGGACTTCTACAGTCCTTGGGGAACAACCAATGGACCGGGCCATTTCCTTGCTGGTGAAGCCGTTAACAAGATAGCGGGCAATCCGCGCCTCTGCGGCGGTCAGGCCGTGACCATGGCTATGTTCTGCCGCGACCGGGCGATAAGACCAGATCGCCAATTCTTGTGGATCGTGCTGATCAAGCGCGGCACCATACGCCTCCATCCAAACCACCTCTCCGTCCTTTCGGCGCATGAAGCGGGCATCGCGGTAGACGGGATCGGACTGCATGGAGCGGCGGGCTTTTTCGCCGATCACCTCGTAATCGGTTTGACCGGGGTACAGTATTCTCATCGACTGTCCCTCAACCTCGCGGATCGACCAGCCAAAGACGGATTGGACGCGATGGCTTGCCCGCAGGATGACGCGATTAGAAAGCACCAGCGTCGCGTCGGGCGCATGCAGGAAGCCGATGCGATCAAGATTGCCCAAGTTTCGCGCTCTGGCCGATCTCGGCATAATAAGTCCTCCACGTATGGACCTACGTATTCTTACGGATGGTCGCCTCATGCGCAATCCGCAAAGTTGCCGCGATATGAGAGGTCTCGCCGAAACGGCGCGGGCATCGCAAAGTGGAGGACACGATGATACGGTTTTTTCCAGTGCAGCAAATGCGCTGGAGGGGCGCTGCGTGACGGCATGACGATTGCTGCCGGCGGGTTTGGTCTAAGCGGCATTCCGGAACTTTTGATCAGCGCGGGCCAGGCAGGGACCAGGGACCTGGCGGTCGTCTCGAACAACTGCGGCGTCGACGATTTCGGGCTTGGCGTGCTGCTGAAGACGAAGCAGATCAAAAGATGATCTCCCCTATGTCGGTGAGAATGCCGAGTTCATGCGGCAGTATCTCAGCGGCGAGCTCGAGCTGGAATTTAATCCGCGGGGCACGCTTGCCGGACGCATGCGTGCTGGCGGCGCCGGTATCGCAGGGTTCTATACCAAAACCGGCGTCGGCACGGTCGTGGCCGAAGGTAAGGAGCATAAGGCGTTCAACGACGAGACCTATGTCCTCGAGACTGGCATCATTGCTGACCTCGCAATGTCAAAGCCTGGAAGCGGACACGACAGGCAACCTAGTCTTTCGCAAGACGGCTCGCAACTTCAATCCGCCGGCAGTAACCTGCGGCAAGATTTGCGTCGCCTAGGTCGAAGAGATTGTGCCGGTCGGCAGCCTCGATCCCGATCAGATTCACCTGCCCGGGATTTACGTGCATCGCCTGATCCAGGGCGAACACGAGAAGCGCATCGAACATCGCACGACACGCGTAGCAGCGTAAGGGAGGGAACACATGGCTTGGGATCGAAACCAGATGGCTGCGCGGGCGGCTCGCGAACTTGAAGGCGGGACCTACGTCAACCTCGGCTTCGGCATTCCCACTCTCGTCGCCAACCACATTCCTGAAGGGATGCGTGTGGTTGGGCACAGGACCGATCCCCGCGCCCGCATAGCGCTGGAAAAGGTCGGCTGGGCGATCGGCGATATCGAGTTGGTAGAGGCCAACGAAGCCTTTTGCGGCGAGGCCTGCACCGTCAACAAGGACCTCCGCTGGAATACCATGATCGTCAACGTCAACGGCGGGGTCATTGCCGTCGGCCATCCGATGGGCGCGTCCGGCGCGAGCGTACTCAATACCCTGCTGTTTGAATGAGGCGGCGCGGCGTGGCAAAGGGTCTCGCAACCCTGTGCATCGGTGGTGGCATGGGTGTCGCCATATGTCTTGAAGGGTTATGAAGCACAGCAAGTTCTACGCTTGTTGGTCATAGAAAAGATGATCAAATCCAGACTTTAAATGTGCTAAGGCACGCTGTTCATGGATGGCGGCGTGCTGGCGGAAGAAGGCCCGCCGGGCGACATGTTCCGCGCGCCGCAGAAAGAACGCACCCGCACCTTCCTCAAGAAATACCTCGCTGCCGGAGTAAGACGATGACTAGACTGACCATGGAATTCCCCGATTTCGGATTGACGCCGGAACAGCGCCGGCACGCGGTGCGCGGCCACTATTACGAGTGGCCCGGCATGGACGGCGAGCGCGGCGAGATCTGGTGCTACAGCGACCGCTTTTCCTATCGCGCGGGTGAGACCGCGACGCTGCGTGTCAGTTCGACAGCTCCGGCATTCAAAATGGCGATCGTCCGCGATGGCGGCACCGAAACGAAAGTGTTCGAGAAATCGGGCATCGCGGCGCTCTGGCAGGACAGCCCCGACCAATGCTCGGTCGACGGCTGTGGCTGGGAAGCCTCGTTTGAATTTCGCGTTGGCGACGACTGGCCGTCCGGTGCCTATCGGCTAACGCTGACTGCGGAAGGCCGCGACGGCAAGCCAATCCACAGCCACCATCTTTTCATTGTCTCTCCCCAGCCCGGCAAGAAGCCTGGCCGTGTGCTGCAGGTGGCGGCGACGGGCACTTGGCTTGCCTACAATACCTGGGGCGGCTCCAACCACTATCAGGGCGTCACCGGGCCGGACCGCAACCAGTATTCACCCATCGTGTCGACACAGCGCCCGTGGTGCCGTGGCTTCGTCGTGCTCCCCAAGGATGCGCCGCGCGTGCCGCTGGAGGTCGCCGTGCAGCCAAAGACCGTGCCGCGTTATCCGCATATGGAATGGGCGCTCGCCACCGGCCATTCGAAGAAATACGCCTCGTCGGGCTGGGCAAGCTACGACAGCCACTTCTTCCGTTTCGCCGAACGGGCCGGCTATGAAGTTGATCTCGCAAGCCAGCACGACCTGCATTTTTCGCCCGAGATTCTCGACGGCTACGACTGCGCCGTCTTCGTCGGCCATGACGAATACTGGACCTGGGAAATGCGCGATGCCGTCGACAATTATGTCGAGCGCGGCGGCCATGCGGCGCGCTTTGCCGGCAATTTCATGTGGCAGACGCGGCTGGAAGACGAAGGCCGTCGCCAGGTCTGCTACAAATACCGAGCCCGTGCCGAGGACCCCGCCTATCGCGGCGACGACGTCACCCGCGCCACCAATTCCTGGGAAGCGCCCGAGATCGGCCGACCCGGCAGCGCCACCTTCGGCCTCAACGCGACCAGAGGCGTCTATGCCGGCTGGGGCGGCTGCGCGCCGCGCGGCGTGCGCGGCTTCCCGGTCTACCGGCCCGAGCACTGGGCCTTCGCCGGCACCGGCATCTACTATGGCGACCTGCTCGGCGCCGAGAGTCATGTCTATGGCTACGAAGTCGACGGACTCGACTTCGAGATCCGCGGCGGCCTGCCCTACCCGACCGCCACCAGCGGCGCGCCGGACGGCTTGCAAGTGCTTGCCGTCGGCATGGCATCCCAGGTCGAGGAAAGCGCCGATATCCCGATCGAGGACCAGTTCCTGACCGACCATGATGGCCGCTTCACCGCCGAGACGCTGTTCGGCGAGGCAAGCGACGCCAATCTCGAGAAGGTCAAGCGCGGCAATGGCATGATCGTCAACTTCCCGCGTGGCAAGGGGGAGGTGTTCCACGCTGGGAGCTGCGAATGGGTGGCCGGCCTGCTAAGACAGGACCCGATGATCGAACGCGTCACCCGCAATGTCCTTGATCGTTACCTCGGAAAGGCCTGACGTGTCGAAAGCACAGACCGCCGCTCAAGACACAGACGCCCGGCGACAATCGCATCTGTTCTATCTGTCCAGCCTGCTCCGGCGGTTGGTCGATCGCGCCGAGGGCATGTACAATGGCTGACAACTTGCTGGCCGATATCGCTGATGCATGTCTCCCAATAGTATGTGCAGCCGGTTTTGTGCAACCAGTTACATCAATCACAACGCGCGCATAGATCCTCTGAAGCGCGACCCGCAACATCCCCCTCCTCATCCCCGCCCTGCGCGAACTCCACTACGTCACCCGTTATGGCAACCCGGAGTGATCGCCCCCGGCGTCCTACTATAGTCGCATCACAAGAGATTAGACGGACTTTGACGTCCGTTACTAAACGGGTTCGGCTGATCACTCGGGATCGAGTTGCTGCCTTCACTTACCTCTTTCGCCTCATACGTTGGTTCGACGGTCAGCTCGACCTCGATCCGGCGAAGCTCGTGTTTATCGATGAGACCGGCCTCTCCACAATGATGCCCGGCTGCGTGGCAGAGCGCCGCGCGGCGAGCGCTGCCGAGCCGGCGTACCGCATGGCCACTGGAAGACCACGACCTTCACCGGGGCGCTGCGGCTGACGGGCATGACTGCGCCCTTCGTCTACGACGGCGCCATGAACGGCAACGTGTTCCTGGCCTATGTCGAGCAGGTGCTGGTCCCGACATTGTCGAAGGGCGACGTAGTCGTCATGGACAACCTGCCCGCCCACAAGGCCGCCGGCGTGCGCGACGCGATTGAGGCCGCAGGCGCGAGCCTGCTCTACCTGCCGCCTTACAGTCCCGACTTCAATCTGATTGAGAACGCCTTCGCCAAACTCAAGGCGCGCTGCTGCGAGCAAGGCCGAGAGAACCATCAAGGCTTTGTGGGGCGCGGTCGGCGCGGTCGTCGACCTCTTCACTCTCAGCCGAATGTGCCAACTACTTCAAAGCCGCAGGATATGAACCGGTTAAACAGGACGCGCTCTAGTGCGCCGGGAGACTGGCAAGGAGTAGATGGTGCAAGTCCATTGCGATGAAGGAGTAGCGATCCACATCGGCCCTCGAGCCGTGCGTCGGCCCCCGCGAGGGTGTCGGCGAAGCGTCGGTAGAGGAACATGCAGCCAGTCATGAACCGCGAACGAACATCGTCCCGGATGCCGACGCCGTTAGTGGCGCGGAAGGCATTGTGATATGCGAGTGCCCCCTCGGTCCGAGCCCGAGACGAACAGCCAATGCAGCGTGCCAACGAACACCGCCCGTTCCACCGCAAAGCCGAACTGGCGCCCTTCCAGCACCTCGCCGATCCCGAGCCGCTCCCACAGCTGCCCGAACAACAGCGGACCGCCAATGCGGCGAGAGGCAATCCGCCCCGCGTCAATGTCGGACAGGATGAGGCTGCGTTCGCCATGGCGCGCGATCGAGGCCGCCAATCTGTCAAGTTCGCCGCTGGCAACCAGCGCATCCTTGCGGCCAGCGCCTTTATCGTGCGCTGGCGAACGGTTTTGCCGTCGGACACTTTCCACGAGCTAAAGATAGCGGTGGCCGCGCGCGACTCTCTCAACGACAAACATCCCAGCGTTGTTAGCGAATGAATGCCGCAGAATCCATACAACATACGGCTAGCAGATCAAATGTTGTTACCACACATTTTCGCGCTGAAAAATCAAGGCAAGTGAATTCAATAACTTAACGGACAGCGTTCGCCATCCGTTCACCTCCAACTGTTCAAGTCGGGCAAGACGATATTGGGAGGTGCCTTGGCGCACCGCTTACACCGTATCTGGGCCCTCAGCAAGAATAAGTGTTTCAAGCTCGTCGGCGCTGCGCTTGGAGAAGGCTTCCTCAGTTCGCCCTCATGCGCCTGGCTATAGTAGTGCGGGGTCGTTGTAAAGCGCACCAGGTTCAAAGGCAGGTCGAAAAACTTATGAAAGAACGGAAGGGCCGTCAGGCTACCAGTGACCAGCTCCCGACCGTGATAACCGCGATGCGGCGAGGTGCCCTTTTTCTTTTCAGCGCGGCCGAGAATGTTATTGCAGTACCAGACGAGCTTAATTTTGGTCTCGTTTGCGGCGGAGCCGGATAGGCCGAAATAGACCCTACGCATGTTCTGGCCGAAATATCAGCGCTCACTTCGTTATCTTGCCATAGACAGCCGCTGCGACAGTAGGGATCACAAACCTCGTCTCAGCGGCATGGTTAGACAGTGTGTCGAGCCCCCTTCGAGCACGAACTGTTGGAGATCCGGCTCCAGTACCTTAAGCCCGTTGGCCCGAATACGCGCGTTGATCTCGGGCTGCTGTTTGGCAGACAGGACAACGTCGTTGCCGAGTGCGGCAACGTTGCAGCCCATCCGCATCACATCGCTGTAGCCCACATGGATCAATTCGTACCTCTGTGAGAGCCAAGCGACATCAGCAGCATCCAGAATTTCGGTTGCGCATAGCGCAAGCCGCTCGTTCAGCACAGTGAAAAGCACATCGAGATGGAGGAAATGGGCTGGAACGCGTATCTTGCGCACACTCCAGCCCTCGCCCTCCACCCAGCGCGCGACCTGGTCCGCGCCTTTTGAGAAGGTCCGGACCTCGTTCACACCGATGATAATCTCCCCCTCTCTGAGGACCTGGACATCGCCACCCTCGACCGGAGCCGCCGTAACGCGTTTCCAGATAGGCAGCTCAAGATGGGAGGCGAGATCTTCGATAGCGCCCCATTCGCCGCGCCGTTCCGGGCGGGCCATCTGGGCGATTAGCATGCCCCACGGAGTCATGATCCCGCTATCGCGGGCGAACGTCTGCATCGGCAAATGTTCATCGGGCTCGAGGAAGTGGCATGTCACCCCCTCCCCCTTGAGGGCCGCGACCAGTTCCTGGTGTTGGGAAATGGCGGCGTCCACATCGACCGACGCGCCTGAAGACTTTGACTGCTCAGCAATCGCGTTCTCGGCGGCCCAGTCGTAGTAGGTGGGGCGACAGAGCGCGACCTCCTGAAGAACACCGTGTTCGCTACGCACGAACTCCCGGCCGTCTGTCTGGCGTACCGGGCGCGGACTGGTCTCCAGCATGTTTCCTCCTGATGGATTGCTTAAAGCCGGTCTATGTGAACGTGGTCCCGGCCTGAGCGATAAAAATGGAGATCAGCAGTCTGTCAGTCGGCGATGCCGATGTGGAATTAGCCGATCGGGTAGCTCTTGAACGCCTTCTTTGTTTCTTCGATATTCAAGAGGCTCAGTTCGCGTGATTGAGCTGGTCGAGAATCCAAGCCAACCGAAAATGCCTGGTCCTCAGCCCTGGCGACCCCATGCGAGGTGCCGGAGTGGCCGCCGATTTTCCTGACGCGAAATACCAGCCTGGGATCGGGATCGGCGGCGCAGGAGCGACGTTGCGCTACATAGCGGGCAGGCTGGAAGAAGAGTACTTGGCCGTCGTCCAGCGCAGGTCGCTATCCACGCCTCATAGGATCTCGCGATATCTGGTGGAAGGGTTGGCCCAAGCAACCCGTTCCCACGCCAAATCAACCGCTTAAGCTTACATTCGCCAGCCTTTCCAACACGCTATTATGCATAAGACGGGATAGACCAGTCATCAGCCACGAGACTTATTCAGATGAGGTAACCGGTTATATCGTCCTCTTCCATATTATAGTTCCTCACATAAATTCGATTGCCGCGCCGAAATAGATAGGGCCTTTGGGCGGGAATCTTTCCAAGTTTTGTAGTAACCACATAGCTCGGAACGGAAAAACCGGTTTCGAACCCGACAAGCTTATCGACAATCTCTTGGCCTTGCTCGAGACCAGTCACGAAATGGGAAACGCCAGTGACACGATCGCAATGGTAGAGATAGTACGGCCTCACCCGTATTTCGATAAGGCTGCGAAAGAGCGCCTTGAGAGTCTCAAGACTGTCATTAATACCCTTCAATAGGACCGTCTGATTTTGCACGGGAATACCGTGCCGAAGGAGACGGTCGCAGGCTTCGGCAGCCTCTGCAGACACTTCTATCGGGTGATTGAAATGCGTGCTAAGCCATATGGGCCGATACTTATCCAGCATGCTGCATAGCTCATCGGTAATTCTCTGAGGCAAAAACACCGGGTAACGGGATCCGATTCTGATTATCTTGACGTGCGGTATAGATCGCAATCTGCTTATTATTTCTTCCAGCTTACCATCACTCAGTACGAGCGGATCGCCACCTGTTAGTAGAACATCGGATATTTCCTGGTGCCGGGCGATATACTCGAAATCAGGTTCGTATGCGGCATCATAATCCGTGTTATAGTACGTTCCTTTCTCGTTAGACGTATGGTATTTCCTTGTACAAAAACGGCAATAAACAGGACAGGTATCTGAAATCAAGAAAACGACCCTATTCGGGTATTTGTGTATAACGCGTCGCGTCTTAATGAATATCGCGTCCCCAACGGGATCAATGTCCGAGCCAACATCAGTATTCATTTCATCCGCATGAGGTATGGCTTGCAGGCGAATCGGACATTTGTCATCCGCCTTCGACATCAATGACGCATAGTAGGGAGTCACCATCCACCGGTAGGTGCCTTTGACCGCATCAATCGCTGTGACATCCTGATCGCTTAGGGCAATCCATTGCGCGAGCTTGTCCTTCGTCCTGATTAGATTGCGCATATGGAACTTCCAGTCGTTCCAAATGGCGTCGGTGAAATTTTCTTTCGTCAACAACATTGTAGGGACACTCCGCAATTTCAGAAGTTTGACGCTCGCGATGGGCGTAATTGCTCCAAGAAGCACTACCGTTGTCATGGTAATTCTGTTGCACTTCTCCGCAATATAGATAGCAGGCGACGTCGCATCTGATAGTCCTTTTATCGAGATCGTGCGCGATCCTGTTTTTGCAAAGGAGAGGACCATTTCTCAGTTCATTCTCTTAAGGATCTAGGTCAAAATCCACTCGCAGCCTATCTGTATGTCCGCCATGCCCAAAGGACCTAAGCCCTAATTAATTGTGTGATGGCAATTCTGTCAATGCAAAATTTAACAAAATATAGCGTCGTGATGTTATATTATGTTTTTACTTTGTTTTTCATTCATAACAAATGCTTATAGGCGGTTTAACAAAAGTTACTGATTGCGTAATATTCACTGCGGTTTATCTCTTACTTACATGCCGCCATTCCGCTTGATCGAACATTGGTTCTGTAACAAGCGGGCTCCGCGCTGTGGCCCGCCCTTTCGTGCGTTGAAAGGCTCGGGTCGCTCGGGTGGGCCAAGCCGATCGTCATGCACCGGGGGCGGGCCATCCGAGGAGATATCGAAGCATTTGCCGTGTTTGACATAGCCCAACAAGAAGCGTGCGGTGGCGATCGCGGAGGGCGACCGCATGGGCGAGGTCAGGTTTGTCGGCAAGGGCGAGAAATAACGCTGCGCGGCGCTGTCCCGTTGTGCGCATAAAACGCGTTGAGACCTGCGGCCGCTGATGCCAGCTGACCGCGGCCACGGCTTTCCATTCCGCCATGGCTTGCAGGCGGTGAGTATGGGTAGCGAGAGCGGAGCGTTTTGAGGGGCCGGACGAAGAGATTGCGCAGAGCCGAGAAGATCCAAACGAAGCGCTGCAGTGCTCCTGGTGATCGGGGAAGCCTTGCATCATCCATTCCCGTTTTCGCAGGGGCACATGTGCATTGTCCGCCCGGTTGTTCAATCCCTTGTGCGACCGATGCTCGACGTCTCCGGCATCACCTGTCGCCTGGCTGCTCCATAGGAGTGCAGCTTGTCGGTGATCATGCGTTTCGGCACGACGCCTTGCTTCTTCAGCAGCCGCGTCAGCAAGCACTTGGCCGCCTGGTGTTGCGGCGGTTCTGGACGATCTCGTCGAGCACATAGCCATCCTGGTCGACGGCGCGCCACAACCCATGTTTCCTGCCAGCGATGGTGATGACGACCTCGTCCAGATGCCAGACATCGTTTCGGCTGTGCTGCTTGCGGCCGCCGCCCACAATTCGCAGTAATCGTGCCCTTGACCACGACCACCTCTTCCGTCGGACTACTGGCCTGCTGCAAAGTTACACCCTTCTATTCGCCGGAAGAGGGATCTCGCGGCCGAATTCGCCGCGAAGCGCACGCGTAATAGTTGCCCCGATCTAGGGAGACATAGGCTTGTCGTGACGACTAACGGCTTAGGTGCGGATTCGGAAACGCGCTATGGCAGACAACTTCACTCCCCTGTCGCTAACCCAAAAAGCAGCGTTCAATTCGATTTGCACCCGAAGGGGTCTACGCGCATGAGGCTCAAGGGCTGGATATAGTATCGGTTGATCTCCTGCGGGGCACGTCACTCAATAGCTCTGACAAACAATCCGAACTTGGTACAATATTCCATGCCTGGATGTGGCAGTTTCCGTGCCGTACCTCAACAACGCAGATATGACCTGTGGTGACCTTGCCACCCTGACCTTCCATTTTTGCCTTGAGTGTATTGCCGACAAGCCGCAGGAAGTAGCGCATTACGCCGCTGCTGGTCACAGCGAGGATCGCACTATCCTCTCCCGTTCGGGTGACGTGCTCCATAAATGTCGTGACGCCATGTGCCAACGTGGCCTCGGAAGGGCTCCAACCAGGTGATTCCGGCCACGCGCCGCTGCGTTCCCATCCCTCGAATTCCTCCCTCCCGAATTGAGTTATGATTTCCTGGCTGCTCAAACCCTCCCATGCACCATAATCTATCTCGGCTAGCCTCGAATCGACAATCGGTACGGGCGCGCCACCGATCCGCTCCACGATGATCTCGGCATACTGACGCGTGCGCCGCAGGGGTCCGCAATAAAGCCCACCGAGCTTAGCACCCGACTGGCACAGGGCGTTGCCGAGATGCTCGGCCTGGCGGCAGCCCTCTGCTGTGAGCGCGAGGTCGGTTCTGCGGCCGACCCACGCGACCTTTTCGCCGGGCTGAAACGTGTTGCCGTGGCGGCTGAGAATAAGCTTCATGGATTAATCGCCTTGTATTTGCAGATCCTCCCGCCGATCGGGGCTGGCGAGGTGCATCAAGCCGCAACGAGATCGCCTTCTTCCGCGATGATCGCCTCAACGCGCTTCAAATCATCCGGACTGTCGACAGCCCAGTGAGTCCTGCCGCAATAGTCGACTTTGACCACGCGGACAGGGATCCCATGCTCGAGCGCGCGCAATTGCTCAAGCTTCTCAGAACGCTCGAGGGGACCGGATGCGAAACTGATATACCGGCACAGGGCCTCATAGCGGTACGCGTAGAGCCCGATATGACGAAAGATAGGCAGCGGATCCGTATCATTACCTTGTCCATCATTGCGCATGAACGGGATGATGGATTTCGAGAAGTAGAGTGCGTTGCCGCGCCGGTCGAAGGTCACTGTCGTGCCGCCGACCTCGCCGCGCCCTTTGGCTGTCCGCAGGGCTTCATAACTCCGCTGGTCCATTCGGACCGCGGCAGTCGCAATCTCGACTGTCGGGTCTCGGCGCATTTCATCGACCAGAGCGGTGATGACCCAGGGCGGCGTGAGGACTGCGTCACCCTGGAGATTCACCACGACTGCAGGCGTCGTGGCGAGCATCTCCGCTGCGGTCAGCACCCGCTCGGTACCGTTTGTACATTCCTTTGGGGTTATCACCACGTCACCGCCAAAGCTTCGAACATGCTCGGCGATGCGCTCATCGTCAGTGGCAACGCAGACGACATCAGCGCCAACTGCGGCACAGGCCAAAGACCAGACACGATTGATCATCGTCCGGCCAGTGATCCTCGCGAGCGGCTTGCCGAGGAGGCGGCTCGACCCGTAGCGGGCCGGGATGATGATAGCGATTGGGCTCGAAGCACTGGGCATTTTCCCCCACTTTCAGAAAACAAAAGTTCAATAGACGAGGTTGCGGAATTCTTTGACCCGATGGAACGTGATCAGGTTTGTGTATTGAGAATCCCTCCCCTCGTCATCCCCTGACCGGCACACCACGAGAAGATCATTCCCGTCGACCGCCATGCTCGCGTAGCTCCGTGCGTGACGCTCGATCCGACCCGCGGCGACAAGTCCGGCAAAGCACCAGTCGAGGCAGTTTCTGGAGAAGTGAAGTTGCAGCCTATGGCGTTCATTATTCGGCAAATTGTAGCGCACCTCCGGGATGTGAGTAAGGTGCACCATGGAGTCGGTCGCTTGTGAACTCAGCAGCCAGTAGAGCCGCGTCTTATCATCATAAACTAAAAAGAATTTGAGATGGCCTCCCGGAAATGGAACGAAGAGCGCTCTTTTCCCTGACGGCATGCATTCTAATGCCGTGGTCAGGCGACCATCAGGCTGCTCGATGACTTTCGCCACGGCGGCATAGCCCGTTCCGCCCGTGTTCGTGCGCAAAAAGAGGTGCAATGTCCGCCCGGCCGGATCGTGCCACAGATGTGCGGGATCGTGGAACCGAACGATATTCGGTTCAAGCCAGCCCATCGGTGCACACAGGCGTCCCGCTCCGAGCTGAGCCGGACCTCGCGCTGGGGTGCTATAGAAAGGGATTCCAAACAAATCGAAATCGCTGGACGAGGCTATCTCGTTGAACGCAAAGGACTCCGAGATAGTCCAGTTCGTGGGATCAAGGAGATCGTGGTCGATTCTCGCGCGTAACACCCGCGGTGCCAAACCGGCTGTATTCCATCCTTCGATTGCAAGATCGCGCCGCTCGTCCAAGGCGAGGTAGAGATACTCTTTGGTGTAGTGGACATTGCAGGACGAGCCGTGCCATTTCATATTTGAGGTTAGTGCGACCGGCGCGCTCCACGTCTCCCCTTCATCGTCGGAGGCTATGATCATGAGGTCGCCGGCATGACCAAGGATGTAGAGCCGGCCCCCAGCCTCGAACGGGCGGGCATGCCAGAACGGAAACCTGCATCGCTCGGCCCAGGAACGCCCGCGATCGTCGGACACATAGACCATGCCCATTCCGAAGCGCGTACCACGGTCGCGAGATCCCTTCGGTCCGAGAAGGTCCCTGGTCCCGTCACCGCCGAGATCAAAGGTCGCTATCACTCTGCGGCCCACCGTGACGACAATGCCCGGCGTGTAGCAGTAGACATCTTGAGGCCGCTCGGATCGGTAGACGATCTCGAAGTCATCCGCCAAGGCGCGCGTCATCGACGTCCTGCTGTGATGCATGACTGCGGCCCACGCCAGACCGTCCCTTGAAGGATTGTCACTGTATAAGGCTTCATAACTCAGGTCGCTTAAGGACGTCCTGGCGGCAAATTAACCCGACGAACCGTTCCTGATCATCTTGCACAGGCAGCAACTCGATTTCGTGCTGACGAAAGAGCTGCGCGGCTTGGTCGAGCAATGCGTGCACGGAAATTGCAGTGAGCGGCGGCTGCATGTGCCGCCTCACCGGATCATTCAGGTCGGGAGTTGCGCCGCCGTCGACTAATCGGCCGATGGACTCCCCAAGCAAAAGCCCGACGACCTTGCTTCGCCCGCTGAGCACTGCGCCGACGCCTAACCTTCGGGGGGCGCGGCACATCGACAAGAGCGCGAGTGACAGTGGTGTATCTGGCCCGAAGACAGGAATTGCTTCAAGCGGCCACATTAGGTCGCGCACTCGCGTCAGTTCCCATCCGAGACTTCCACCAGGGTGAAGACGAGCGAAATCCTGACGCGTGAACCCCCGCCGCTCCTGCAGGATAAGTGCCAGGGCATCCCCCATTGCCGCCATCGCTGTCGTCGAGGTAGTCGGAGCAAGCCCAAGTGCACATGCTTCCTGGATTGACCCGATGTCGATCACGACATCCGCAGCCTGTGCCAGCGACGACATGGCGCGTCCCGTGATCGCGGCAACGATGACCGGAAGCTGGCGGACAGCGCGGATGAGCGGCATAAGTTCAGCAGTCTCTCCAGAGTTGGAGAGAGCAAGAATCACGTCCCCGGCTCGCACCCGCCCAAGATCTCCATGCAAGGCGTCGACCGCGTCGAGCATGATCGATCGAGTGCCAGTCGATGCGAGAGTCGCGGAGATCTTTTCTCCCACCAGTCGCGACTTGCCGACGCCGCACACTAGGACAATTCCTGTTGAAGAAAGGATGTGGTCCGCAAGCATGCAGATACTCTCGTCGATCCGGTCTGAAAGGCGCTCCAACGCGACCGCCTCTTGGCGGATGATTGCTCTTGCCCGCTCAAGCATGACTATTTTGCTGCTGATATGGTCCCCGGCACATTCGATGCTTGTCTGAGCTGCCTCTCCGTGCGGACGCAGGACTGTACACCTGGGGTTAACAATTGCCGTCATGGCAGCCTCCAATCTAAGCGACAATTTTTGTCTCTCGCCGTGAGGTCGAATGGCGGCAGTATGGGCGATCAATCAGAAAATAGGATGATCTTTTGATTAATTAAATGCTGCAGTTTCGTAACGGGAGCATTGTCGCCTCTCGAGGAACTTCGCCCGGCAGATCGCAAGAGGCATTGACGACCTGGCACTCGTCGGTTCGTTCCGTTGCGAATGGAAGCGACGTGGATGCATCTGATCTCACAGTTCCTTCCTTTGCCGAGTTTGTAGAGGGAGCTCAGAAAGAGAACGGTGCCCAACCGTAGACACTTCACTCTCAGCTTGGCACTAGGAGCGAGAGACCTGCGTTTCGCAGATATGGCCAATGTATCGTTTTGACGAAACGAGCAATTCACAAGTTTGCAACGGTCTATTGCTTCATTGGCTGGCCCGAGCAGAATTCCGACCCTTGCTCACTGACATTGCGGCCTGCTAATCTCGCACGGCCATTTCTTTGTGCGACTAGACACCTCAATGTTCGTCTGCGTGTTCTGATCGTCTACTCAATACAGCAAAGAAATGGTGCGGATGGCCGCCGTCCAGCAGGATCGGTTTGCTTGGGTTGCTCTACGCGCAGAGCGCAACCGATGGCATCGTCTGTTGAGCTGAGACAAAGACAAAGGTGGCGTTCTGGGGCGTGGTGTAGCTCGACGGGTGCCGCCACGCAGCCGTTATGGTCGCGTCTAAATTTTTTGCCGCAGATTCGATGACGATGCGCTATGATGACCAATGCTCATTCCATAGAGATTATCTTTTTATTCGCGGGGAGATATTCGTATTTTGTGAATACATCGTCGATACTGCTGAGGGGGTGGAAGCTGAGCAGGTAGTCGTGATCCGGTTCCCACTTCCTTTTTATCAAAGCAGCTGCTCTGGCAAAGGAATCACCATGTCCATTCAGATGGACAAAGTAGATGTTAGGCTGCTTCCATGAGAGCCTATCGGGGATAGCAGGCTCATCGGAATGGTACCGACTCACGACAATCAGCCTGCCGAGCTTCGCTAATAGAGCGCACCCGTGAAGGAACCCATCCGAACTGCCAGTTGTTTCGAAAATCACTTTGAAAACTCGGTCATCGGCGCTATCTAATATCTTAATCCGGCTCGGATAAAGTTCCTTCAAGGCAGCCGTCTTGTGGCGCTCCTTGTCATAGATCCAGATTTCACCATCCTGTGTTTCAAGTAGATTGAATACCAGTAACGTGCCGATACCACCGACGCCAAGTACAAGCGTAGCCTCGCTAGCTAGCGTGCATTTGGAGATGTCTGCCGCATGAATCGCAACGGATAATGGCTCGACCAATGCGCCTAGATGGCGGGATCTGTATTCTGGAAGCTTAAGAAGGTATGAGGCTTTTATGTCTATGAAATTAGCATAACCCCGATTTGAATACCAATTAACCGTCGAGCTCTCGCACAGATGACCGGCGCCTGTCCTGCAATAAACGCAGGAACCGCATCGAAAATTCGGATCTATCGCCACAAAATCTCCGACCCGATAGGGCGTGACCTGGTCTCCGACGGCGACAACGGTGCCGCAGTGCTCGTGGCCGAGACTGATCGGATAGCCTTCATCGCGGTGGCCCAGATAGAACGATCTATCTGTCCCGCAGACCCCACAGAATTCGATTCGGATTCGTACGAAATCCTGGGGGAGGTCTTCGCTCACTGCGTCGCACGTGAGGATCAAACGACGCGGAGAAATGAGGCGAGCGACACGGTTGTGTAGTACGGGCATAATGCGTCCCCAATGTTATCGCGACGAGAGGCTTTGAAGCGCATCCTGCGCAGCATCGAGAGTGGTTGCTATGTCGTTGGCCGAGTGCGCTGCGGACATGTACCAGAGGCCCTCTGGCGTGATCCGGATGCCCTGATCCTGCAATGCGAGGTGCCATGCGCGCTGGAGGCCGAGATCCAGACCTTCGGCTGCGGAGCGATGGTCGATTACTTGCGTGGGCGCAACTCGGAAGGCTGTCGTGACTGCGCCTGGACTCGACCGAACAAGAAGGGGTAGCTGAGTGTGGCTTGCTAAATCTCTAAGGCCCCGCTCCAGTAATGCTGCATGGTGATGTATACGCTGGAGCTTTGCGCCGGCGTTCACCGCTAGGAGGGTCAGATGCCTCAACGCTCCCATCACGGCCGGCGGGTAGGCATTATAGGTGCCAGTGTGCACGGTATTGGTTTCAACTAGGCGCTTCATAAGCTCCCTTCGGCCAGCAAAGGCAGCGAGACAGACGCCTCCGCTTAGTGCCTTCGCAAACGCGCTTAGATCCGCGGCCACGCCGAAGTGCTCTACAGCTCCTCCGAGCGAAACTCGAAAGCCGGTTTGGACCTCGTCGAAAACCAACAGCGCGCCGTTGGCGTCGCATTGTTCGCGAAGAAATGTGAGGAATCCTTCGATCGGTTGGATATTGCTCCAGAATCCGTTGAACATAATCGGCTCGGTAATGATTGCGGCGATTTCTCCACGACAATTCTTAAAGGCGTTTGCTACTGCTTCCGGGTCATTCCACTCAACGGCTACTATATTCGCGGCATCAGAGGAGGGCTGGCCAAGAGACATGGGCAGGGGCAGAGGTGGAGCGTCAGGTTTGGCGCTCACGCCCGAAAATCCCCACGCAATGCCATCATACCATCCATGATAGTGGCCAATGAATCTGATGACTTTCTCCCGACCCGTTGCCGACCGAGCCAGTCGAATGCACGCATGTATTGCCTCTGAGCCAGAGTTGCAGAACCTGACCATTTCGACGTTCTTCACAAGCGAGCAAATCAACTCCGCAAGCTCTATCTCCCCTTCGATCTGGCCTGCAAAAAATTGGCTTACTTTAAGTTGGTGGTATATTGCATCTGTGACGTCTGGCTCTCCGTGACCAAGGATCAGTGGTCCCCTGCCCAACACGTAGTCAATGTATTCGTTGCCATCCACATCCCACACTCGAGCACCATCACCTCGAGCGTAGTAGAGGGGAAATGGAGTCCAGTTGGCTCGATTTCCGCTCGAGACACCTCCTGGGATGACAGCACGCGCTCTCAGGAGGAGAGCCTCGGACCGAGTAAACGAATTGCTCATTTTGCCTCCCAACGACATTGGCTCAGCGCTTTGCGCCGATCTATCCGATATACTGGCGCAACAGAATGTTGCCTGCGCAGGTGTACCTGTCATTGCGGCGACGCAGGAACCCAGATGAGTTTTCACACCTTACATCACCCCGTGGCGGTCATGTGTGAAGTTCTTGTTCGCAATGATGCAAGAAAACTTTAACGTGACCACTGGCTCTTGGGGCGCTAGGTATGGATCGTGACTGCGAAAGAGATCGGCTCCGGTCGTGTGGCTTAGCGCCGCCGCTGGGGGGCGCTTTTGCTCAATGTCGTGCCACTGTTAGTTCTTGTGTTCTCAGGAACGCGATCCTAAGCAAGCGAGCTACAAGTAATCCCATGTCGACAACAACGGATATTGATAAAACATCGAATTCGACATTCCAGGGGCTGCACCGTTCGGCCGAACTATTCGGAAGGGGTCAGCGCGTTATTACCGGAGGAAATGCTCGTCTATCTCTGTTCCAGCGCCCTCACCCGGTATATTTTGCTGAAGGCACAGGGGTTCATCTACTCGATGTTAACGGGAACACCTATCTCGATTTTATGAATAACTTTACCGCCCTGATTCACGGCCACGGCTTTCGCCCAGTGTTGGACAGACTTCATCATCAGTTAGAATTGGGCGTAAGCTTCAGTGGCCCAACGGAGCTGGAAGTTGAATTAGCCGAACTGCTTTGTGGCAGGGTTCCCTATTTTGACCAGGTACGCTTCGTGAATTCAGGAACTGAAGCGGTCATGTATACTATTAAGGCAGCACGTGCCTTAACGGGAAGGGTGAAAATTGCTAAGCTCGAAGGTGCTTTTCATGGGAGTTATGATCCGGTTGAAGTCAGCCTCGATTCCGCGCCGGCGAACTGGGGATCGCGGTCGGCACCGAACGCGATACCTTATTCTGCCGGGAACTCTCAGGCCGTTGCTGACGACACAGTAGTCTTGCCATTCAATGACGTCGAAGCAACCCGGGAAATTCTTGAACGGAACAGGGACAAGCTAGCTGCGGTTCTAATAGACGTACTTCCGCAACGTGCTGGGTTGGTTCCAATAAGCCTCTCCTATCTTGCGTTTCTGCGCGAAATCACAGCCCGCTACGGCATCGTTCTGATCTCTGACGAAGTGATGAGCTTCCGGCTATCTTTTCGCGGCGGCATAACTCGATTTGGGTTCGAAGCGGATCTCTGCGCGTTTGCCAAGATCATTGGTGGCGGCCTGCCAATCGGCGCGGTCGGAGGCCCAGCGCGATACATGCTTCCCTTTGATTCGACGAATGGTAAGCCTCTCGTCCCTCAGGCCGGCACCTTTAGTGCCAATCCGATGTCAATGGCGGCAGGCATTGCCACAATGCAATCTCTGTCGGAGCAGAGTTTTCAACTTTTCGATGATTTGGGCGAATATGCCCGCTCTTCGCTTATCGAGATGTTTCATCGGGAACGTCTGCCATATTCCGTGACGGGCATGGGATCGATGTTCCGTATACACTTGCGGGCCGAAGCTCCTGAAGGCTACCGTGAGGCCTACGCAGCGGCGGAGCAGCAAAGAAAAATGGAGATACTCATTCGGGCTCTACAGGACAGAAATGTGATCGTCTCGCCGACCTGCCAGCTCTGCCTGTCCACTCCTATGTCTAAGGACCATATCGACGAAATGGTGACGTCCGTTCGTGAAGCCACCAAGATGGTCGAAGCATTGTGATAAGAGACCCAGTGGGGCATCTTAAGCTATCGACCGTTGGGCCCGAGAGGGATTGAGTCCTTTGAAGCAATGGCAATACGCGCGCGATCTCAGGCCGAGTTTCCGCGGCGCCGGTTAAGAGGGAGGCTGCTTTTGCTTTCGCATGGTATCGCCCTGGAGGACGATGCGGTGGGCGTTGACGATCCTGTATGGCGTCGGCGACGTGGGACCTTCGCGGCGATCGATTTCGAACAGATGGAAACGCTGCTGGTCGGTGAGGGAGTCGGTTCCGAAGTCGTCGAGGACTAGCAGTTGCACGCGGGTGAGCTTGTCAATGAGGCGGGGAATGCGGCCGTCGAGCCAGGCAAGGGCAAGGTCCTCGAACAGGCGCGGCACGCGCAGATAGAGCACGGAATCATCGAGCCGCGCCGCTTGACTACCGAAGCGCAGGCTAACCCATGGCGACGCTTGCGGAGATGTATGTGCAGGGTGTGTCGACCAGGAAGGTCAAGGCGATCACCGAGGAACTGTGCGGTCATGCCTTCTCGGCCTCGTCGATCTCGGCCATCAACAAGCGGCTGGACGAGAGCCTCGCTGCCTTTGCCAGGCGCCCCCTTCAAGAGCCGTTTCCTTACCTCATCCTCGAGGCGCGCTATGAGAAGGTGCGTGAAGCCGGCATCGTCACGAGCCAGGCGGTGCTGATTGCTGTCGGCATCGACTGGGACGGCCGGCGCCAGATCCTGGCTGTGGAAATGGCAAATCGCGAGAGCCGCTCGGCCTGGAAAGACTTTCTTGTCTCACTGAAGGCACGCGGCCTCAAGGGCGTCGAGTTGGTCGTCTCCGACGACCATGCCGGCCTGGTCGCGGCGATCGGCGAGGCGATCCCGGAAGCCGCCTGGCAGCGCTGCTACGTGCACTTCCTCAGAAACGCGCTCGATCACCTGCCGCGCAAACACGGCGACGACTGCCTGCAGGAACTGCGCTGGCTCTATGACCGGCGCGATCTCGCCGAGGCCAAGGCCGATCTCGCCGCAGGCTTGCCAAATGGTCGGGCCGCTATCCGCGCCTGACGAGCTGGGTGGAGGAGACCATCGAATGCACGCTGACCTTCTTTTACCTGCCGCGCCAGCACCATAAGCACCTCGGATGACATCGACAAGCGTGATTTCGGCTTTCTCGACTCCTGTGCGTTTCGTTGTTCGGCTCAGGTGAGCGTGTTTCTTCGTCCCGGCCCACAGGATTTCCCATGCGAGCGTGTCGAGACGCAGTCAAGGCTGGCCGGTGCGATGGCGCCACGACCGGCTGCGAGGTTTCCAGGCCACGCCTTGACTGCGTCGAGCACGGCGCCATTCTGGAGCGGACCGGGCGATGATTGTCGCACCGGGTTATTTGCTTATGCTATGTTCGCCTGGCACGGACGACCACGTGGCAAAGAGCGGCGTGAGAGGATGAGAGCGCCGCCGCGCAGCCGTTATAGTCGTTCCTCGTTTATGGCGTCCGTGCGCCGCTTCGGCCCTCGTGACCGCCAATGCCGAACCATCAGCTCGTAGGCACGTTCGGCATTCTCGGCCGCGGCTTTCTCGCTGTTTCGCAACTCCTTCACGTTGTAGGCGTAAGCCGAACCGCGGCGACCGACACCGCGCTCGCCCGGCGCGCCAGCCTTGAGAGCCAGCTGCCTCTGCTTTGCCGCCACCAGCGCCGGGCGAGCCCAGAAGTAGTCCTGCTCCTTTGTCAGCAGATGCCAGATCAACACGGCGAGCTTGCGGGCGAGCGCCACGGCTGCGACCTGATGGCCGCGCTTGTTGCGGATGCGCAGGAAGAAAGCCCTGAGCGGTCCAGGCGCCTTCGCCGCCGCCCACGCGGCCTCGACCAGCATGGCGCGGGCATGGGAACGCCCATGTTTGCTGATCCGGCCATATTGCGCCAAGCCAAGACCGGATTGACGCACACGAGGATTGAGGCCGAAGTAGCTCACCAGCTTCTGCGGTTCGCGGAACCGCCGGATATCGCCGATGGCGGCGATGATACCGCTCGCGACGATGGCATTGACGCCGGTGATCGTCTGAAGCCGCCGGACTTGCACATCATCAACCGCGCTTTGCTGATTTGGACCTGATCCGCGCATCACCATACCGGCCCGCGGCACATGGAACGGCCGCAAATCAAGGCCTGACACATGACCGCACTCGATCACATGTCCAATGCTTCAGGTTCTTCCTTGCAAAACGGCTGGCATCCACACAAGAAATTGACGCACACAACCGTGCCAGGATCGCGACCGAGCTATCCAACCAGATCCGCGGGCTATGAATCAGCCAACCGTGATCCTGACGCGCACCTGCGCCGAATGCGACCTGCGCTCCTGGGGAACGCTGAGAGAGAACATCGGCTTCAAGCGTACCGCCGTTAGCGTCGCACGCAAGTGGGCCTGTTCAGCCGGGCGACCAGCGTCATGCCCTGAGACAGCAAGCTCACATGCGCCTGCCCTGAGGCGCGTCGAGACATCCCGCCGGGACGTGGACGAACCATTCCGACTAGGCTGTTTTGCCTCCGAGCCAAGCCCCTAGCGTGCGTTTCACTCTGGAGAGTTCGCCGGCGAAGCCCCATCATGCGGCAACGGTGTGTCGACCCCGAAGAAGGTACTGCTTCCGCTTGCATTCGACCGCGCGACGAGACGACCGCCTGGTAACAGGTACGTGATCGCGCGTCGCGCAATGCCGACGTCTAGTTCATACTGCTTCTCGGTTTGCATCGCTATTTCCGATCCTGAGGCCTGGAGGAGACACGAATTACGCCGCCGGCGATCAGCGCATCAATGCGTTCTTGATCGATGCCAGTCTCCCGCAGAACTTCAACCGTATGCTCGCCCAAATCGGGCGCAGGGCGATTGAAGACGAGCGACGAAGCGGATAGCTTCAGGGGCTCTAGTATCACGCGGTACCGGCCCCCATAGCTGTGCTCGACCTCGCGAACTAGTTCGCCAGCCACAGCGGGATCCGCCAGCGCCTGATCGATGCTCCGTACGGGGGCCAACAGGATTCCTGTGGATGCGAGGCGCGCTAGCGCATCCTCGCTTGTTAGCTGACACAGCCGGTCTGACAGAATACCGGCGATCTGGTCGCGGCTTGTCCAAGGGCCCTTCCCCTTCACCAGCGGTATGATCTGGTCGCTGAGGCCCAACGCGGTGGCAATATCGGGAAGAGCTTCGGGGTATGCCACAACAGCAATCGCACCGTCCAAGGTCGAATAGATGCCATAAGGCGCTGGCTGGTGACTGTGACTAATGCCATTTCTGCCTCGACTTGCCTGGTCCTTAGCGTTCAGCGCATAGCTGGTTTCCGATGCCAACAGGTGAAGCGCGCACGACATCATGTCCACGCGCACCCATTGACCAAGCCCAGTATGGTCGCGCTGGCGCAACGCCGCCTGAATGCCGATAACCGCCTGCGATGCCGTATAGGTATCAACAATGTAGGCACCGGCGGGGATGGGGGGACCATCGGCCGCCCCGCCGAGGCTAGCAATGCCCGACAGGGCTTGGATGATGAGATCCTGCCCCGGCGTTTCGCGGCTGGGACCGGCCGGATCGTAGGCCGCGATCGAGCAATAGACGAGACTGGGATGCTCCGCAATAAGTTCGCTGCGGCACAGGCCCATCCGCTCCAAGACGCCAGGCCGGAAATTCTCGAGAATGACATCCGCCTGGGAGATCATGTCGCGAATGACCGGCTGCGCCTCCGGCCTCTTCAGATCAATTGACAGTGAACGCTGGTTGCGATTTAAGCCCAGGAAGTAGGGACTGGGTGCGTCCGCCGCCGCCGTGGGCTCCTTGATACCGTTACGCTGATAGTCACCGGTCGGAGCCTCAATCTTGACGACCTCCGCCCCAAGAGAACCAAGATACTGCGCCGCGATTGGCCCTGCCGCATAGTGCGTGAATGCCAAGACGCGAATTCCCGTCAGTGGACGCACGTCACCGTCCTGTGATCCTTTCGCTCGGCTCCCCGCCATAGCTTTCGCTCCTTTACCGGCCATAACTCTCTCCTGCATTGCGTCGCGAGCTCGAATCTTGATGACACGACGCGCCTGCCGAGGCGCGCATTGGTGCCGCGCGTTCGTATCCGAACCGTTGAGGACGCGGCTACTTGAAAACTGAACTCCTCTAATAACTTGAATTGGGCGTCACGGATGTGAAGCTTCATTGAATTCTTTGCTACGTCGCCCGGTCTGAAAGACATTCAGGCGACTCTCGTTGCCATGGCGACGAGGAGCCGCAATGTCGTCAGCGTCGCAGAACTTTTCTTCACGAACTCTTATCACTGTTGTCACATTGAATCCACTAAGATCCACCTCGTTACATTGCGTGGTGCCCTGAAAATGCTGTGCTCAGTGTTGTTAAGATTGTCTGGAGGTTCTCATGATTGGATCACCACTTGAGGGAGTGAGAGTTCTCAGTCTCGCGGAACAATATCCTGGTCCGTATGCAACCCTGCTGCTGGCAGACTTAGGCGCAGATGTCACTCTTATCGAGAGGCCCAACGGTGGTGATCCAGCTCGCAAGCTCAAAAGCCTCTTTTCCTCGCTGAGCCGCAACAAGCGAAGTGTTGTCCTCGATCTCAAGTCAGCGGCCGGCCAGAGATCGCTATTCGAATTGAGCAGAACTGCGGATGTCCTCATCGAAGGCTACAGGCCCGACGTAATGAAAAACCTCGGGTTGAGTTACGCTGAGCTCAGCCCGAAGAATCGCCGTCTGATATATCTCTCGTTGACCGGCTTCGGTCAGAATGGCCCTTATCGCAGGCGCCCGGTTCACGACCTCTCCTGCCAAGGCTTAGCCGGGGTTCTATTTCAGCAGCTTCGAACTGGACTCATTGAGAAACCATTTCAATTGCCCGTCGCCGATCTCGCCTCGGGTACACTTGCGGCATTTGGTGTGGTCTCGGCTCTACTGGCGCGAGAGCGAACCGGGCACGGCTGCTACATCGATCTGGCTATGACCGATAGCTTGGTATCATGGATGACCGCGTCTCACTACGCGACCTTAAACGGAAGATCAATGGCGGAGGTGTACGAGGAGGAACCAGCTTATGGGACGTTCGTTTGTGCAGACAATAAGATGATTACGCTGAGCATCGCTAACGAAGATCACTACTGGCAGGCTTTGTGTCAAAGTACTGGTGTGGCACATCTCGCCTCGGCAAGCCATCAGGACCGCGTGGAACACGCGGCCGACTATCGCGCGCAACTTGCAGCCGCGATCGCAAAGCAAACACAAGCCGCGTGGGCAGATCTTTTCGACGCTGTCGAAATTCCTTGGGGGCATGTGCATGACCTGAATGATGTGGCAAGAGATCCACAGCTGCGCACACGAGACCTATTTGTCCGGATTGGCCTCGAAAAAGGCGGTGAATGGCACGTGAACCAACCGCTACGATTCGACTGTTACAAAACCGGCATTCGGATTCCCCCCCCTCAACTCGGTGAGCACACTCAAGAAATTCTGTCCCGTTGTAAATCAAGCGCGACCGCGCTCCCTGGAGAGAGTAAATGACCGCCAGAATTGATTAGTCGCAGTCTGCCTCCCTTACTCCTTCCTCTCGATAGCTTTTAGGATGAGGGATGTGTCCGTATCCGCCATCGCCATAGTGCGGCTGGAAGAAAAGAACCTTGCAGCAGCTCAGGTCCTTTCCACGACAGTGAGCTGGCCACATCGGCGACAGGACTGGAGCTTCGCTCTGAAGCTCGGCCGTGGGCTCGCGGCCATGGAGCGTGATTCGTGGTCGGCACCATCATCTGGTGGCCCTTCGGCCAGCATTATGCCAGGTTCGGCATGTTGATCGTTTCACCTTCAATGCAACGGCGCGGACTCGGCCGGTCGCTGATGGAGGCTGCTCGCGGGATGCTGGCGACCGGACGATGCTTCTCAATGCAACTGTGGAGGGCCTGCCAATCTACGAAAAGTTCGGCTACAAACCTATCGGCGCGGTACGCCAGCACCAGGCGGCAAATGCCGTGCCGGCATCCGCGCAACTGCTGGAAGGCGCCAGCTTTAAGTCCATGCAGGAAACTGACCTCGCCGCTGTGATTGCGCTCGATGAGCGGGCGGTGGGTTTTCGACGCGCCGGATTGCTGAGAGCGCGGAAGAAAATCGGCAGGGGCTTATCCGGGAGCAGAACGGGGAGATCGCCGCATGGTCCTTCCTCCGGCGCTTCGGCCACGGCTATGTAATCGGTCCGGTCGGCGCCGGCGGGGAAATGGCAGCGCGAGCGCTGATCGCCAGATGGATCTCCGACAACGGGTCGGAATTCCGGCGTATTGACGACCATCTTCCTTCCAACCAAGCCGCAAGCTGAGCGTGCAACTCAAAGCGCCGTAGCAAAGTGAGCGGCCGACTTGGCGGCCCGTTACCCCATCTAGCAAGCGCAGGCGAAGTCGCTGCTATGGCGCGGCCACCGGCCCCCGTCTGTTCGCCCTTAGGACTTGAACGAAATCTCCTTCTCTCAACACATGAGGCAGCGGGGTCGCGATGAACGAAATTGTCCCGAGAACCCGTGTCTTGAGCAGTTCTTTGATCTAGCCCGTTTCTCTCAGTGCGCCCCGACGGCGCGTAACACCAGTGGAGGAAGGTTCCACCCAGATAATTGTCGATAGGTCTGGTAGCTGACGAGCGGCTTGGCCGGGTAACTGGTTGGGTTGAAGCCTCGTGACAAAGGCCGCCTTGGGCGGCTGAGCGATCCAGCGGGCCGTAACGCGAGTGAAGCCTGAGCAGGCCTCGAAAGTGAAGTAGCGGATGCCGACCCGGCTGAGAGATGGGGAAGGCAGCATGAGCGGGGAAGCTATCGACATGGGCACCCGTTCGATCCGCCGGGGTAGTGGGCACGGCACGTTGGAAAGGTGATGCGGGTAATCGGGGGAGACCCGTCCGGTCGGAGGTCGCGGCTTCGACATCACTGTTGGTGATGGACCGGGCGGGAGTCGGACAGGGTCGTACGACCGTTGAGGCCGGGTAATGCCGGCGGAGGAAAGGACCCTGACTTCTGGTGTGCTTTTGAAGTTGGAGAGGAGGGGTGATTGGCGATGAGCCTCGAAACACCCGATAAGATCAGGACCCTGCAGAGAAAGCTCTATCGTAAGGCGAAGGCGGAGCCCGCTTTCCGCTTCTACGTGCTGTACGACAAGATCTGCCGCGAAGACATCTTGCGCCATGCCTATGCACTGGCCCGCGCCAATGCGGGTGCGCCGGGCGTGGACGGGGTAACCTTTGCGCAGATCGAGGTGGAGGGCGTGGAGGCATGGCTGGCGGGCCTGCGCGAGGAACTCGTTTCGAAGACCTACCGGCCACAGCCGGTGCGGCGGGTGATGATCCCGAAGCCGGGGGGCGGTGAGCGCCCGCTCGGCATCCCGACTATCCGGGATCGGGTGGTTGAGGCCGCCGCCAAGCTGGTGCTGGAACCGGTATTCGAGGCGGACTTCGAGGACAGTGCCTATGGCTACCGGCCCGGACGTAGTGGGACCGACGCCATCAAGGAAGTGCACCGGCTAATCTGTCGGGGCTATACGGACGTTGTAGACGCCGATTTGTCGAAATACTTCGACACGATCCCGCATTCGGACCTCCTCAAATCGGTGGCCCGACGCATCGTCGACCGGCATGTGCTGCGGCTGATAAAGCTGTGGCTGAAAGCGCCGATTGAAGAGCGGGACGGTGACGGGAAACGGTACATGAACGGTGGCAAGAGCAGCACATGCGGAACGCCGCAAGGCGGGGTCGCAAGCCCGTTGCTCTCGGTCATTTACATGAACCGCTTCCTGAAACATTGGCGACTCACCGGACGCGGCGAAGCGTTCCGTGCGCATGTCGTCTCCTATGCCGATGACTTCGTCATCCTCAGCCGCGGACACGCGGGTGAGGCGCTGGCGTGGACGCGTGCGGTGATGACAAAACTTGGGCTGACGCTCAACGAGGAGAAAACCTCGCTGAAAGATGCCCGCACGGAACGATTTGACTTCCTTGGTTACAGCTTCGGCCCGCATCGCTTCCGCAAAGACGGCCACTGGTACTTGGGTGCGAGCCCGTCCAAGAAGAGCGTGCAACGGATCAAGACTAAGATCGGCGATCTCCTGGTGAGAGGCAACAAAGAACCGTGGCCCGAGGTGCGCGGCCGGCTAAACAGACTTCTGCGCGGCTGGTCCGGTTACTTCGGCTACGGAACACGTCTGCCTGCCTATCGGGCGGTCGACAGCCACGTCTACGACCGGGTACGCGCATTCCTATGCAAACGGCACAAGGTGCAAGGACATGGCAGCAACAGGTTCTCCGATGCAAAGGTCTTCGGAGAGCTTGGGGTGTTGCGTCTTCGGAGCGTGCATCTTGGACCGCCGCCGCGGGCCTCGCGATGAAGCCAGTCGGAAAGCTGGATGCCGGAAATCGGCACGTCCAGTTTGATGAGCGGGGAAGGGAAACGGAGCGATACCCGCAAGGGCTAGCCACCGCGCCTTTCCTCGACTCTACCCGCACCCGCCATTAAGCCGCGTTTTGGCCGGTCCGGACGCCGGCTTCGAGGTCCCGCGTTCGAAGACGAGCGCAGCCGGCGCCGCGGTGTGCGGCGGCCGTGGGTTCTGCAATGTATCCTGTGTTGTTGGCGGGAAGGGTTCAGGTTCTGCGGCGTCACAGAGCCGCGGCGCGTATTCGGGCGTGTGCCAGGGCGAACTCCTCGGCATAGGGACAC
>NZ_RQXT01000208.1 GCF_003863365.1 Mesorhizobium tamadayense | reverse complement strand
ACAGGCCTTGGCACGGGCGATACACGCCCACATCCATGGCCGAGTTTTCCTAAACGGGAACAAGACGGTTGTATTTCCACCATCACCCGGTTCGTTCGCCTCAGAGCGAATGGGGTAGCGATAGAAAAGGTGATCTTGATCCAAGGGGCCGTCGTGCGACACGAAACAGCGACCTCGAGGGAGCGAGCCCGCGCGCGGTCTCGTCCGGTCGGCTTCCATCCCTGATCAGCATGCGGACCACTGCGGACGGGGACAGTCGCGCTTCCGTCCGGTTCACTCTCTTCATCGATCACACGCACTGGCAGCTACGCGTTGGTTTCCCACCACTTGCACAGTAAGATCCGAATGAGGTCCGACAACTTACCGTGATCTGGCTTGTGCCCGAGGAGCGGTTGAAGGCAAAGATTAAAACCTCGACGGCCTCACCTGGATGTGGAAGGTGACTGCCGGGCCGACAAGAAGACGGCCCGGGCAAGTTCGACCAGCGCCGGGTCCACCGCAGCAGGAAGTGCCCATGTCCACGCCTTTCGACACCATCGCCCGCATCGGTGTCGTGCCCGTCATCACCATCGAACGCGTCAAGGATGCCCTCCCCCTCGCCGATGCACTCCTCGC
>NZ_RQXT01000207.1 GCF_003863365.1 Mesorhizobium tamadayense | reverse complement strand
TCCTCGAGGTTCTGGATGAGAGCGTCGGCGTCGTAGGCCTTGTCGGCAAGGAGGGCTTGCGGGTCGACTTGGTCGAGCAGCGGCTCAGCCTGGCTAAGATCGGAGGCTTGGCCGGGGGTCAGAGAGAAGCCGACGGGGTTGCCCAGGGCGTCGACCATGGCGTGGATCTTGGTGGTCAGTCCGCCTCGGGAGCGTCCGATGGCTTGGTCTTGGCCCGCTTTTTTTGGGCGCCGGCGCTGTGCTGGTGGGCCCGCACGATGGTTGCGTCCAGCGACATGTACTCGTTGTCGTGATCACTGGCCAAAGTCTTGAAGATACGGTCAAAAACGCCGCTCTTGGCCCACCGGTCGAAGCGTTGCCAGACAATCTTCCAGTCACCGAAACGCGGCGGCAGGTCCCGCCAAGGAATGCCCGCCCGGTAGCGGTAGAGCACCGCTTCGACAAACAGGCGGTTGTCCTGCGCCGTCCCACCCACATGGCCCTCACGGCCCGGCAGGAAATCCTTGATCCGATCCCACTGGTCGTCGCGAAGCCCGTATCGCCGCATCGGTCGGTTCCCCAAATCAAACCGACCGCCTATGAATCACTCAAAGACTGATTTGGGAATCCCCTAACTGAAGACACGC
>NZ_RQXT01000206.1 GCF_003863365.1 Mesorhizobium tamadayense | reverse complement strand
CCAAGGAAGGCCTCGACATCCGTCGTGTAGCGGCTGTCCTCGTCAGCCGGAGCAAACAGGTCCTCGACCCAGGCGATGCCATAGGCCTGCGCCAGGTCGTCGCCGAAGCTGGCGTGCCTGGCGAACATCCGGGTCTTGGTCAAACCCTGCGCCACGCTCCACCACGACACCTGCGGATCGGCCTTGGAGGGCTTGTGCTTCTTCCAGACTTCCTTCTGCTCATCAAGCGAAGCCGACGCGATGGTGCGCAGCTGTTGCTCGTTGGGCATGTCGCCCTTGGCCATCTGATCGAGCATGGCGGGCAGGACGTTCGCCAACAGGCGCAGCTTCCGGATCTGGCGTACCGGCAGCGCCAGCGCCACGGCGATCGCTTCCTCGGTCCAGCCCAGTGCAACAAGACGCTCGATCGCGCGCCATTGGTCGACGGGACTGAGCTGCTCATGTGCGAGCGTGTCGGCCAGCGAGCGCATGGCGCCGCCATCCTCGGCCCTCTCGATCACCAGGACGGCGATCTCTTCCAGACCGGCCGCGATCGCCTGTTTCACCCGGCGATGGCCGGCATCGATGACGTAGCCATTGCCGCCATCCGTCTCCAGCGCCACGACAGGCGGCTGCACGATGCCGACGGC
>NZ_RQXT01000205.1 GCF_003863365.1 Mesorhizobium tamadayense | reverse complement strand
AGAGAAGATGACCGATCCGATGATGTTGACCTGCGCCAGGCCGCCCTTCATCCAGCCGACCAGGGCAAGGGCGAAGGCGTAGATGCGGCCGGTGACGCCGGCGATGTTCATGAGGTTGCCGGCCAGAATGAAGAAGGGCACCGCGAGCAGCGGAAAGCTCTCCACCCCGGCAATCATGCGCTGGGCCGCGATGATGTCGGGCGCGACGCCGTAGATGACGAGATAGAGCACCGAGGCGGCCGCCATCGAAACGGCGACCGGCACGCCGATCAGCATCAGGACAAGAAAGCCTCCGACCAGAAGCACCATCGCTCAGTCCCCCACTGTTTCGAACGCACCGGGACGCTCGAGCACCGAATAGCCACGGCTGTAGTTGGCGACGAAGACCTGGATCGAGCGCACGAACATCATCGCGAAGCCGGCCAGCACGGCGTAGAAGAACCAGCGGCGTGGCAGGTTGACGGTGACCATGCGCTCATGCGCCACGATCGAGACGTAGCGCCACATCAGCCAGGTCCCATATGCGAAGAAGACGACACGGATAACGTCGACGCTAAGCGCCAACCAGCGACCGGCGCGCTCCGGCAAATAGTGGTAGAGCACGTCGACATGGATGTGGCGCGAAATGCGT
>NZ_RQXT01000204.1 GCF_003863365.1 Mesorhizobium tamadayense | reverse complement strand
GGAAAAGATCACCGATCCGATGATGTTGACCTGCGCCAGGCCGCCCCTCATCCAGCCGACCAGGGCAAGGGCGAAGGCGTAGATGCGGCCGGTGACGCCGGCGATGTTCATGAGGTTGCCGGCCAGGATGAAGAAGGGCACCGCGAGCAGCGGAAAGCTCTCCACCCCGGCAATCATGCGCTGGGCCGCGATGATGTCGGGCGCGACGCCGTAGATCACGAGATAAAGCACCGAGGCGGCCGCCATTGAAACGGCGACCGGCACGCCGATCAGCATCAGGACAAGAAAGCCTCCGACCAGAAGCACCATCGCTCAGTCCCCCACCGTTTCGAACGCACCGGGACGCTCGAGCACCGAATAGCCACGCCTGTAGTTGGCGACGAAGACCTGGATCGAGCGCACGAACATCAGCGCGAAGCCGGCCAGCACGGCGTAGAAGAACCAGCGGCGCGGCAGGTTGACGGTGACCATGCGCTCATGCGCCACGATCGAGACGTAGCGCCACATCAGCCAGGTCCCATATGCGAAGAAGACGACACGGATGACGTCGACGCTAAGCGCCAACCAGCGGCCGGCGCGCTCCGGCAAATAGTGGTAGAGCACGTCGACATGGATGTGGCGCGAAATGCGC
>NZ_RQXT01000203.1 GCF_003863365.1 Mesorhizobium tamadayense | reverse complement strand
AGCCGGCTGAACCGAACCGGGATGAGCTTCCGAGTCTCGATTTGCCCTGCCACATCCTTGTCGATGATGGTCAGAAACTGTACTTCTTCAGACGCCAAAGGCAGAACAAGGCGTCCCCCTGGCTTGAGCTGATTCAGCAAAGCCGGCGGCGTCCGCTCAGCCGCCACGCTAACCAGGATCTTGTCGAATGGGGCGTGCTCGGGCCAGCCGCGAGATCCGTCTCCGACACGAATGGCGACATTCGAGAAGCCAAGGCCCTGCAGCAGAGCCTCGGCATGGCTTGCGAATTCCTCGATGATTTCGACGCTCCAAACTTGTCCTGCGAGTTCCGCGAGGATCGCGGATTGATAGCCCAGGCCAGTCCCGATCTCGAGCACCGTTTCGTGCGGTTGGGGAGCAAGGAGATCGGTCATCAAAGCGACAATGAAGGGCTGCGAGACGGTCTTATCGAAGCCGATCGGCAGCGGCATGTCCTGGTAGGCATAAGGCGCGACCGCGGCTGGCACGAAGAGATGTCGCGGGACCCGCCGCATTGATGCCATCACCCGCTCATCGAGCGTTGCCTTGCCGAGTTCTTCGCTTGCAAGGTCGGCATGGATCGCAATCATCTCGACCATGTGCCTGCGTAGAACCGC
>NZ_RQXT01000202.1 GCF_003863365.1 Mesorhizobium tamadayense | reverse complement strand
CCGCCCGCGATCATCCCCGCGCTCAGGCAGGTAATGACGACCTGGGCGGCACTTGTTGCCCCACCGAAGAACAGAACGGGAAGTACGCCCCACCAAGTACCGAACAGGAAGGCGTTGCGCACCAGGTTCTGCGTTGTCCGGCGAGATACCGACCTTGGTTTGACTGACTGAAACGAAGATCTCGCTCTTAGGCCGACGAAACCAGCGGCGACGATGATCACACTCGCCCAGAGGATGGCTTTGGTTTGGTCGGGCGAGCCCCAAACCGCCATGACAAAAGTGGCCGCATTGAGTATGTTCGCAACCATGCCAAGAAGCGTGTTGCGAAGCACGATACTGACCTGCTCCGCCCTGATACGGCCGGCAAGTGGTTCGATCGTCGATGGCCCGCCAAAAACACGCAGGTCTCCCGCCAGAAGGTCACCGAGCCTTGCGGCAGACAGACGCTGCATCACTCTTTCACTCCCGCCCTAGAGTAGTAGCTGCGTGTTGGTCTCCTAACACCGAACAATTCGGAAAAAGTAAATTTCAACCGCAAATTTGGACAACCCAGTTTGGGAAACCAAAGGGCTTCGGAATTCGAAGATAGTGAAAGACACGATGCTGCCTATCCGGAATGTCGCGACGCAAGCCTAGGA
>NZ_RQXT01000201.1 GCF_003863365.1 Mesorhizobium tamadayense | reverse complement strand
GTGGACGCTGGATCGGCGGTGCGATCGTGGGAGGCGGCATCGCGGTGATGCATTACACTGGCATGGCCGCATTCGAGATCGCGGGCCGCGTCGTCTGGGATGTGCCGCTTGTCGCCGCCTCAATCATCCTTGGTGCGCTGTTCGGCACGGCCGCATTGCCGGTTGCCCTTTACGCCAACATGGTCAAGTGGAAGGCGCTCGGTGCCCTCGTGTTGACGGTCGCGATTTGCAGCCATCATTTCACGGCGATGGGCGCGGCCGCAATCATGCCAGACCCGCGCATTGTCGTTTCCGCGACGGCGTTGCCTGCGGACTGGATGGCGGCTGGCGTAGCCCTCGTTTCGATCGTCATCATCCTTTTGGCCATCATCGGCGTCGCCCTCGATATGCGTGATCTGCGTCGCGCCGGCGAGATAGCGCGTATGCAGGAGCTGGTCGACGCGGCCGTCGAGGGGCTAATCGTGTGCAACGAAACCGAGATCGTGGCTGCCAATCGCAGTTTCGCCGAGCTTGCCTGCGTCGACGGCTCGCAGCCGGTCGGACGCCCGCTCACGTCCTTCTTTCTCAAGGCTTTCCGAGGCGAACTCACGGGCACCGCGCAAACGCCGCTGGAGGTGGAGCTATGCGTGACGAACGGCAGT
>NZ_RQXT01000200.1 GCF_003863365.1 Mesorhizobium tamadayense | reverse complement strand
AATACGCAGAAGCCGCGGCACGGATCCCGGCAGCTTTGCAGGCAACAGCGCTCGGTCAGCCCCTACCCGTGTTTGACTTCATTCTTGGACCAAGCTCCGGCGAAAGGCCGATCAGCTCGCAAAAAAACAAATAGTCATCCCAAGAAGTCGCCGGGAATAGACCGGACCCGTTGGGCCCACGTCACTGACGAACGACGAATGCCGGTTTTGTTCACCTGGCCGTATTTGCTGTAGCGCGGAATTTCGTCACGTTGCTTTCGGAATTACAAAAGCTCAGGACGGCATGGCTGCATATCTGTTCCGGCGCGCCTGGCAGCCGAACGATTTCCGGGGCGAACGCGCATTAGCAATAGCTTATGGCGATACTGATGCTGCCGAGACATTTATTGCCTTCAGCCACAACCATCACTATGTAGCGAGGCTTCGCCTGCTGTCTTCAAGCCAACCGGAGAATTTCATGACAGAAGAAGCCGACCACAGCCTCGACGCCCTCATCGAGCTTACCGCGGATGTCGTCTCAGCCTATGTCTCGAACAACCCGGTCCCGGTGGGCGATCTCCCCGCCCTGATCGGCCAAGTACATGCAGCACTGAAAGGAACGGCCGGCAGCGTTTCCGCAGAACAACCGCAGGCTCTCAAGCCTGC
>NZ_RQXT01000199.1 GCF_003863365.1 Mesorhizobium tamadayense | reverse complement strand
TCGTCATCAACTCTGAGGAATCATGGCATCGCGAAGCCTGGCGTTGAGGGTGACGATGATCTTGCGCATGACGGCGGCGATGGCCACCATCGCCTTTTTGCCGTTGGCGCGAAGGCGTTTGTAGAAGGCTGCGAACTCGCCCTTTCCGGCGGCGGCGCGCAGGGCCGGCATGTACAGCGTGCTTCTGACGTCGGGGCGTCCGCCGCGGATTTTGCGGTAGCCCCTTTTTTGACCGCTGTCGTTGGGATGCGGCGCGACGCCGGCAAGGGCTGCGGCCTTGCGGCGTGTCAGGGAACCGAGCTCGGGCAAGCTGGCCAGCAGCTTGGCCGTCACGATCGGGCCGAGACTGTCCATGGCCGTGCATACGGCTGCCCGGTGCTTGAGGGTGTCGCTGTTGGCGATCAGCTCGCGCATGGCGGCCTCGATGGCCTGGATCTGGTGCTCGACGGCTTTGATCACCGCCTTGAAGGAGGCCGCGAGATCGCGGCCGCCAGGGGCCTTGGCGCGGCTGTTCTCGGCGCCCCTGATGGCGATGAGCTCCTGACGGCGGCGGACCAAGGCGCGCAAGCGCACCTCGTCGGGGTCTGGAGCCTGCCAAAGAGCCAGCTTTTCCCAGCGTTCACGGCCATAGCCGGAAAGCATGCCGGCATCGATGGCGT